>CAJUQU010000465.1 GCA_910588595.1 uncultured Lachnospiraceae bacterium | reverse complement strand
TTTAACGGGCTGATGGCGATCCCGAACCTGATCGGTGTCCTGACGCTGTCGGGAACCGTCATCAAGATCACTGCCAATTATACCGCACGCACTTTCAACGGTTCCAGAGAAGCGCCCCTGCTCTCTGCATTTGAGGACATTCAGGCAGAGCAGGAGCGCAAACTTCGATCAGAACAAAACCAAAACAGCTAACAAAAAGGATCTGACACCGTCTGCCTGCCCGACTGCAAAAAAGAAGATCTCGGACGCAAAAGGCAGCACACTGCCTTGCGCCGAGATCTTCTCATATCTCATACCGCAGATGGACGTTTATACGCGTCAGACTGATCTGAGCTGCGCCAGATTCCCGCCATTTCCAACCGTGTCATAGCCTGCAAAGCTCAGATGCTCTCCCAGAACGCTGTGCACGCCTTTTTTGTTGTAGGAGTACAGCAAAAAACCGGAACAGCGATTCGCGTCAAGCCTGTCAAAGTCTGTCTCCTCTCCATTCTTGTGGTATCTGCTCAGCTGGTACTGCGCGCTTGGATCCTTCGCGAGCGCCTCCTCAAACTTCCTGATGTTGATGTGCTCTGCGACGCGGCGCTCCAGATCGGATTTGGCGTTCGCCAGCTGGCTCTCCTCCGCAGACGCCATGGACAGATACTCCTTCATCTGCCGGGAAAGCTGTCCCTGTGCATTGGAGCCGGACTCCCCATAGCCGTGGGTGTAGGTGTCCTCTCCGCGCAGGTCATAGATCTCAGTGCCGCGCATCATGTAGGTGCCCAGCGCCGCCTCGATCGTATTCGTCTGGATCCGATCACCGGTCTGACTGCTCCTGTACTTCGTGTTCTGTGAGATATTATCCGTCGCCGCAATGTTTCCTATGCGGGAAACCCTCTGCAGGGCAAGTTCTCGTCTTCTATTCACTTGTGCCACCTCCCTGTGGTCTTAAGAACTGTAGTGATTCCACTTTACAATTCCTTAGAAACTTGTAAAATCCATTTTACTTATATATCCCACCGCCCCCTTGGGGCTTTGTATAGAAAAATATATATCATATATATCGGCTGATTTTTGTCTTTCGTTACATTATATACACACAAATTATGGCACTCACTGTTCACACCCCTGCTGATCTCCCGCAATTTACTACGGCGAAGCTTTTTGCCAATTTCATATGCCTGCGCATATGAAATTTACAATCGGAGAAATAGAC
>CAJUQU010000464.1 GCA_910588595.1 uncultured Lachnospiraceae bacterium | reverse complement strand
AAAAACTTTTTAAACATTTTTTATTTTACCTATTGACATTTCTTAGCTGGACTTCCATACACCTCTGCATTGTATTATACTATACCCTTGTAGGGTAAATGTCAATATCTTTTACTACATTATCTCATGCAATTTTTCCGCCATACTGCCAAATACAAAAAGGCTGCCGAAACAGCCTCTTTTTCTTTTCCCTGAAATCTATATCACTTCACTCTGCCAGACCAGTAAAGCATCCCTCAAATTATATCATATCCTCCCGCGACACACCTTCCATGGTCTTTCTGGCATTTTGGAAACAGTCCATCAGCTTCGGCGAGAACGTGCCGCACTCGCCGTTCGTGATCATGCTAAACGCCTGTTCTTTCGTGAATGCTTTCTTGTAACAGCGCTCACTGATCAGCGCATCATACACGTCTGCAACCGACACGATCTGCGCCTCGATCGGAATGGCATCACCTGCAAGTTTGTCGGGATACCCCCTGCCGTCAAAGCGCTCATGATGGTGCCTGCAGATCGTGTATGCATATTTCCTGTAGCGGTCATCCCACACACCTTCGATATGGTCGAGCACCTCACAGCCGCGCACCGTGTGCGATTTCATGCACTCAAACTCCTCATCCGTCAGGCGCCCCGGCTTTAGCAGGATATTGTCCGGTATCGCGATCTTTCCGATATCGTGCACCGCACTCGCCGACTCGATGATGCGCACATCCTCGTCCGTGAGCCCATATTCAGGATAGCGCTTCATGAGCTCCTGCGCCAGGATCTTCGTGTAGGTCTTCACACGTTTTACGTGCTCTCCGCTCTCGAGATTCCTGCTCTCCACAACCTCCGCCAGAATATCCGTGATCTGTTCATTGCGCTGCTTTAACACCTCCGCCTGCTTGCAGATCATCTCATACTGCCGCTTTAATGTGAGCGTCTGGGACTCCACCCGCTCCTCCAGACAGTTCCTATACGTGAACAGATCAACCATATTCCGCACGCGCCGAAGCACCGTCTCATTGTCAAACGGCTTCTTGATAAAATCCGTCACACCGTAGTCAAAACACTTGCGTTCGATATCCACCGCAGTCTCGCCGCTGATCACCAGCACTGGTATATGCTTGAGATAACCTCTCTGTTCCATGATCCGCATCACTTCAAAGCCATCCATGACCGGCATGACCAGGTCAAGAAGCACCACACATACCTCGCACTCATGCTGTACAAGCAGATCGGTCCCTTTCTGCCCGTCCTCTGCCGCAAGGATCTCATATTCCCCCTCGAGTATCTCTGTCAGCATCTCGCGGTTAAACTCCGCGTCATCGATAATCAGTACCTTATTTCTCATATTGTCTCCTCATGTTGATCTTATTTCATTTTCAGGTTTTCCTGTACATCTGCAAACCCGTCATTATCCTTTCTTCAGGTTCATTGCCAATACGACATCCACCCGGTTTGGCACCCGGCTGATCCGCAGTTTCCTGTAACAGGCTTCACCCCATAATCTGCAGGTGTGCTCTCGGAAACTCGAACCCCTTGTTCTATAAGGCTTCAAAAATTTCCGAA
>CAJUQU010000463.1 GCA_910588595.1 uncultured Lachnospiraceae bacterium | reverse complement strand
CCGCCGATAATATGATGAAATACGCAGAGACTTTGCATGCGGCCTGCCATGAATGTGAAGCTTTGTGCAGTGAGTATGAGCGTTTCATGAGATTGACAAAACCAAACGGCGGTCAGTACGAACATGCACTTGCCAAAAAGCGTATTGACGATATCCTTTTCCAAAGCAGAATATTATCGTCGCAATTCGCTCTCGAATCGGAACGGATCAACCGTCAAACCATCCGTGCACTTACACAGACTGTCACTGCAGCCGACACAAACCTGGTACAAACGCGGAATATTGCAGAATACCGTGAAGTTATCGCAAGGTTTCTTCAGGAATTAGAGAAAGAAGTTGCTGCATTGGAGTTTGGCGGTAGTTTTGCCTATTTCGCGAAAGAATATGAGCATTTTCTGAAACGCATTTAATTTCGGGCACGTACAGAGCACTGGAAAAGATGCTTTATCTGCAAGTGGAAATGTAGTTAAAAATGGACGCAGTGTTACAGGAACTGGGACAGGGTATTGAACCAGCTGACCGTGCTTTATGGGGAACGACTGCCCTAGTACCTGTAATGGCAAAAGCCAGAACAGCCTGCCATAATGGTTTCCGGGCGCATTTAGCAGGGGAGGGAGATTATACTGGATGTTTTGGATTGTTTCAGTCTATCCCATCTACAAATCCTCGATAACCACATGCTTTGTTGCGCGGGCAATAGTGTTTACATAGATATGTTTCCTGCCGTCCATCAAAATCTTTCCCTGCAAGAAAAGAGAAAAAATCGTCTTTACTGTTCACTTTTAAGCAATCGCTTTTATGACGGCAAAAACAGAGCATACTGCCATAATCATCACTGCCACAAGGCGAATAATCGGAATATTGACAGGTAAAGCAGCACTTTATGGAATAATCATCTTTCATCTGCCTGCAAATATCTTTTAATGCGGATTCAAACCATAAAGTTTTTTTGGCGCTTTTATAACATCTCCCATCTACTGAAAGTGAAAACTCTTGTACAATCACATCACCACGATATACTCTTATATCGTCGCACCACTGGATGCAGTGGGGTTTTGACATATCAGGCTCGATATATTTGAACGAGAGAAAAAGAACTCCTGTACTAAGACATTCATCCTGTTTTCTAAAAACGTTTAGTGGTATCTCAATTTCTAATTCATATTCCTGCAAATCATAGATATATGGCGAAGTAATATTTAATTCATGATAATGTCCTCCCCATTTTAGCAAAGAAAACTTTTTGCTTGCCTCTCCATATTGTGTATTGTCTTTGAGGTGGAAGTCACCGGGGCTTGATCCACAAAAGGTTATATTGTCCAGAGTGAATGAAAGTGGTTCAGTGATGTAATCTTCCTCTGTGTTTATTATTTTTATGGCTGTATCATGAAACGCATCTCTGTAATGGGCTTTCCAAAACTGCATTCAGTCTGTCACCTCTCTTTAGCGTATATATTCATGAGTACAATTATAGATACATACCAGTCTCAGGTCAAGTACTTTTACTGCGGGTACCAGGGTTGTTTCACGAAGGTTTCCAAACGACATCATTTATTATGAACTTGCTGT
>CAJUQU010000462.1 GCA_910588595.1 uncultured Lachnospiraceae bacterium | reverse complement strand
GCGACAGGATCAACCGCTACTGTGTGCCGCTCCGGGTCGTGGCGAGGGAGCTGAGACCGCTCCAGGGCGGATCGGACTTTGAGCTGACTGCGCGGTTCGAGGCGTTTGACGACGAGAAGATCTTCGGCATGGGGCAGTATCAGGAGAAAAACCTGAACAAGAAAGGCGCGGTGCTCGAGCTGGCGCACAGAAATTCACAGGCGAGCGTGCCGTTCATGGTGTCGAGCAGGGGGTATGGATTCTTCTGGAACAACCCGGCGGTCGGTACAGCCACATTCGGCACAAACAAGACAGAGTGGCATGCGAGGAGCACGAAAAAGCTGGATTATTTCATCACCGCAGGGGACACGCCCGCCGAGATCGAAGCGCAGTACTCCCTCGCCACGGGGCGGACGCCGATGATGCCGGAGTACGGGCTTGGCTATTGGCAGTGCAAACTTCGCTACCGCACGCAGGATGAGCTGCTGGCAGTTGCGCGCGAGCACAAGAGACGCGGGCTTCCTATGGATGCGATCGTGATCGACTTTTTCCACTGGACGATGCAGGGCGATTTCAAGTTCGAGCCGCTTGACTGGCCGGATCCGGAGGCGATGGTCAGGGAGTTGAAGGAGCTTGGCATAGAGACGGTCGTGTCAGTCTGGCCGACAGTCGATGAGCGGAGCGAGAATTTTGGCAGGATGAGCGACATGGGCTATCTGGTGAACGCAGACCGCGGGAACCAGAATCACATGACCTGGATGGGGAATACTGTGTTTTACGATGCGACGCACCCCGGCGCACAGAAGTATGTGTGGGAGCGCTGCAGGGAAAATTATTACAGGTACGGGATCCGCTGCTTCTGGCTCGACGAGGCGGAGCCGGAGTACGGACCGTATGACTTTGACAATTACCGCTACTATGCAGGACCGGCGCTGCAGTGCACCAACACGTATCCTGTGGGCTATGCGAAGGGGTTCTATGACGGACTCCGGGCGGAGGGCGAGACGGATATCATGAGCCTTGTGCGCTGTGCGTGGGCAGGGAGCCAGAAATACGGCGTGCTCACATGGTCGGGAGATATCTATTCCTCGTTCCGCGCGATGCGAGAGCAGCTGCAGGCGGGATTGAATATGGGGATTGCCGGGATCCCGTGGTGGACTTCCGACATCGGAGGATTTCTGGGCGGTGACATCAGCGATCCAGCGTTTCGGGAGCTCCTGGTGCGCTGGTTTGCGTGGGGCGCATTCTGCCCGGTATTCCGCATGCACGGAGAGCGTTCCCCGTGGCATGAGCGCGAGCAGGAATTCCGAAACGGCGTGCGCCAGCTGACGAGCGGACAGGACAATGAGGTGTGGAGCTTTGGCGAGGACAACTATGAGATCCTGAAGAAATATCTATTTATCAGGGAGAATCTGAGACCGTATATCCGCACATGTATGCAGCAGGCAAGCGAGAACGGTTCGCCGGTGATGCGCCCGCTGTTCTATGATTTCCCGGAGGATCCGGCAAGCTGGGAGGTGGAGGATTCCTACATGTTCGGACCGGATCTGCTCGTTTCGCCCGTCATGGAGGCAGGTGCGGACAGCAGGACGATCTATCTGCCCAGGGGGGCACAGTGGACGGATGCCTACACGCACAAAGTCTACGAGGGCGAACAGACCG
>CAJUQU010000461.1 GCA_910588595.1 uncultured Lachnospiraceae bacterium | reverse complement strand
CATGGATTCCAGCCACCGGATCATGTCGATGGCGCTTGGGAATCTGAGCAGTAACAGGGGAAAGACGGTGCTGGTGGTGCTGTCCATCTCGTTCAGCGCGGTGCTGCTCAACAGTGTGCTGAACTATGCCTGGAGCATGGATGAAGAGACGTTTATCCGCAGGGGGAATATCACCGATTTTGACGTGCGCAGCGCAGATTTTTACAAATATATGATAGACAATTATACAAAAATCGTGCCGGAGCAGGTCGTGGAGAACCTGAGAAATATCGAGGGAGTGGAGGAGTTCGGGCTGGTCTACTGCAATATGCTGCCGGAAGACCAGCGCACTTCTGAACTGGAGGAGCAGGCAAAGATAAAGAGCATCAATGGACAAAAAGACCTGCAGAGTGACATGAGTTTCATTGAGGACAGCATGATCTACGGACTTGACGCGTATGCACTGTCGTTGGGACAGGTGATCGAAGGCAGCATAGATTATGAAAAACTTTGCAGCGGAAACTACATCGTGATGGTGGGATATCTCGATGACCGGGGAGCGTATGTCTATCATGCGCAGTATTATCATGCGGGTGACGTGATCGTGGCTGAGATCGGCGGTGACACGCAGGAGTATACCGTGCTGGCGGTGGTGGGTATGCCGAGCGCCACACTGCAGAGCTACAGCCATGGAAGCTATGAGGCGATCGGTTTTGCGGAGCCGGTCTTTCGGGAGAAGTTCCCGCACATGCAGCAGCCGATCCACTGTCTGTTCAATGCGGCGGAGGGGATGTTCGATCAGATCAATGAGCAGGTCGGCGCGATCGCACAGTATAGCGGATTGTCCGTGCAGACAAGACTGACCGCGGAAGAGGAATTCAAGGAATTCCAGGATATGTACAGGATGGTCGGACTGGTGAGCTCGCTGATCCTGGGAGGGATCGGGATACTGAACCTGATCAATATGATCCTGACTGGCGTGATCGCAAGGCAGAAGGAGTTTGCGTCCATGCGCAGCATCGGCATGACACAGAGACAGCTGCAAAGGCTGGTCGTCTACGAGGGAATCTGCTATGCGGTTCTTGCAGGAGTGGTCGGGATCGCGCTCAGTGCAGTGCTGTCGCTCACGCTGGTGCAGGCGATAGCGGAAAGTGCGTGGTATATGAAGTACACATTCACGATCGTCCCGGCAGTCCTGACCTCTGTCGTATGTTTGCTGCTGGCAGTGTGCATCTCGGCGATGACAGACAAGGTATGGAATCAGGGCAGCATTGTCGAGCAGCTGCGGGAGGCGGAGTAAGGAACGAAAGTTCCTTACTTTTCGTCTTTGTCAAAAAATTATCCTGGTCAGACGATGATCTCGATCTGATTGCCCTCGATCCCTACGATGCAGCTCTCATAATAGCCGTCACCTGTGGTTCTCGGACCACTGATCACTTCATAGCCGTCGGATTCCAGGCGCTGTGTGAGCGCGTCGACCTGCTCTTTGCTTCCCGTGCTGAATGCGATATGGGCATAGCCTGTTCTGGACAATCCTTTGTCAGCGTCGTCCATTTCGGGCTTTGTCATGATTTCAAGTCTTGCGCCGTCTTCAAAACTGATAAAATAAGAGCGAAAGCCTGTTTTCACGTTGTGGTAGCCATCGTTTGATATGCCCCCGAGATAGTTCACAAAAAAATCCCGGGTTTTTTCCAGGTCATTCACGTACATT
>CAJUQU010000460.1 GCA_910588595.1 uncultured Lachnospiraceae bacterium | reverse complement strand
GCCCTTTGTTGATGACAAAGTAACTGCCCTCGTCCACATAGTCCTCTTTGATCCGTCTCAACCGCGCATCGAGATCCACCATGTAATGTCTCTGCGGATTGCAGGAACCCGCCGTATTGAATCTGCGCCTCATGTACATTTTCCTCCCTTTGAAATGATCGTCTCCTGGAATCTCCGTCGCACCTGCCATATCCATCTTCCGCCGTTCCCGTACATTTGTCCGCGCCAGATTACACGACTGCCTCCACGATCACTTTCTCTCCAAACACGATCTCCTTCACGCCGGTCTCTTTCTCTTTGTTAAAATTAAAACTGAGCAGATACCCTTTCTCTTTGTGGTAATACTCCAGATATTCCGCAAGCTGTCTCTCGCCCCGCTCATTGTACTCTGCTCCGTGCCATATTTTCAGTTCGATGACAAACTGCTCGCCGAGATAGTCCACGATCACGTCCGTGCGCCTCGCATCCCTCGTCTGCGCCTCGATGTAGTAGTTTCCAGTCCCGTTGATGATCGGTCTCAGGAACATCAGAAAGATTTTCCGCCCGTTGGCTTCGACGAACCTGTCATCGTTTGCGCCATAGATCTCTGCAAAATATTCCACAAATTTTTTCAGTGTCATATCCATATCAAGATGTCCGTCATGGATAAAATAGCTCTTGTCGCGCTGTGCCATATTTCCGATCACGCTCGACAGTTCCTCCTCCGAGAGAAAATAATTGTACAGCCGCGTCTCAAAAATGCGGTTTGCGATCCGCACCTTTCCATCCCTGTCATCCGCATAGCCAAACATGCACGCAAGATTGATCTCCTTCGTATCCGGGTTATACGAGAACTCACTTCCCTGAAACAGCATCGCGTGGAACATCTGCTTCATCGACGGATAGTCGTCGAGATGCCGGATCATGCTCTCAAACAGCGGCGTGTTGTCGGTCAGGATCCTCTTCACAGCCTTCTCGATCCCTGCTCTTGACCATGCCCCCTGCATCTCTTTGTCAGGAAGCTTCTCATCGATATACTTGCATATCGACGAGACCAGCACGGGGTAGCCCGATGTATACCGGAATATCTCCTCCGCCACTTCCCGGACATCCATGCCCGTCTGGCAGTCCGCCTCATACTCCGCGAGCATGCCCGCGATCTCCTCCGCCGAAAAGCTCATCTCGATATCAAAATCAGCCGCTATGTTCCATGGGCTATTGTACTGGTGATCCGTCTCGGAGCGCAGTTTCAGTTTCAGATTCTTGACATTGTATACGCCCGCCAGGATCACCGCGTGGAAGATCGGCATCTTATCGCGTTTCAGGTAATATCCCCTAAGCTGCGCCAGAAAGTCGATGAACACCTGATTGTTTGATGCGCTGTCCACCTCATCGATCATCAGTACGATCGGTCTGGAGCTGTTCTCACACATACCGCTTAAACACTCAAAAAGCTCATCCAATCCGCCGCCAGCAGGATCACTCCCGAAATCCTGCAGCATCTTCCTCAGCTGCTCCCTGTCCTCCGCCTCAATCCGCCGGATCGCCATGGAAAGCTTCCTGACAAAAGCCTGTGAAAAGATTACTCCATCTGCGAAATTTCCCGTCTCAACCTCTTGAAAATCAAGCGCCAGAACAATGTACTCGTCCTTTAAATACTTTTCCAGCGCGTTTAACGTCGTCGTCTTCCCGTACTGCCGCCCTTTGTTGATGACAAAGTAACTGC
>CAJUQU010000459.1 GCA_910588595.1 uncultured Lachnospiraceae bacterium | reverse complement strand
TGCCACCAAGCTGGCGGCACAGCTGGCAGGGCTGACGGTAAAGCGCCTCATCAACGAACCTTCTGCCGCCGC
This sequence comes from uncultured Lachnospiraceae bacterium, assembly GCA_910588595.1. GTDB lineage: Bacteria > Bacillota > Clostridia > Lachnospirales > Lachnospiraceae > COE1. Next base: position 1,685 of record CAJUQU010000459.1, on the reverse strand, counting down.
CCTGTACTACCGCTGCAGCACACAGATGCAGGACGACAGCCAGCTGCTGGTCATCGATTTTGGCGGCGGCACACTGGATGTGAGTATTGTCGAATGCTTTGAAAACATCATAGAGATTACGGCGATCGCCGGGGATAACCATCTGGGCGGCAATGATATTGACAGGGCGGTCGTGGCTCATTTCTGTGAGCAGAATGGTCTGGTGATGGAAAAGCTGGATCCGTCTGCGCTGTCATCGCTTTACAGGCAGGCGGAGGCAGCCAAGATTGCCCTGTCGCAGGAGAAGGAGACGGCAGAGAGATCCATGATCCTCAGACTGGGTGCGGACAGATACAGCCTGACACTGGATGAGGCATTGCTGCGGCGGCTGTGCGAGCCGATCTTTCGAAAAGTCAGGGCGGTCATTTCCCGTGCCATGAAAGACAGGGAGCGCGCAGGCAGGATCAGCGATGTTGTCCTGGTTGGCGGTTCGGCGCAGCTTGGCGTATTTTGCGATTATCTGGAAGAGCTGTTCGGTCGGCGCCCTTCCCTGTGTGCCGGCACGGATGAGATGGTAGCGCTGGGGGTGGGACTCTGCGCGGGGATCAAGGAGCGCGCGCAGGGGCTGCAGGATCTGGTGATGACAGATGTGTGCCCGTTTTCGCTGGGAGTGGCGACCTACAATGATGTCATGGACAGAAATCCCCATATGGCTTTTCTGATCCAGCGAAGCAGCATGCTTCCGGCAAGCCGCCAGGACAATTTTTATACGCTCTCCGACGATCAGCAGAAACTGCGCTTTGAGATCTATCAGGGAGAGGGATATTATGCCTCGGACAACCTAAAGCTTGGGGAGCTGGAAGTCAGGGTTCCGCCGGGGAGGGCGGGACAGCAGTACGCCACAGTCACTTTTACATATGACATTGATGGGATTCTCCATGTCAGTGCCAGGAGCAGCGGCGGGGATTACCGCGACCGCATGATACTCAATCCCCGTTTTCAGCCCGGAGAGGGGGCGCTTCAGGAAGCGTACGAACGGGTTTCGCAGATTCAGCTGGCTGCCGTAGGCAGTCAGGAGGATCAGCTGCTGTTGGAGACGGCGAAGCGTTTATATGCTCAGACGACCGGGGAATGCCGGGAACAGATTGCGGATCTGATCTGGTATTTTGATCAGAACTGCCTCCAAAGCTCGGGTCAGAATGGCGGGGGCGGAGACCTGATCCGGATGGAAAAAATCCGCCGTGAGATGCGAAGGCAGCTGGCAGCGCTGGAAATCTATCTGTATGCAGATCCGCTGGACACGGATTTCTGGGAGGACGATGACGACAAAAAACCGTGAAGAAGAATAAGGCACTTTTCAAACACGCTCACGAACAAGGAGACAAAAAGATGGGAGATATTTGGGAAATATTGGGGATCAAACCGAGTCGTGATGCCGCTGCTATAAAAAAAGCCTATGCGCGGCAGACACACCGGTATCATCCGGAGGAAGATCCGGAAATGTTCCTGCAGCTGCGGAAAGCATATCAGACTGCAATGGAATACTGTGATAGTTTTCAAGGGCAGGAGCGCGCGTCAGAAGAGCAGTATAAGAAAGGCGACGATATCAGCGGAAGTGCTCGAGAACAGGAGTGCACGTCAGAAGGGCAGTATAGATCGGAAGAGCACACGTCTGAACTCCAGTCACTGACAACCAACTCGTATGC
>CAJUQU010000458.1 GCA_910588595.1 uncultured Lachnospiraceae bacterium | reverse complement strand
GAGATGGTTGTCAGTGACTGGAGTTCAGACGTGTGCTCTTCCGATCTGCTCTTTTTGGGCTTCCCCTGCAGATAGTCCAGCCGGAATCCGTCACCTGCGGCAGCCAGCTCACATTTGCCGCCTTTTTTCAGTCTGCCAAACAGGATCTCGTCCACCAAAAGCGGCTTTATCTCACCCTGGATCACGCGGTCGATCTCCCTTGCGCCAAACTCCGTCGTGATCCCTTTTCTTTTCAGCAGTTTTTTCGCCGCAGTGTCAACCGACAGCTCCACTTTTTTCACCAGCAGCATCCGCTGCAGTTCCCCGAGTTTCTTCTCTGTGATCTGTCCCGCCATCGTATCGTCCATGCCATGGAAAACGACGATCTTATTCAGACGGTTGCGGAATTCCGGCTGGAATATCCGCTTTACCTCCTCCATGATCACATCCGCCTTGACATCCTGACCTGTAAAACCGATCCCGTGCTTTCCGATCCGGCTTGCCCCTGCGTTGGAGGTCATGATGACGATCACGTTGCGGAAATCCGCTTTTCTGCCCTGATTGTCCGTGAGCGTGGCATAGTCCATCACCTGCAGGAGTATGTTGTAAATGTCCGGGTGAGCTTTTTCGATCTCGTCCAACAACAGCACCGCATGGGGATTCTTGCGTATCTCCTCTGTCAGCAGTCCGCCCTCCTCATAGCCGACATAGCCTGCCGGTGAGCCGATCAGCTTTGCGACTGCGTGTTTCTCCTCGTACTCGCTCATGTCAAATCGGATCAGCTTCACGCCCAGCTCGTCCGCAAAACTTCTTGCGATCTCCGTCTTGCCGACACCCGTAGGTCCCACAAAGAGCAGACTTGCCAGCGGCTTTCCTTCCTCCAGAAGCCCTGCCCTCGAGAATTTGACCGCATTGACAACCTGCGCGATCGCTTCATCCTGACCGTAGACGCGGTTCGTCAGCCGCTTTTCAAGTGTTGCGAGCGTCTCGATCTCGTCGTGTTCAACCACCTGCTTCGGGATCTGACAGGTCTTGGACAGGATCTCGTCGATCAGTTCTTTCCCGACAGACTGCGTCTTCTGCTCGATCGGATGCAGCCGGCGGTAAGCCCCCGCCTCGTCGATCAGGTCGATCGCCTTATCCGGCAGACAGCGCTCATTGACATACTTTGCAGACATGCTGACTGCGTATGCGATCACGCCCTTTTTGTAAGTCACCCCGTGGAACTTCTCATAACTCTTTTTCAGTCCCTCCAGAATGCGCGTGGCGTCTTCTATATCGGGTTCTTTGATATCAATATTCTGAAAGCGGCGCACCAGGCTCTTGCTCTTCTCGAAATGCTTTTTGTACTCCTCATATGTCGTGGCACCGATAAACCGGATGCTGCCCGCCGCCAGATAGGGCTTTAGCATATTTGAGATGTCAAAAGCGCCGCCGTTCACCGCCCCGGCGCCGACGATATTGTGGATCTCATCGATGTAGACGATCGGCTTCTCCTCGCGGCTGATGCTGTCCATCACCCGCTTGAAGCGCTTCTCAAAATCACCGCGGAACTGCGTCCCGGCGATCAGGCTACCGAGATCGAGAGAAAAAATGTGCGCGCCCTTTAACGGTCCGGGAACCCGGTCCTCCTCGATCAGACGGGCAAGACCGTAGGTGATCGCCGTCTTGCCGACGCCCGGCTCCCCGATGTGAAGCGGATTGTTCTTCTCCTTGCGGCACAGGATCTGCATCGTGCGCTCAAGCTCGTCCTCCCTGCCGATCAGCGGATTGACTCCCTCCAATGCGTCATTCAGACAGACGGCAAACTGCTGCCACACTTTGTCC
>CAJUQU010000457.1 GCA_910588595.1 uncultured Lachnospiraceae bacterium | reverse complement strand
GATAACTCTGTACCTCCGATACAATCAATACTTTTTGCATAATAAACCTCCACCTTTTATTCTGTAAGATCCTCAAGTACTTCTATCATTTTTTTCCCTGTATTCATGACGTCTTCCATCGCCACATCCGCCACATAAGCCCTCAGCTCCTCCATATACGAGCTGAGTTCCTCCGGAATCCTGTACTCTTCGAGCTCTGCGAGCGCCGCATCCGCGCCGTCAAGATCAAAACTGTCCATGGCAGTGTTGATCTTGTCAAGCGCCTCTATGATCTCCTTTTTAGGGACTTCCTTTTTATCCTGCTCATTTGCCTTCCCATACGGCTCCAGTATTCGTTTATAGCTTTTATACAGCTCCATGATAGCAGGATTTTCTCTGGTGATCGTCTCCAGATCCTCCGCATTCCCACACTGCTCCATCTTATAAAACAACTCCGAGAGTTCCAACGCGCCTATCATGCGTGCCGTATTTTTCAATGCATGTACCTCTATAGTATAATCGCGAATCATTCCGTCTGCAAGACATTTTCAATTTTTGTCGACTTGAGGTCGATCAATTTGTAAAAATCGCCCAATAAATTAGTGAACAGCTGCAGACTGCCGGAATTCTTGATCCCTTCCGCGACATCAAGTCCTTCTATAACCGGAAGGTCCTGCTCTGATATCTGTTCCTGCACTGTGACAGGCTCGGACATCTTATGGATCAGGTCTTTGGGAAGCCATGCGCGTATCTTGCTGCAGATATTCTTTAACTCGATCGGTTTTGCCACAAAATCGTTCATTCCCGCTTCCTTAAAGATTTCCCGTGCCCCCATGACCGCATTGGCTGTCAGGGCTATGATCGGCATGTTCTGAATGTACTCATCCGGAAGCTTTCTGATATTCTGCGTGGTCTCCACGCCGTCCATCACGGGCATCATGTGATCCATAAAGACAATATGATACCGCTTTTCCTGCACCATCTCGATCGCCATCTTCCCGGAGCTGGCTGTGTCTATGTTCATCTGCAATGGCTGCAGCAGACCTTTTGCCACTTTGAGATTCATCTCGTTGTCATCCACGATCAGGATCTGCGCCTGCGGCGCGATAAAATTCATCACGTTGTCGGTCTACACAAAAGCCGCCGTTGTCTCATGGTTGATCACCTGACAGAAATTGAGCGAATACAGCGGCTTATTGACAACTGTCACCTGTTCATTCCACACCGTCTCCCTCATAGGATTCTGCAGCACACACAGTTCTGTCCCATTTGAGACAAAGTATTTCTCGATCCCGTCTTTCAGCTCCTGATACATGGATTCATCCACAAAGAAGAAATCGACCTTCTCATTGTTATCCCTCGCCTCATAACAATCCACATAACGCAGACCGTAACCTTCCGCTATATTTCTCATCTGTGCCAGAACGCGCTGATCCCCCATACGGCCGCTCACAACGATCGGCTCATGGACGATCGCCTCCTCCTTGATCGCTGCCGCAAGCTGACTGCCGATCACTTTTTGCGGTATATTGAAATAGAACTCGCTGCCTTTGCCATACTCACTCTTCACCCCGATCTGTCCGCCCATGTTCTCCACAAGCTGCTTGGATATCGCAAGTCCCAGTCCTGTTCCCTCCTTGTTTCTGTTTTTCTTTGTGTCAACCTGTTGGAAAGAGCCAAATAACTTTTTCAGATCATCCGGCTTGATCCCCTGACCAGAATCTTGGATCGAGACCGCCAGCTCCACCATGTCCGCCTCCGTCATCTGTATCATTTTAATCGTAAGTTTGACATACCCAGCCTCCGTAAACTTGATCGCATTGTTTGCAATGTTGATG
>CAJUQU010000456.1 GCA_910588595.1 uncultured Lachnospiraceae bacterium | reverse complement strand
CGCACTCTCAACACTTTATCTGGTCGTGTCCCTTTTTGCGGTCATTTTCTACAAAATATACCGGCGCATAAAATATCAGATTTCCCTATTTGATTAAACTTGCATATTTCGCCGGAAAAAGTTAGTATTATAATAGATGGAAAAGGAGTAAAAGAAAAGGGGATGAATTTATGACTGCTGTCTTGCTGCTCGTGGCTGCCGTGATACTGCTCTGCGTACTAGCAGAAAAATTTTCCGGAAAGTTCGGGATGCCGGCATTGATCTTGTTCATGTTCATCGGCATGTTGTTTGGAAGCGATGGGATCTTCAAGATTCCGTTCAGCGACTACAAGCTTGCAGAGAATGTCTGTTCGATTGCATTGCTGTTCATCATGTTTTATGGTGGTTTTAACTTAAAATGGACACTCGCAAAAGATGTCGCAGTGAGATCCGTCCTTCTTTCAACGCTCGGCGTTGCTGCCACAGCAGTTATCACTGCACTGTTTGTCAAGCTGATCTTAGGTTATACATGGCCGGAAAGTTTTCTGGTCGGGGCAGTGCTGGGGTCCACAGATGCCGCAAGTGTATTCGCCATCCTGCGCCAGAAAAAACTGAACCTCAAAGATGGCACTGCATCCCTATTAGAGTTGGAAAGCGGAAGTAATGATCCTATGGCATACATGCTCACCTTCATCGCACTGGGAATCATTTTCTCCGGCGAATCGGAACATATCATACTGCGCATCCTCCTGCAGCTGATCGTTGGATCCCTGGTGGGAATAGCTCTTGCCACACTGACAATACGACTCATGACCAAAACGGATCTGATCTCCGATGGACTCGACACAATCTTTATGATCGCGATGGTCCTGATCTGCTACGGACTGTCACAACTGCTGGGAGGAAACGCTTATCTGAGCGTGTACATAATGGGAGTGATCATCGGTAACAGCCCGATCAAAAATAAAGCGACACTGATTCCGTTTTTTGACGGCGTAACCTCACTCGCACAGATACTGATCTTCTTCCTGCTGGGACTTTTGACAATTCCCCATGAGATGTCAAATGGCATTTTTACGGCGGTCGTGATCACCATTATCCTCACAGTGATCGCGAGACCTGTCGCAGTATTTTTATTGCTGAAACCCTTTCGATGCTCCACAAGACAATGTCTTCTTGTGTCATGGGCCGGACTGCGAGGAGCTTCCTCGTCCGTTTTTGCCATTATGGCTGTGGCAGGCGGTGTTATCATGCCTCACAATCTGTTTCATATTGTGTTTATGGTATCGCTGTTCTCTGCCGCGATACAGGGAACACTGCTTCCGCGTGTTGCCGAAAGGCTGGATATGATCGATGAGGAAGCTGATGTGCGCAAGACATTCAACGATTATCAGGAAGACTCTTCCATCACCCTGATTCGAATGTATATACCCAAAGGACATAATTGGGAGAACAAGCTGGTCAAGGAAGTAAATTTTCCGACTGGCTCGCTTGCCCTTATGATCAAACGAAACCACGAGACGATCATCACCAAGGGTAACACCATGATCCTGGCAGGTGACAGCATCATCCTGAGTGCTCCCGCCTACAATCCGAGCGGCAATGAACTGCTTGATGAGATCTTCATAGACCGATATCACCCTTGGTGCAACCGCACGATCGCGGATCTCAAACTGGCGCCTGATGAATTGATCGCAATGATCATGCGCGGGGAGGAATCCTTGATACCTGATGGAAAAACGAGAATCCTGGAAGGCGATAAAGTGGTGACCTACCGTGAGTAGGCACCACTTTAACATTTTTATCACATGATCACGATTTTAAAAGTTCCTCAGCAAGCACTTCAGGTTGTGAAATATTTTCTGTTTTTAAAGAAGATTTGATCGTAACGACTGTCAGATCGGAAGAGCACACG
>CAJUQU010000455.1 GCA_910588595.1 uncultured Lachnospiraceae bacterium | reverse complement strand
GTTCAGACGTGTGCTCTTCCGATCTTGCAGCGAGGTGTGGTCTTGCGGCGCAGTTGTTCGATGTGGACGATTCTGTTTGCAGTGCGCTCTAAGAGTGTCTCATCGTGGGAGATGTACAGGATCGGAATCTCGCTGGTCCGGATAAATTCTTCCAGCCATAGGAGTGTTTCGATATCAAGGTCGTTTGACGGTTCGTCGAGCAGGAGCATCGTCGGCTCGTCAACCAGCAGACGGATCAGCTGTACCTTAATTTTTTCTCCACCGGAGAGTGCACCTAGAGGCTCTTCTGAGTACAGGCGCTCTGTCGGAAACCTGATTTTCGCGCATAACTGTGCAAGGTCGCGCGGATCCCAGTCATAAAAGCGGTCTGTCGCAGTGAGATATTCGTAGATGGTATCTTTGCGCTGGAGTTTGGGCAGTTCCTGCGGGAGATAGCCAAAACGTTCCCCGCTTCGCAGTATTTCACCCTCATACTCGACATACTCCTCTGCCATTTCGGGGTTGAAGATCAGTTTGAGCAGTGTGCTTTTTCCGTTTCCCTCCTCGCCGATCAGGGCGCACTTGTCTCTCGGATTGATGCAAAGGTTAAAGTTTTCCAGTAATATGCGGTAATCTTTTTTGTGACGTATGGTTAATTGTTTGATCTGTAACATTAAGAAATCCCTCCGTTTCTGTTATGCCCGAAATGTCTGCTGATCATTTTGCGATATTTCGAGTGTTCCTGTTTGATTTATTCTTGTCGGGGATATGTGAAAACACGAGGGGATGTTAGAATGTGTGAAAGCTGTTTTATAGTAGTCTCTTTACAATGCATGAATGGGATCGGGCAAGGACAGCCCATAAGAAAAGCCAGAGAGCCGCGCAGAGAAAATCCCTCCACTAATAAAATCTCCAGCCTGCACTATGCAGAAAGATGACGGAGTGAGCAGCAGCGAAAGTAAAACAGCTGCAGCATAACAAAACAAAGCCACACAAAAACGGACATTGCACAATAAAGTGCAGACGTCCTAAACTAATATCTGAACTTGTGTTTCCTGTTTTGTTATCTCATCATCTTCCCACCGCCCTTCTTTTTGAAATTGAGGATATTATCCTTGAAGAAAACATTGTGCAAGATACACAATGTGAAAAAGTCATCTTGTAGACTTTTTTAATTTCTATTATTGTAATGGAAAAACATTGCATTGTCAAGTATTGTTTTCAAGTCTGGACGACAGTCAGAAGATAAGTTATACTGATAATAAGGTGATGCGATATGATACAGCAATTAGGTGTCATGCTCTGCCAGGAGCGTGAGAAGATGGGGGAAACACAGAAGAATATAACAGAGGGGATTATCAGTATATCGGAGTTGTGCAGGGTGGAACGCGGGGAGCATGAGATCGATTATTTCATGCTGCAGGCATTGTTCGAGCGCCTGGGAAAGTCAATTGACAAGATGGAGCTTGCTGTGTCAGTCAGTGAGTATGTATCCATCTCATACAGGGTGGAAATAGAGCAAAGTATAGAGAAAAGGGACTATAAGGTGCTGGCGGAACTGATCTCAAACTATGGTGCATACAACGATAAAAAGCGCCCTATTCATAGGCAGTATGTGGCTATGCTTCAGGCAGTTATGTGTTACATGAAAGAACAAGATCATTCCGCTTGTCAGCAATGGTTGGAGCATGCACTTGCCTGTACGCTGATGTGCGATTGGAGACAGTGGATCAGTTGTGGACACCGTCTCTGTAATCAGGAGGTCCGTATTATTCTGATGATCGTATATTGTCGGTGGAAACAGTCAGATACAGATGAACAGATACAAGAAATGATAGAACAAATGGAACAGTTCAGCGAATATATTGAGAGCTTTTATACCGACGAGGAGGAGCAGGTCAAGATCTATAGATCGGAAGAGCACACGTCTGAACTCCAGTCACTGACAACCATCTCG
>CAJUQU010000454.1 GCA_910588595.1 uncultured Lachnospiraceae bacterium | reverse complement strand
ATAGTCATTTGTCATGTAGTATGGTACTAATTAGTGTGTATTTTAACAATTCATGCTGTAAAGATCAGATATGTCTTGAGTACGCTTGCGGGTAAGAGCGGTGATGATTCATTGCTATAAAGAATAACGATATTTTTACAAAAATATATTTTTTTGTAAAAATTTTTCAAAATACTGTTGACATCTGAATCAAAATGCGATAGAATACATATTGTTCGCAGGAGTGGCGGAATTGGCAGACGCGCAGGCTTCAGGTGCCTGTGGTAGCAATACCGTGTGGGTTCAAGTCCCATCTCCTGCATAAAGAAGATTGCAGATGTTATACATCTGCAGTTTTTTTTGTTCGCAGATTTGTGTAGAGGAAGTAATCCAAAAAGGCGGTGTGAGTCGTGAGGTTAGAAGTGGAGGGGGATGTTACCGCTCTTGATTGAACAGTTCCATGTAGCGGAGATAAGCAGATGACGGGTTGCGCAAAGAAATTGACAGTTGTGTTTATAAAATTTTTATGATAAGATATTTTTCGGATAATCATTCTATTTGGATCTGTATCAGCTATTTTGCTACAGATTTGAAGTGGTTAGTACACAAAGTATCAAGGAACCGGGAAAAAATAGCCGGCACAGGCTGTGCATGTCATTTTCACGGTTCTCAACTTAAGTTTATATGCACACATTAGTTCTGGGAAGGAAAATGTGTGCGGATGGAGGTACATATGAGTAAAGTCACAGACAATTATAAAAACCTTGCATCGGGCATTGGTTTCAGCTACGATGAATTTACCAATACGATCTACGGCACGAGAAACGGTTATGAGTTTCTGGTGTATGCCTCAGATCAGAGATATCCGTATTTTCTGACGATCACAACATCTGTGAGAAGCGCGGGTATGGCACTTGGCAAGGATGAGATGACACAGTTTCGCAAGAGTGTGGCATCCGTTACAAATATCACGCAAAAGGACAGCCTGATCACGGTAGTGAATAAGGCTCAAAAGAACCAAAGTAAACTCTGCAGCGATCTCGGAATGACGATCGAAGCATTGACGGCACTCCTGCGCGGGAAAAACTATGAGCCCTGCTGCCAGACATGCGGGGCATCAGCGCAGACGGTGGGTTTTATGCTGGAATCGGCAAGGCTCCACCTCTGTGCGAACTGTGCTGCAAGGACGAAGAGTGAGAATGAGGTGAAGTCGCAGAAGCGGCAGCAGAAAAATGTTAACATCGTCGGCGGGATCATCGGAGCGGTGCTGGGATCGCTCATCGGCGTGCTGTGTATTGTCCTTCTGGGAATGCTCGGGTATGTGGCTGCAATCTCGGGAATCGTACTGGCATTCTGCACACTCAAAGGATTTGATAAGCTTGGCGGGAAACTGACTCCGGTTGGTATTGTGATTTCGTGTGTGATCATGATAGCCATGACATATTTCGGGAACCGTCTCCAATGGGGGATTGAGGTCTACAAGGGGATGCAGGAATATTTTGAGTATGACATGAGTATCTGGCAGGCTTTCAGGGCAGTGCCGATGCTCGTCGAGGAGGCAGATGCGATGGGTGATTATATTGCCTCGTTTGTGCAGCAGATGCTCTTTGTCGTGGTTGGCGCGGTTCCTACAGTGATCTCTATCTCCAGGGATCAGAAAAATGTCAACCGTGTGGCGCAGATCGGATATATGCAGAATGCAGGAGGATTTGGAGGTACTTCTTCAAACAATGGTTTCGGCAATTTTTAAGAATGGCAGAGATGACCAGAAAAACTTTTAAGTATGATATGCGGCGGGGGCTTGGAAGCTGTGCTGCGGCGTTAAAGAATATGCAGGACGAAGAGAAGGAGAAATTCCAACCGCTTGTCCTGTGGGGGTGTTCCCGTGACATGGCGTATGATGCGCAGTGTGAGGGGTGCAGAAGTGCTTATCTGCATGAGTTGATCCTGGAATTTCCTGATGTGGAACCTTTTATTGACGTGATCACAAAACGTTTGTTTCGATGTATGGGCTCGACTGGATGGGAGTTTTTGCAG
>CAJUQU010000453.1 GCA_910588595.1 uncultured Lachnospiraceae bacterium | reverse complement strand
GTGAGATCTTAGACAAAGTGGAAAACAGAGGGATTGCTATTGGTGAAATACGTGGACGCGAAAAAATGGCAGATGAGATCAATCAGCTTAATGCGATCTTGTTGAAACAAAACCGAATGGACGATCTGAGACGCACGCTGGCAGATCAGAACTACCAGCGGCAGCTCATGACGGAATTCGGAATCGGGACTCCGGATGGAGCAAACTAATATTGCACCTGACATGTACTAGAACAAATGATCATCTTTATCTTGACTATGAACTGTGTGCCTTTATGTAAGATATATTCAATGAAAGAATACCATCACAGGATCACGTTGATCATTCCATCCTCCGACATGACCACCGCGAGACAGACGTGCTTGGGGTGGCTCACTTTGTAACCCGTGATATAGTTCTTGACGGAATTGTAACGTGCCCCCTGCCGTAGTCGCCCTCAACGACCATCTGCCCGTCGACGATGACGCCGATCGCGTAGCAGTCGCCGTTCAGGTCGGCAAAGACCGCGCCATCTATCGCGGTGATCCCCTGCAGTACCTCCTCCTGCGCCTCCGCGAGCGAAAACGGCTCTACCTTGAATCCCCGCCTGTCGCGGGAAAGTTTGTTGTCGATCTCCGCCACGATGCCCCGCTTCTCCATGATGACGATCGATGTGCCATGCCTGCACACTGGCAACGCGCCTGACGATCTGCTGCAGCTTGTCCATCTTGTCCGGTATCTCAAAATCCCTTCCAAAACTGACCATCTTGCCAAGATCCGCATATTTATCTACATCCGGCTGCATCGCCGGAATGATGTAATTGCCCTCGCGATAGGTCAAAATGTTTTCCCCAGCCTTATGTATGCTCCACACCAACGCTCCCTCGAAGACCACGCAGAGACCTGCTGTCTGCTCTGCCGCACTGCCGCGCATCACGCTTCCTTCGATCACGCGCTCCGGCAGTTTCACCCACAGCCCTGCGTCCGCACCCGACACTTCCATCAGTTTGCGGACGAGGCGCATACTTTCTGTATTGAACCTGATCAGGTCGGAGGTTCGCTCACAGCGAAAGTACACTGTCCCTGGCATATCCGTCGGGATCTGTCTCTCGCTGAAAAATATCCGTGTCCTGACTGCCCGTCCCTCGTAGGGCATCGCTGAGATCTGGATAAAATTGATCTGGTCTGGCAGCTTAATGGCACTGATGACTGCCTGCACATAGTTGTCGAGCAGCCATTTTCGCTCCAGAATCCTACCAAAAAAGATTTTTGTCCGAACGCTTCCCCAACTCGTCAAGAAGTGCCAGATCGTAAACTTTTGGCACCAGTTCTTCCAGTATGATCCTTGCAAGGATCGCGTTGGCTTCGCACGCCGTCCCCCACGCCATAACCCAGTACAGCTTTCTGCTGCCCGCGTCAGCGCCCTCCCTGTGGTCAGCAGTCTCGGCAGATTTCGCACAGCAGTACCGCAGCCCGTTTGTACCCGCAGATCGCCTCGTCCACGTCCTCCACGACAGGAAAATGTATATGTCCGCCGCATGCGACCAGATCTTTTTTCTCCTGAAATTCCTGAAACAAAAACAGAAACATTTGATAATCAGGACTGCAGTGCATGAAATGCTTCCGCATCAACTGGCGTACGGCATTGCTCAGACAGTTGGATTCTGGCAGCTGTTCGAATATTTTATCCTTGAGTTTGAATGCTTTCATGAAGATCCTTTCTACATTTATACGTTATCCATAAGCTTCATAGGTTTCTGTGGCAGTCCGGTAATCTGAGAATTTCTGTCAGCGCATTGCCTCCACGATAGACCTGTTGATACCAGTATACACGATATTGGCATTTTAGGCAAATCAAAAGACCACCGCAGCTACGGTGGTCTTTATTATATATTTATGTCAAAATCTACTGCTATGATTAGCCTAACAGACTCAGTACGCCCTGGTTGGACTGATTGCCCTGTGCGAGCATGGACTGTCCTGCCTGTGAAAGGATATTTGCATTGGAGTATTTCACCATCTCTGTCGCCATATCTGTATCGCGGATCTGGCTCTCAGCTGCTGTCGTGTTCTCCACTACGT
>CAJUQU010000452.1 GCA_910588595.1 uncultured Lachnospiraceae bacterium | reverse complement strand
TGTAACAATTAACCAGTAGTCATTCTTGACTACACCATTATTATACTAGGAGAAACAATGAAGATCGACCGTCTTATCAGCATTATTCTGTATTTATTAAATCATGGCAGGACATCCGCGCAGAAGCTGGCAGAGGAATTTGAAGTCTCTCCCAGAACCATTGTCCGCGACCTGGAATCCTTAGATCAGGCAGGCATCCCGATCCAGTCTTTCTGCGGGGTGGACGGCGGCTATCAGATCATGGACAGCTTTGTGCTGGAGAAACAGGTTGCGACGAGCCACGAGTACGATTGGATCGTCACTGCCCTGAGAGGAATGGCGAGCGCCTACGCCAGCAAAAGCCTGAAACAGGCACTGGCAAAGATGCAGAGCATCAACCCTGCCAGGGACGCTGTTGTCTCTGTGGATCTGGGCGTTGCCCGGGAGGATGACAACATCAATGAGCAGTTGATGCTGTTGGAAGATGCGATCAAAGAAAAATGCGTTGTCCGTTTTTCCTACACAAACAGTCATGACGAGGTAAAGGAGATCCAGGTGGAACCGGTCTGTCTCCAATATAAATGGTACAACTGGTATCTGATCGGATATTATGAGACATATCAGGATTACTGCATGTTTAAATTAGTCCGCATGGATCGTCTGCAGACAACCGGCCAAAAGTTCACAAACGCGCATGACCCCTCAGCGATCCGGTTCAAAGACAGCAGTGATGACATCGTGCAGGTCAGGCTGCGCGGAAAGGCAGTCATAAAAGCCAAGTGCAGGGAATATCTGAACGGGCGGATCACACACGAATACGAAAACGGTGATTTTGAGTTCACTTTTTCCGCACCGCGGCATGAGACATTTTGGTACGGGGCGCTCCTTTCCTTTGGAAACAAGGTCCATGTCCTCGAACCGCCGGAAATACAGGAACGCATTGTAAGAACCTGCAGGGAAATACAAATGGAATACGGAGGATAGCGATGAGATACTGTTCAAAGGAAGAAGCCCGACATATACTGTGCCGTTATCACAACCTCGACGGCGCGGAGCCACTGTGCGGAAAAGAGGGTGTCGAAGCGATCATGCAGCGCATACACAGCATTCAATACGACCCGCTGAATGTTGTCGCGAGAAATGCCGATCTGGTACTGCAGGCGAGAGTGGATGATTACAGCGCGTCCGTTCTCTATGATCTGCTGTACAAAGAGCACAAATTCATTGACGGATATGACAAAGAGATGTGTATCTACAGCGCGAACGATTTCGCCCGCTTTCGCTATGTGCGGGCTGAATATGCGAAATATGCGGTCCCTGTCCTGAGACACCGCAACCAGCTGGGCGCGATGGATCTGTTGGACGAAGTGAGGGATTTCGTGGAGGCGCATGGCAGGACAGGCACAAAGGATATCTCCATCGGAAATGTGCGGGAAGGCAGCTGGGGGCATAAAAAGCTGTCAAGCGCAGCCCTGGACTACTTGTTTAACACCGGTATTCTGGCTGTCGCTGACAAACGCGGAACACAGAAATATTTTGACCTGACGGAGCGTGTGATCGACAGCGGCCCGCTTGCCTGTGACCCGGATATGAGCCTGGAACAATTTCTGGAGTGGTATATCGAGCGGCGGATACAGAGTGTCGGCCTTCTGTGGAACAGATCCGGCAGCGCATGGCAGGGACGCTTCCTGAATGAAAACGACCTCCGCAGTGCCACACTGCAGACCCTTGCAGCGAAAGACAGGATCGAGGAAATACAGGTGGAGGGGATCAAGGAACCTTTTTACCGCTCAAAAGATTCTGAGAAATACATGGCGGCGCGGACAGCACACAGCTACGCAAGATTCCTTGCCCCGCTGGACAATCTTCTGTGGGACAGGCAGATGTTGGAAATGCTGTTTGGTTTCTCATACCGCTGGGAAGTATATACACCCGTCGCCAAAAGAAAGTTTGGCTACTATGTACTGCCTGTGCTGTACAATGACCGATTTGTCGCAAGATTTGAGGCAGAGCCCGTCCGTGAGGCAGGCGCGTTCGTTCTCAGGAACTGGTGGTGGGAACCGCAAGTCGTGCCAAACGATGAGATGAGAGAGA
>CAJUQU010000451.1 GCA_910588595.1 uncultured Lachnospiraceae bacterium | reverse complement strand
AAAATATAAATTGTACTTATCTACCTCACAGACTTTTTTAATCATCTCTATCCGTTTTAACGCATTTTGCGCCAATTTGCGTATAACAAGATGCTTATCTGAATCTTGCAATTTTCTTGCTAATTCTGCCGCTTTTTCGCATTCTTCAACGATATACTCTCTTTTGCTCGTATCTAAATTCTCCACTTTGAATTTTCTCCTTCCACTATTCACTTTTACTCATACTTCCCACATTAAAAATGGAATTTGTAAAAATCAATACTTTAGCTCACAAAATAACAGTCAGACTGTGTTTTTACCATATTCCAAAGTATCCTGCATGAGGCAGTCTCCGAATAAAACTGGCTGTAAACTCCTACCGCTCTCGTTCTGTAATGAGGAAGTGTTTTAGCATATCTTTCTCTTGCTTTCTATTGGATCAAATGTCCATAAAAATACTTGCAGCCTCGCTGATATCTTTCCTTCGGCAGCTGATCGATATACTTTAGGATCGCGCCGATCTGCTCCTCGTCCACATATTCATCCGTCTTTACAGGGCATGCCATCCCTGTACTGTCTGACAAGATCGATAAGATTTCCGTACTGTAAAATAGCTTATTATTCCTTATACAGTAAATCGCAGTCCCCATCAGCAGCTTTGTCAGATCGCCGAGAAAAACTTCTTTTCCATCATAATAGTAGCTGTTTAGATCATACTCCTCACCAAACGCCATAAACGCCTCTCCAATCTGCTCCGTCGCATACTCCCCATACTTCCCTTCATACAGTCCATCGGGAGGTGCAAAGTGCAGCATACCATTCAGGATAAACGCGATCTCCGCCGCAATTACAGTGTCCGCCCAGAGATCATGCAGCGCCAGCAGATACGGGATCGACTGATACGATAAGGACTCTGTGACCGACACAAGAAAAGCCCTGATATCGTAATAATCATCAGGATTTTCAAAAAAATCCATCAGCAGTTCAAAATCATCGTGACTGCATACCGCCATAAAAATCCGCATTCCCACACAGAACACTTCCCGATCGCCCGACTTCGTAAAGAGTGCTGCAAAATCTGCTTTTCTGCTGAAATCACCCTTTTGAAACGCCGCCAGATACTCGATCAGCCAGTATTCATCGGTGTCGTACTGCTCGTCATTGTGCTGTATTTCCTTAATCCAAAAGCTCTCATATAAGTCGTGCACTGTCCCCATAGCCACACTCCCTTCCCACAACAACACAGAATATAACACTACGGTTCACAATTTGTATCTATACTAAAAATCAAACACCTTTTCAGCGCTTTCCCGGATTTTGAAAAATATCAAGATCATATACGCGAATATAACTCACCTGTTAAACGCCTCTATATTTTCACTGTTGAGCACAAAATCATAATAGTTCAGATCCTCGCGCTGTTTCCAGCCGACACTGTGCCAGAACGCATTCCCAACATCGTTTTGAGTAAATGCGATCAGGCTCACTTTGTTGATCTGTTCCGCTTTGAGCGCGTCCATGCAAAACACGACCATCGCCTTGCCGATGCCGCGCCTGCGGTATTCCGGGTTCACGCACACATGATACAGGCAGCCGCGCCTGCCGTCATGCCCGCACAGGATCGCGCCCACAACCTTTTTGTCCTCCACCGCGACCACACTTGTCGTCGGGTTCCGCCGCAGAAAGCGCGCGACACCTTCCCGCGAATCGTCAATGCTCCTGATGGCAAATCCCCTGATTGTCATCCACAATGCGCGCACCTGATCGTAATCCTCGACCGTCATCAACCTCACCATATCAAAATGCCATCCTCCCCTAAAAGACCTCTTACCATAATAATTTATTATAGGAAGAAATACAACTATTTTCACCAAAATAATCTAAATTCAGGTAACAGTTCAGCTTTCGGCTTCCTGTTACAGGCAGCAAGCCAAGCAAAAATCCATGCAGGATCCGTCACAGCAATGGCGGAACACCCTCTTTGAATTTTTATTCATATATTAATGAATACTATTCATTCTTTTTTCTATATTTTACACTTTTATTTGAATATGTCAATCAAAAAATGTATATATTTACACTTGATTTATACATCCCA
>CAJUQU010000450.1 GCA_910588595.1 uncultured Lachnospiraceae bacterium | reverse complement strand
TTGTAACAATTAACCAGTAGTCATTCTTGACTACACCATTATTATACTAGGAGAATTTTTTATGAACACTGTTGTCACCTCCAAAGAAGCCATCTTAGACACCTGCCGTCAGCTGGTCAAAGAACAGGGCTGGTCTGCCGTCAGTATCCGAAACGTCGCAGCAGCGTGCGGTGTCTCTGTGGGTTCCATCTACTACTACTTTGACTCAAAGACAGCTCTTACCACAGCCACCGTCGAAAGCATCTGGTGCGACATCTTCCACTTTGCTGAGTCCGAAACGCACTTTGAAAGCTTCACTGACTGTGTACAGTGGATATTTGAATGTATCAGAAAAGGCAGTGAACAATATCCGGGGTTTTTTACCTCGCATTCCATGAACTTTATCGGAGAGGCACAGGCAGACGGGCAGCAGCTTATGGCACATTCCTGGGAACATATGCAGGATCACCTTTATATGATCCTGACCCAGGATAAAAAGATCCGTAAAGAAACATTTGACGGGGTCCTGACTCCCCGGAAGTTTGTCGATATCATATTTTCACTGCTACTCTCGGCATTGATCCGGCAGGATTACGATGACAGCGCTATCCTGGAAATGGTCAGAAGGATTCTATATTGATTCCTTCTTGACAACTATATATTTTTGTGTTATATTGAACAACGTTCAGTATGAATGGAACATAAACACTCCAGAATCTCCACAAACCACGAAATAAGAAAGGAAGAAAAAAATGCAGGCTATCGTAGAAACTTTATTTGACGCAGTATATCTGATCACCGTCATCACACTTGGAATCCTGATGATCCGCAAAAACAACGGGAACAGACAATATCGTCTGTTTGGCATCATGGCTGTTGTCCTTGGATTGGGCGACTCTTTTCACCTGGTGCCGCGCGCACTCGCGCTGTGCACTACCGGACTGGAAAACTTCACCACTGCTCTCGGTGCCGGAAAGCTCATCACTTCTGTCACGATGACTATCTTTTATATCCTCCTGTACTATGTATGGCGGCACCGCTATCATATTGAAGGAAAAAAGGAGATCACCGCGGCCGTATATGTTTTATCCGCACTCCGGATCCTTCTATGCCTCTTCCCTCAAAACGGCTGGCTGAGCCCAAATCCGCCGCTCAGTTGGGGAATTTACCGAAACATTCCTTTTGCCCTGCTCGGACTGCTGATCATCGTACTGTTCTTTCAATCGGCAAAGGCTCAGAACGACACTGCGTTTCGATGGATGTGGCTGACGATCGTGCTGAGTTTTGGATTTTATATCCCTGTCGTCCTCTGGGCTGACGTGATCCCCATGATCGGAATGCTGATGATACCCAAAACCTGTGCATATGTATGGACTGTTTTGATCGGTTATCAGGCAATGCGAAAGTCAGCATGATCCACACCCCGGAAACTCGAGATTGAAAATGCGAAAAGTCTCGTGCAAAAATGGATTGTACCGGAAAGGTATAAAGTCTTCTTTTCCATAAGACCTTATACCTTTCAGAGTACATATCGAACTACATAAACTTCACAAGCTCGTCCGCACTCTTTCTCTTCGGTGCTGCCGGCTCTTCATCTGCATAACCCACAGCCACGAGCGCAGCTACCTTCTGTCCGTCCTCAACACCGATGATCTCCGCCACTTTCGCCTCGTCAAAGATACCGAGAATGACAGCGCCTACACCCTTGTCATGTGCCGCGAGACAGAATGTCTGTGTCGCAAGCCCTGCGTCAAACACCTCCCAGCGATCCTCTTTCGACGTCGTGTAGGAACCATCTCTCTCAAAACCGCTTCTGCCATGTACCATATTGACTACGACAAGCGCAGCACAGCCCTTGATGATCCCATTATTGTGCTCAAATCCAAGTGTTGCCTCCTCTGCAATCTTTGCCTTGATCTTTGCATTCTCAACCACAACGTACCGTGTCACCTGCGTGTTTTTCCATGAGGGTGCAAAGGACGCCGCCGCCACGATCTCCTGCATGGTCTCATGCGGAACCTGCTCTGCCTTAAACTTTCTGATACTTCTCCTTGTCTCGATACACTTGATCGCCTCCATAGTAATACCTCTCTTTCGTTTTTATGCACACGCCGAT
>CAJUQU010000449.1 GCA_910588595.1 uncultured Lachnospiraceae bacterium | reverse complement strand
AGATGATCGCAGCAATGCAGGACATCAACGAGTCTTCCGAGAATATCTCAAAGATCATGAAGGTGATCGACGATATCTCATTCCAGACGAATATCCTTGCACTGAATGCCTCTGTGGAAGCAGCGAGGGCAGGTGTACATGGAAAAGGCTTTGCCGTTGTTGCTGACGAAGTCAGAACACTGGCGAACAAGTCAGCGGAAGCTGCAAAGGATTCTGCAGTCATGATCGAGGATTCTATCAAGAAGGTGGAAGTTGGATCCAAGCTTGCTGTCGAGACAGCGGCAGCACTTGAGGAGATCCTGTTGTCGGTTGAGAATATTGCATCGATCGTTAGCAATATCGCGGAGGCGTCTGTAAATCAGGCAAGTTCTGTGGGACAGGTGAACGCTGGTATCACCCAGATCGCCGATGTCGTACAGACGAACTCAGCAACATCACAAGAGTGTGCGGCTGCAAGTGCGGAGCTTTCAAGTCTTGCCGGACAGCTTCAAAACGCAGTTAGCAA
Organism: uncultured Lachnospiraceae bacterium; assembly: GCA_910588595.1. GTDB lineage: Bacteria > Bacillota > Clostridia > Lachnospirales > Lachnospiraceae > COE1. The sequence goes on along the minus strand of CAJUQU010000449.1, from coordinate 1,594 downwards.
GTATAAACTTCTTGCTGGAAAAGGCAGAAAGTCTGATTTTGATTCGACATCATATGATGATGGTGAGTATGTTGATAATGAGAGCATCATCTCACTGGATTCTGATTTCGGAAAATATTAAAGACTACATAAGGTAATTGTTTGCTACCCCGGCACTTGCTGCCGGGGTAGTGTTTCAGAGGAGAAATATGCAGATATACACAGCGAGAACCTATGAACTGCAGACGGATGAGGAGGAACAGCTGTGTGCACTGTTGGACAGGGACCGGATCCGGAAAATAGCAGCGTTCAGGAGCAGGAGTGAGAGGGCACGCAGTATTTTTGCAGGACTCTTACTCCGTCATGCGTTCCTGCATACTGATTATGATATTGAAGCATGGAAACAGGCAGAAATCGGAATGGGCATATATGGCAAACCTTACATCAAGGGAGTCGAGGATTTTCACTATAGTCTGTCCCATTCGGGCGAGTGGGTGATCTGCGCGGTGGATGCGATGCCGGTAGGAGTCGATCTGCAGGAAATGAAGCCGTGGAAAATGACGCTTGCAAAGCGATTTTACCACGAGAAAGAGTATTATAGGCTTAGTTTACTGAGCGGAGTGGACCAGTACAGGCAGACTGAGGAGTTTTACAGTATGTGGACAGCCAAGGAAAGTGCAGTGAAGTTGAGCGGCAGAGGAATAGGCGCGGGGATCAGCCAGTATGTGACAGCAAAGGATTACAGTTGTATCTGTGATATGGACAGCGGGAGGATGTTTTATACGAGACGATACCACATGTTAAAGGGATATATGGTCTGTGTGTGCAGTGAGTCAGATCTTTTCCCGGATTTACCAGAGGAGATTGATCTGAAGAATATATTATGGAGGGAAACAGATGTTAAATGTGAACGGAAAAAATGCAGTGAAAAAAGGTGAGATCATCTTTAGTGAAGATGAAGAGATGAATCAGATTGGGATTGTTCTCTCAGGGAAGGTGGTCCTGCAGGAAGCGCATGTCAAGATGATCCGCCCGCAGGGGAGCTATCTGGCATTGAATTCGTTAGGAAACCAGTTCTATAATGCGACATATACAGCATTGGAGGATTCGGTGATCTTTGCACTTCCGGTACAGGGTGAGTCGACGATCCGAAATATTATCGCAAAAAATGCCGATTACCGTGCTATCATGGTTTCCTCCCAGTTTCGGATAGCAGTGGAGCTCTACCGGATCAAATCAAGTCTCAATGAGCGCGCGGAGAGATTATGTTCCTTTGCGCAGAGAAGCTATGAGGAATACAAGGGGATCTGCGGGGCATATGGCATACCTGCGATCGGCGTCGAGGAGCTGGAGGAGCTTCAGCCGTATGAGGAGCCGCATGGTGTCAATGAGGACAGGATCCCATATTATGAGGAAGGCGCCAAGATCCCTCTGAGCGCGACCAAAATGTATTTTTCATACAGTGAGGAGATGGCGCACATCCAGGTGAAAGAGATCGCGGAGCTCGTGACAGCGTTTCTTGAGGATTGTACGGAAGTGACAGAGTACATCAGGAGCCTGATGGACGCGATGTGTCTGAGATCTAGAAATAATCTGTTTGATTGTATCTGCGAAA
>CAJUQU010000448.1 GCA_910588595.1 uncultured Lachnospiraceae bacterium | reverse complement strand
CGAGATTGACATCCTTCTGATCATCGATGAGCTGTTTTTTGTCAGCCTGTATAGACAACATTACTGATTCATCTGATTCTTTTGCGATCTGTACTTCCATCACTCCATCCGTGGATTCTGTCCTCCCAGTCTCCGCAGCTTTGGGTGCTGCTGACTGCTCAGGTGCCTTCCTTGTCTGATTGTTCTGAACTATCTGTGTAGCCGGAACGGTCTGCTGCCGGGTATTGCTCCCTGATATAGGCTTCATATACATGCTAATCACCTCCATGTCACGCATGCGCATTCTTCATGCAATTCTCCTAACCGTTCAGTCCTTCATTCCCGCAGACGCCGAGCCCCGCAAAATCCCGTCCCAAACAGTTACCAACTTCATCATACAAACTGCAATCAAAATAATTTCATTTACTATATCGTCAAATTCTATTGAAAAATTAATGGTATATCTCTATTTTATACGAAAATAGCTGAAAAAACAACAGAAAAATTTCCGCTGGGCTGAACTGTTACGACAACTTCCCAGACATGTACATCCTGTCACAATACTGCTACTTTTGCTCCAACAGCGCCTGCAGTCTGGCGATCTGTGCGTCCCGCTCTGCGAGCTGCCGCTCGTTTTCAGCCTTCTGCTGTGCGATGACTTGTTCCTGCTCTGCGATGACATTTCCCTGCTCTGCAATAATAGCATTCTTTTTCGCAAGGTCCTTTTTGTACCTGCTCTCGATCGTCCGCGCCACACGGTCAGCTTCCTCGCACGCTTCACACCAGTAGCGCACTTCATCGTCCTGGTTCAGACGGAACACGGTCTCACAGGTCTCCTGAAAAATCTCATCTTGTTGTGACAACATCTTTAACTCCTCCCATGTCCTGGTCTTAAGCAGACGCGCCCAGTAGTCGAGTTTCCACTGTCTGTCCTCCTCTGTTGCCAGTTCGATCTGATTTAAGTCTAACACATTCAGCGTGAACTTGTCATTATAAATGTAATGCTTTTTTATGTTCATCATCTTGTTTGCGGCATAGAACTCGGGATAGTCGGGAAACGGTGTGAAGTCCAGGATCCCTATATGGTATGCCGGTCTGATATCAGAGTAGTCCTCCCCTTTCTCCAGGCTGTTAAAAATCCGGCACAGATACGACAGCGAACGGTCATCCCAGAATTGCTGTGTCCTGACTTGCAGCTCGATATTGATGATCGCCGTGTCATTCAGCATTACTTTGATATCAAGGATAAAATCCTTGTCGCGCATCCTGTCGCTGAACTCGATCGGATTGAGCAGCACGACTGACTGCACCTCATCAGGTTCCAGATGCAGCAGCGCGCAGACCAGTCCTTTTAACACTCGCAAAAACACCAAAAAATGTTTAAGAATATGTGGATATTATCCGATATATATGGTAATATAGTTTTGCATATAATGCAAATTATATAGCACCAGTTTACAGAAGAATGGCGGATGCAGTACCTGCTGGAAAGCCGACGGGCAAAAGGAATTGTCCTGACGTAATGCGCTGTCCATTTGGCAACCAAACACCATAGAAACACATGGAGGTATTTATTATGGTAGTACAACACAATCTCAGGGCAATGAACGCCAACAGAATGTTGGGCATCACACAGGGAACGCTATCCAAATCAGCAGAAAAGCTGTCGTCCGGCTACAAGGTGAACCGTGCGGCTGACGACGCGGCAGGTCTTTCCATTTCCGAGAAAATGAGAAAACAGATCCGCGGGCTGTCACAGGCTTCCCTGAACTCAGAGGACGGCATCAGCGCGGTGCAGACTGCCGAGGGCGCGCTCACCGAGGTACACGACATGCTGCAGCGCATGAACGAGCTTGCGACCAAGGCGTCAAACGGCACCAACGCACTCTCCGACCGCCAGACGATCCAGGACGAGGTCGACCAGCTCCTCACGGAGATCGACCGCGTATCGGAGACGACAAAATTCAACGAGATGTATCTCCTGAAAGGGGACACCGACAAAGTGACCAGGTATCTGAACGCAAAGGACGCCGGTCTTGACGGAACGATCTCGCAGAATGCCACAAGGGCGTCTTTTACGATGAATGCGCTCAAGCTTGGCGACAGCATCACGATCGCGGGAAAGTAGTATACGATCGG
>CAJUQU010000447.1 GCA_910588595.1 uncultured Lachnospiraceae bacterium | reverse complement strand
GATCATATCCTGCTATAGTCTGCCGCTTGCGGTGTCGAAGGCGGTGTCTTCCAAGATCAGCAAACGACAGTACAAAAGTGCGCAGCGGGTTTTTCAGTGTGCGATGGTCTTTGCGCTGACTATGGGGGGGATCACCTTTTTGGCCTGTGAATTTCTCGGGGATTTTCTCGCGGAACATGTCATGGAGGAGCCGATGGGAGCTATGGCGCTCAAGGTTCTTGGTCCAGCGCTGCTGACAGTATCGGTCATGGGAGTGTTCAGGGGATATTTTCAAGGGCTCGGGACAATGATGCCGACTGCCGTATCGCAGATATTAGAACAGATATTTGTGCTGATCGGCAGTATTGCAGGCACTTATGTGCTGTATAATTACGGGAGCAAGGTCGGCGCACTGTTCCACAACGAAGACTATGCACCAGCATACGGTGCGGCGGGAGCATCGATCGGACCCGTGCTGGGCAGCGTGGTGGGATTGGCATTTCTGGTGTTCGTGTATTTACTGTATCGAAAAGGGAACAGGAAGCGTAGTTCGCGGGATATGAACGGCAGGGTGGACGGTTATCCGCAGATATTCAAACTGATCATCCTGACGATCATTCCGGTACTTTTGAGCAGTACTGTATACAATATCAGCGACGTGATCGATACCTCGATCTTTGGCAAAGTCATGGTGGCAAAAGGACTAGGAGATGTCAAGACAGATATCTGGGGGGTGTATACCGGTAAGTACAAGGTGCTTGTCAATGTCCCGATCGCGCTTGCCAACGCGATGTGTGCGTCCATCGTTCCGGTGCTCACAAAGCTGATGGTACGCGAGGAGTATGGGCGGGCGAAGGAGAGGATCGGACAGGCGATGCGGTTTACGATGATCGTGGCATTTCCGAGTGCAGTGGGACTTGCTGTGCTGGCCAGACCGATCATCTCCATGCTGTTTAAAGGTGAGGTTGACATGGCAGTGAACATGCTTCATGTAGGTTCTGTGTCGGTTGTATTCTTTGCGATCTCGACACTGACGAACGGTGTGCTCCAGGGCATCAACAGAATGAAAGTTCCTGTGCGGAATGCCGCTATATCGCTTGTCATCCACATAGTGTTTTTGTATGTGACGCTCCAGCTTGGCATGGGGATCAATGCAGTGATCTATGCCAATATCTTATTTGCAGCGATCGTGTGCGTGCTCAATGCGATGGCGATCCGCAAATATCTCAGATATGATCAGGAGCTGATACGGACCTTTGTCATACCGGCGATCGCATCTGTCGTGATGGGGATTGTGATCGGGCTTTTGAATATGCTGCTCTCCAAGACAGCAGGCAATGTGGTGACGGTGTTTGTGGGAATCGGAGTCGGAGCGATCGTGTATTTTGTGGTGTTGATCCTGTTAAGGGGGATCAATGAGCATGATCTGAGGAGTATGCCTGGCGGCAGGACGATACTGACAATTGCAAAGAAGATACACCTGATGTAAAATTGTGAATAAAAAGAAAAAATAAGCTGATACTATATCAAAGACGCCAAAGTGTTCAATTTTGACGAGGAGGCTGATGATGGAGAAGAGATATAAGATTGGCTTATTTTTTGTATTGATACTGATTTCGGTATTGATGGTTGTTCTGATGTGGAAGCGGCATACTATGGACGGATTTCCAGATGAGAGTGACCGTGTGGAACAGGATCAGGCAGAGTCTGACACGTCTGGTGCAGATGACCAGACGCCGAGAACGGCGGAGGAGATTTACCAGGTGCAGAAAATGAATGTGTCCACGACAGCGGATACGATCTGCATCTATGAGAATATTGACAAGAAGGATGGTTCTATGAGTGTGGAGGTTGTAAAGCTTCTGCCCAAATATATCGGTCTGAACAGGACAGAGCTCGAGCAGCTTCTCGCGGAGGACAGTCTGGCGCCGACACTTGCGGAAAAGCAGAAAGGATTTAAATCACAGCACTTAGAGCTCTTTTCGGCGGAGAGGATCAAGGTACTCCGTATATACGATACGACGCGGGATATGTCAGGATTTTATATTATGGAGGTAAACGGCGAAGTATGTGTGTTTGAGCATGACAGAACGACACTGTATTTCAAGACCGGGCTGAGGGTTGAACACCTTCCGGCGGATGTGCGCTATGAGCTGCAGAAGGGTAAGTTTATGGACAGTGAGTTACAGGTGTA
>CAJUQU010000446.1 GCA_910588595.1 uncultured Lachnospiraceae bacterium | reverse complement strand
TAATGTATGAGCGGCTTCGGCTTAGCGTATGGGAAAAGAAAGCGAGAAATCCCATCGTGATGTGGAAACTGTTCCGGCGCAGGAAGCGGCTGTTTTCAAGAATGCTGGGAACGCTTTTGGAGAACGGGGAAGAGATCATTGAAAAAAGAGACAGCAGCAGGGGCATTGTGATGGCGCTCAATGGCTGGTATTCGGTCAATCCCGTTATGTCCAAGGTCAGAAACTGGGGGTGGGACGGATCGGGGCTGCACATTCCTGCCGACCGGGAGAAACAGGCTGAATATGAGAATCAGGAAATAGACGGGGACATTCATTTTGAATACAGCTCCCTACCGTTGAAGCGGGATATCAGGAATGATCGTTTAATGGACTCCAATGGGGAGTGGAATATAGAGAGGGCAAAGTGGTATAATGATCCGCTCGCCTATTTTTTATATTGGATTCTGGGTAAGGATAATTTCTTTAAATATATACGAGGCAAAAAGTAAAGCGGGAAAGAGAAGGATATGATTGTTGTCAAAATAAAGGGCGGTCTGGGCAACCAGATGTTCCAATACGCCATGGCCAGAAAATTGCAGATGGGACTGGGAATTGACCGGATCGGATTCGACATTTCCCGTGTCAATGCGTATCTGCAAAGACAATTCAGCCTGAATCATTTCCGGCTGTGCGATTCGGCGGGCGTTATGGAGGAAGGCTCCCTGCGCAATGTAACGAGAATACAGGAAGATCTGACAAAAAGACTGGTCAGCTATCTGGTGGCGGGAAGGCCGGAGGAACTGGCGGCCGCGAGGGAAAAGAAGCTGGAGCCGCTGTTTGGACTCCTTGGCGTCGTACAGAAGGATCATTATGCGGGAGCGGAAAGCAGCGCATTTCTCAAAGCTCATAAAAATATTTTTATGAACGGGTGGTTTCAGAATGCAAAGATTGCAGAATCCATAAGGGACGTGCTGCTTAAAGAGTTTGAACCGGCGCGGGAGATGACAGAGGAAGTGAAAAGCAGGGCGGAAGAGATGGAGAGCGCCGAGTCGATTTGTGTGCATATCCGTCGCGGCGACTATGTGAATCATCCTCAGTTCGGGGTTTGCACGGACGAATATTATTTCCGGGCAATGGAAGGGATTGCGCAGAAGACAGCGCATCCGGTTTTTTATATTTTTTCCGATGGGCTAGATGAGGTAAAAAGCATGCAGTTTTCTTATCCCGTGATCTATGACGATGGCAATCATGATAATTATGAAAGCCTGTATCTGATGTCAAAATGTAAGCATTTTATTATGTCAAACAGTACGTTCAGCTGGTGGGGACAGTTTTTGTCGCATAATGACGGCAAGATTGTGATGGCGCCAAAACGCTGGTGTAATGACGGGCACGGACAGCATAAGGAGTTATATATGCAGCAGTGGATGCTGCTTTCGGTATGAGTTTGAAGAGGGTAAAAAACAGGAGGCGCCAATGCTAAAGGATGTGAAAAGTACCAGAGAGGTATTGAGAAAACTAAACTATATTCTGACAAAGCGGCAAAGATGGCAGGCGGTTCTGGTTTTATGCATGACCATGCTGGCGGCGGTGCTCGAGACGGTGGGCGTATCCATTATCATGCCCCTGGTGGAAGCAATGATTTCACCCCGGGAGCTGATGGAGAATCCACTAATTGCCCCGGTGGCGGACAGGTTGTCGCTGGATACGCCGGTAAAGCTGCTCAATTTTTTGTGTATCTGTACCATTATTCTGTACCTGGTAAAAAATATTTATATGTGCCTGTTCACCTATGTGCGGGCAAAGTACAGCAATAAAATAGGTCGGGAGCTGGCAACCAGAATACTGAAGGCCTATACCAGGCGGAAATACACGTTCTTTTTGAGCTATTCCTCGGGAGAATGCCTGCGTGACACCGGAACGGACGTGGCGGGCGTGTCCAATTTCCTGAATGCCGGCTTTACGCTGCTGACGGACTGTATTACCATCGGTCTGATTGTGGTTTGGATTTTTGTGGTAAATTATCAGTTTGCCCTCATTGCCATGCTGATTTCTGCGGTCTGCCTGACTATTGTTTTAAAAATTTTCCGCAATTTGTGCAGGGAGTGGGGAGAAAGGACGCGCATCAACGGCGAGTATATGTATAAGTACTCGCTAGATCGGAAGAGCGTCGTGTAGGGAAAGAGTGTAGATCTCGGTGGTCGC
>CAJUQU010000445.1 GCA_910588595.1 uncultured Lachnospiraceae bacterium | reverse complement strand
GTGGAGGAACTGCTCAGGATCCTGGAAGATATGCTCACCGGTATGAAACAGGAAACACTTCCGGAGAGCAGGGAAGAATTTGAGGCAAGAGCACTCCTGTTCTATACCCTGATGCAGCTGGATGAGTTTCTGGCACTGAAGAATCGGTTTGTGGTTATGTATAGGAATCAGTAAAAAAGTGTAGACGGATCACGCTTATCTGTGATATGATGACAAAAAGGCTGTGAAGAGAAGAGTAGGCTGTTAGATACATTACAGAGAACCTGTGCCGGTGAGAGCAGGTATGGAAGGAACAGTTGAAAATGGTCTCGGAGCTGCGCACCAAAGCGTGAATGCGCCAAGGCTGCGACGGGTGCACCCGTTACAGTGATAGACTATCGATGAATCATTTCTCGTCCGTAGTTGATAAGGCTCCTGCCGTGAGGCATGAGTGAATTAGGGTGGTAACACGAAGCTGTCGCTCTCGTCCCTGAAAAGAGATTTTTCAGAGAGGGGGGCTTTTTTCGTATTTATTTGTATCAAAAAACGGTTATCACGATAAAGAAATGAGGTAGATGGAAATGAAAAAAATTGATAAAAGGAATATCTTGATCGGGGGCGCATGGCCTTACGCAAACGGCTCACTGCATATCGGGCATATTGCGGCACTGCTGCCGGGAGATGTGCTGGCGCGGTATCACAGAGCATGTGGGGATCAGGTATATTTTGTGTCAGGAAGCGACTGTCACGGCACACCGGTGGCGGTAAGGGCGAAGCAGGAGAGGAGGACGCCCCGGGAGATCAGCGATCTCTATCACGAAGAATTTGAGCAGTGTTTTAAGAAGCTGGGGTTTAGCTATGACTGTTATACAAAGACATCAGATGACAGACACAAAAAGTTTGTCAGGGCGTTTCATGCGCGCCTGTATCAGAGTGATCTGGTCTATGAGAAGGAGACGCCGCAGGCATATTGCGAAAAATGCCAGGGCTTTCTGGCAGACCGGTTTGTCACGGGGATCTGTCCGAAATGCGGCAGGGAGGCAAGAGGAGATCAGTGTGATGACTGCGGCACCGTGCTCGAGCCGGAGAATCTGCTGCATCCGGTCTGTGCTGTCTGCGGCAGTCAGGTGGGATTCAGGAACTCCAGGCATCTGTATATCGCCATCTCCAGACTGGAAAATGAATTGCGGTCATTGGTGGACAATGCGGTCGGCTGGCGGAAAAATGCGGTGGCATTCACAAATCGATACATCGAGGAAGGACTGCGGGACCGGGCGCTGACAAGGGATCTGGAGTGGGGGATCGAAGTCCCGCAGGAGGGCTATGAGGGAAAGACGATCTATATCTGGGCAGAAAACGTGCTGGGTTATCTGTCTGCCAGCGAATATGTATCAAAGGACAGGGGAACTGATCTCAGAGAGCTGTGGGGAGAGAACGCAAAACATTATTATGTGCATGGCAAGGACAATATACCGTTCCATACCATCATACTGCCGGCGCTGCTGACCGCAAACGGTGAGGGCTGGCATCTGCCTGATCAGATCGTCTCCAGCGAGTATCTGACGCTTGAGGGCAGAAAGATTTCCACGAGCCAGAATTATGCGATCTGGGTAAAGGATATCGTGGACCGGTATGATCCGGATTCGATCCGGTACTATTTTCTTGCGAACGGTCCGGAGAAAAAGGATGCAGATTTCTCGTGGAGGGAGTATGTGAACAGTCATAATGGGGAACTGCTCGGCGCGTACGGAAATTTTGTGAACCGGTCGCTTACGTTTATCAGGAAATATTGGAACAAAGTTGTGCCAAACGGCAAAACGGATGCGGGGATCGATGCGGAGATAGAGAACCTGTATCGGACTACGGGAGATCTGATCGAAAAAGGAGCGTTTAAGGACGCGGTCGCCGGGATTTTTGAGTTTGTGCGCCGGGCAAACAAATACTTTGACACAGAGACGCCGTGGATCACGCGGACATCTGACGAAACAGCCTGTCAGAATACACTGTATCAGTGCGTGCAGATGATAGCAAACCTCGCCGTGCTGTTAAAGCCATTTCTGCCATTCTCATCGGAGAAGGTCTGTAAGTGGCTCCACGTAGATGATACATGGCATATACACAAAGTTCCAGGCGGGTATACTTTGCCTGAGATACAGATCCTGTTTGAGCGGATCGACAAGAGCGCGGTAGATCGGAAGAGCGTCGTGTAGGGAAAGAGTGTAGATCTCGGTGGTCG
>CAJUQU010000444.1 GCA_910588595.1 uncultured Lachnospiraceae bacterium | reverse complement strand
AATCGGAGAAATAGACAAGTCAAGATGCGTCAGTTATTTTTCTACAGTTCCTAAACCGTACAATAACAGTTCTCAAAAGGGATCATGATGCAACTTTGATGCATTTTTGATACAATCATGATGCATTTCCTCTGTAAAATGGACAGTGAACAAGCATCATAATGATCGAAAATGAGAATATATATACTTCCGGAGTGTTGGAACAGTGCGCCAGAGCGTGTTTGAAAAATAAAAATCTTCCGGGAGCATATTGGTGATACCCAGGAGGAAATAGAGGAACATGAAAAAACGAATTCAAAAAATAAAATATATAGGGCTGACTGTGTTCTGTGCGGGCGTCTCTTTCGGATGTGCGGCGGATCCGGCTGCGGGGGCATCTGTAGGGTCGGCGGAGAGTAGTACTGTGGAAGATACAGCGCAGCAGATTGTGCAGGAAACAGAAGAAGAGTCCACCACACAGGCGACGGAGACCGCGGAAGCAAACTTTTTTGAGCAGCAGATGCAGGAGAATGTGGAGCGGTTTTATGAGGAGGCGCAGGAGCAGGGTGTTGAGTGGGAGGAAGCCGCAAAGTATGTGCAGACCTTGACGGAGGACAACCTCTTCCAGGACGGGGCGATGGCGCTCACGGGACTCCGGCTTGACGACATTGACGGCAATGGACAGATGGATATGCTGGTCATGGTGATGGACGCGCAGGAAGAGCCGTTTTACGGGTCCGGTGCGCTGTGGTTTTATATGAATGACGACGAGCCCTATTGTTTTTCTGATGAGAACTGCTCGTATTACGGCTGGTTTGATGTGTTCTGGGATGACATTGACAACGACGAAAATGTGGAGATCGTGTTCAGCGCACAGGGAACGGGCTGCGGCGCGGTGGGAGATTCCTACAAGGCGGTTTTCAAGTACCGGAAGCCGTCAGCGGATGGAGCGAACCAGGACAGTGAAACGGACGGTGGTGAGAATGGCACGCGGAGCAGTGAGGCGGATCGTCTGCAGGACAGGGAGACGGAGGGAGAAAATTATGGAGAGAATTATATAAAACAGATGCAGCTGCCGTCCGATCTTACCGTCGATTATGATTTTGGGATTACTGTCGAGGTGTATCAGGAGCCGGAGACAGACCAGTACACTGCCTACTGCCCCTATTTTGACGAGGAGATTTCTTTCCGTGCCCAGAATATCGAGGGGTGGAGCCTTCCGGGGACTGCGGAGCCTGTAGGCGGCGAGGTGCGCGGTTTTTACAACCTGCGCGTGGCGCAATATGAAGGAAAAAAGGTATTGCAGGCGTCGGAGTATCTCAACGGTGAGGGAGGGATCGTACATAATGTCGCCACGGCGCAGTTTCTGATCACATGGGGCGAGGACGGCACGCCCGAGGTGGTCAAGTGGTGGATCGAGGAGGACAAAAATAGATACGCTGCACTGTATTAGTCCTGTTCAGCCGCCTGCAGATTGATCATGGAGACGATCTGCGCCTGCATCTCTTGAACGCGTTCTATCTTGACCCTGCCGATACGGTGCTGTGCCGCCGCGAGATCGATCTCGGGAAACAGTTTGGCACACAGGCTGTTTGCCGCGGGAGATGCACCCATCAGGGCGATCGCAAGGCAGTCCGTGTCAAACGGATCCGATATTGCCTGCAATATCTTTTGCAGATCACCTTCGGGAATGGTAGTGATCTGTTCAAAATCAGTGATCCGCTGCGGCGGGATCGCAGGCTCGAGAATGTCATTGATCGTGATACCATATAATCGGGAGAGCTCAAGCAGGCTCTCGATATCCGGGAACGCTGCACCCGTTTCCCGCACTTAAAGATATTGGTTATGTATGAGTGCCTACGCCAACTGGCATAGGCACTCATATCTGTAATTTTACTCAATTTTGCCGATTAAGCGGTAGTAGATGTCAATGTTCTGATCACGCATACCGTCCACGGTGGTAGCTTCGTGAATGACGATCTTTTCAATCAGCGTATTCAGAAGCTCCGCTGTCAGTTCGGTGGGGTTGGCATACTGTTTGAGAAGTGAAATCCAAGTTTCCGCATCGACAGTTGTTTGCTTTTCAGATTCAAGCTCAGCAGACAGCCTTTCGATCTTCTCGGTAAGCTCCTGCTGCTCTGTCTGATATTTCTGAGACATCATATTGAAGTTGTATTCCGTGATACGACCGTCCGACCAGTCCTCATACAGCTTCGCAAACTTGCGGTAGATCGGAAGAGCGTCGTGTAGGGAAAGAGT
>CAJUQU010000443.1 GCA_910588595.1 uncultured Lachnospiraceae bacterium | reverse complement strand
CATTTTTCCAGTTCAAGCTCCTGCTCCTCAAGTTTTTCGGCTTCCTTTTCCTGCTCGATCTCCTCCGCCTTCTCCTGCACATCCTCCTCATCCGGGTCGGCGTCGGATACAACGTCATTTCGCTTGTCGATCTCCTCCTGCACCCTTCTCTCCAGTTCCTCAGACGCCTTGTCAAGGGTGCTCTGTGATACCTCGTTGAGCGCTGCCGCCGCCCCTGAATCCATGATCATCTGCTTCGCATTGCCCACGCCGTCAAGCGGATTGACTTCGATATGTCGAAGCTCCAGTTCCTTCGCATCCTGTATTTCCTGATATCCTTTTCTTCGCAGATCCATCATCTCTCCGTAATTTGACGTCATCATATTTCTGGCTCTCTCCATGTGCTCGGATGCCAGCTGGTTTCGCTCCGCCTCGCTGAGATGTCCTTTGTTCAGCGCCTCTGCCGCCAGATCAAGCTCTGTCTGTGCATCGCGCATCATCGCATCTGCCTGCGCCAGCCTGCCGTATCCGCTGTCATACATGTCGTCGATCATGCCCGCCGCCTCGAGCTCACGCCTTGCAGCCGAGGCACCAAGCATGGATGCGGATTCCTCGAACCTTTCGCCCACACCTCCCCCTCCGCCGTCGTGATCTGTTGGTTCACTCTGCGCATCGGATCCCTCAGCGTTCTCTTCCTCTTCCTGCTCCTCGAGACTTTTCAGCATCAGATACAGATCCGCATTTTTCCTGTCAATCTCCTCCTGCTCTTTTGATGCGCCCGCCGCACTGCCCTCTGCGTCCTTTACACGCCGCTCGTTTTCTTCTTCCTGTCTCGCTTTCAATTCAAACAGGCGGTTCAGCGCATCCTGTTTGTTTGCGATCGTCTCCTTGTTCTCTCCCGCTGCGTAGGAACTTCTGATCTCACTCATCACACCTGAAATCTCGCTGAGCGTGTCAGAATGCTCTTTTTCGTTCATCTTGGCCTGCTCCTGCTGTCTGATCAGGAGCCGCTCCATGCCGGCAGCTGCAAAACTCTTACGCTCCTGCGGTTTCATCTGCTCACTCAGCTTTCTGCCTTCGCGCGAGATCGTCACCTTGCACTGCGCTCCAAATACATTTCCTGCATTTGTCTTTGCAATATCCGCGCGAAACTGATTCGGCAAACTGCTATTGCGGACACGCATATCAATACTCGAACTCCTGTTTATCTGGTTCTGAAAACCGTTATATATCCCCACCATATTCATCTGCATAAAACCACCTTTCTTCATGTACTGCCCCGATCACTACAGTCTGCATGTACATCCCTGTTATCACTAAGGAACTGTAGAAAAATAAGTGGCACATCCTACTTGTCTATTTCTCCAATCTTGCAGGACAAAAAGCCTCGCCGTAGCCCGCTACGCCTACGTTTTTTCTCCTACAATCTTGAAGAAATATCCTGCGCAATCTGAGCACTTATTTTCCTACAATTCCTAATTCATAGATTTTCCCTTCTCATGCAACAGACTCATTTTGAGATCATAGTAATCCGGCGTCATATCCATATAGTGCACGTGCGGATTGTTAAACCGCTGCTCCTCCTCCCAGATCTCCTCCCCGAGCTGTCTCTTGACATACGAGCGGATCTCCTCGAGTGTCGGAAGCTCATACACCCTTTTGCCATTTTCAAACACTTTTACCTGCAGGGGCTTTGCCGTACAGTTTACAAACTTCAGATTCCTCCATGGCATCTGCGGATCGACAAACCGAAACTCCCCGCTCATGTCGATCTTCTCCTCCGCCTTTGCGATCAGATCTGCCTTCGCCTTTCCGTTCTGGTCATAGATCCGGTAAACCTTTTTCAGCCCGGGATTCGTGATCTTTTCCACCGTGCCTGATATCTTTATGCGCGGCTCAAACACACCGTTTTGCTCAACTGCCGCGATCTTGTACACCGCACCGAGCAGCGCCAGCGTATCGTCTGAATAGTCGCTCGTCGCACCGGTGATCAGCCTCTCGCCCACCCCGTAACCATCAATGCACGCTTTTTGTATATTTAAGGAAGAGATCGTGTGCTCGTCGAGACTGTTGGATACAATGATCCTGCAGTCTGTCAGCCCCTCCGCATCCAACATCCTGCGGACTTTTGACGACTGATACGCCAGGTCCCCACTGTCAATGCGCACACCTTTCAGCCGCTTGCCCATAGGCTCCAACACTTCATGCGCCACGCGGATCGCATTTGGGATCCCTGACTGGATCGTGTCGTAGGTATCAACC
>CAJUQU010000442.1 GCA_910588595.1 uncultured Lachnospiraceae bacterium | reverse complement strand
ATTCATCACTGCATATACACCTCCGGCTTCATTTAAGTCTTCCATGTATGTAGGACCAGCCGGCGCAAGATGACACAGATTTGGTGTCTTTGCGCTGATCTCGTTTGCGTATGAAATGTCAAAATCAAATCCGATCTCATGTGCGATCGCAGGCAGATGAAGCATGGAATTGGTAGAACATCCCAGTGCCATATCCACTGTCAGTGCATTGATGACCGCTTCTTTTGTCATGATATCACGTGGACAGATATTTTTCCTATACATTTCCATCACTGCCATACCTGCATGCTTTGCAAGCTTGATCCGCTCAGAATACACCGCCGGTATCGTGCCATTTCCCTGCAGTCCCATGCCGAGTGCTTCCGTGAGGCAGTTCATGGAGTTTGCCGTATACATACCCGAACAAGAACCGCATGTAGGGCACGCCTTGTTTTCAAACTCGCATACATCCTCCTCGCTCATTGTCCCTGCTGCATAGGAGCCAACTGCCTCAAACATAGACGACAGACTGCGCTTCTGACCCTTTACATGACCTGCAAGCATCGGCCCCCCTGACACAAATACTGTCGGCACGTTGATGCGCGCTGCTGCCATCAAAAGTCCGGGAACATTCTTGTCGCAGTTTGGTACCATGACCAGTGCGTCGAACTGATGTGCCAAAGCCATGCACTCTGTGGAATCAGCGATCAGATCCCTCGTGACGAGGGAATATTTCATGCCAATGTGCCCCATTGCAATCCCGTCACAGACCGCTATTGCAGGAAATACCACAGGTACACCGCCAGCCTCTGCCACGCCGAGTTTTACTGCATTGACAATCTTATCCAGATTCATATGACCAGGCACGATCTCGTTATAAGAACTTACGATACCGACCATAGGCTTCTGCATCTCTTCCTCTGTAAATCCCAATGCATTGAACAGACTTCTGTGCGTAGCCTGCTGCATCCCCTTTTTAACATTATCACTTCTCATTGTCATCTCTCCTCCATCAACCAATATACATAACTATATCCTATCTGAAACCAGGTCTCCCATCATGGCTGTGCCGACCTGCTCAACACTCGCGCGCTCACGCGCCTCCTGGGGCATAATGTCGATCGTGCGGAATCCATCCTCGAGAACCTTCCTGACAGCGGCTTCGACCGCGTCGGCTTCCCGATCCAGGTCAAAGGAGTAGCGGAGCATCATAGCGGCACTCAAAATCGTCGCGATCGGATTTGCAATGCCTTTTCCGGCAATGTCCGGTGCCGAACCGCCGCTCGGCTCATAAAGCCCGAATTTGGTATCATTCAAACTTGCGGATGAGAGCATTCCAATAGAACCTGTAACCATGCTCGCCTCATCGGAAAGAATATCGCCAAACATATTTTCTGTTAAGATCACATCAAATTGTTTCGGATCTTTTACAAGCTGCATTGCGCAGTTGTCAACAAGCATATGCTCTAAAGTAACCTCAGGGTAATCCAATGCAACCTCCTCGACTACATTTCTCCAAAGTCTGGAGGAATCAAGCACATTTGCCTTGTCTACACTTGTAACTTTTTTTCTGCGTTTCATCGCGATGTCAAATCCCTTAACCGCAATGCGTCTGATCTCCTTCTCTGTATATGTAAGGGTGTCGACTGCTGTGATGACACCTTCTACCTTCTTGGTGCTGCGCTCCCCAAAGTAAAGTCCACCCGTAAGCTCGCGCATGATCATCATGTCAAACCCACTGCCTATAATGTCATCTCTCAGCGGACATGCTCCCTTTAATTCCTTATATAAATACGCCGGTCTCAAATTTGCAAACAGGTTCAATTCTTTTCTCAACTTCAAAAGCCCTGCTTCCGGTCTCAGATGCGGCGGCAGCTTGTACCAGGGTGAGGTGGATGTATTCCCGCCGATCGATCCCATCAGTACTGCGTCCGCAGCCTTCGCTGTTGCGATCGCCTCGTCCGTAAGCGGTTCGCCACATGCGTCAATGGACGCACCTCCCATCAAAATCTCTTTATAAAAAATGTTGTGGTCATATTTCATTGCAACCTTATCCAGCACTTTTTTCGCTTCCGCAACGATTTCCGGTCCGATCCCGTCACCAGGGATACACACAATATTCAAATCCATTATCACAATCTCCTTTTCTATGACTGTAAGGAGCCTGTCACGACTCCTGCATTCAGCCCGTGAATAAATATACACATATTCAATAATATTACATTCGACAGAAAATTTCAACAGTATACATAAAAAAAGATAGGATTGCTATAGATCGGAAG
>CAJUQU010000441.1 GCA_910588595.1 uncultured Lachnospiraceae bacterium | reverse complement strand
CACGCCGCTCTGATCGAGCAGGGTAAAATAGTGCTGCAGCTCCAAAAATGTATACATATTATTTACTGTCGTATCTTTGTTCTCCTTATCAATCCACTCGACTGCTGTTTCCAGAGTATTTTCCAGCTGGTCAAAGCAGCCGCCAAAGGCGCTCAGCAATCTCTGAAATGCATTGGCGTCTGCATCCAGCCTGGTTTCCAGCGGCAGCTCCATCCAGTATTTTTTGTAAAAATACAAGAAGTTCTCTCTCCTCCCACACCGGACGCAGACCTCCATGGCATTCAGATACATAGCGTCTGGCTCCGCCCGCCGACAGTATTTGTAACACCACAGATATTTTTTTGGAATTTTTTTATGGATATACTCCAACATCAGATTCTCCGCACTCCGTCTTTGTCCTATCAGCAGCAAATAATCAAGATACGACGAATGCGCGCACACATAGCAGCTAATGATCTCATACTCATAAGCCAGAAATTTCTGCGCCGCCACCTCCGCCCTGTCTGCGTCCTTGTAGAGAATGCTCAAGTACAATTCAGCATTGTAGTATGAATGAACCATACCATACTTGAACACTGCTGCCTTATACTTTTCCATAAAAGCCTCCATCTTGGCGTCATCAATCTGATAGTACTGATAATACGCCTTGAAAATCAAATCATAGATCCAGATATTCGAACGTGCCATGGGATAATCTGGGTAGTTTGGAATCTCTCTGTCCATATGCTCCTCGCTATCCCTGTAGTAAACTTCCGCATATTTCACGATTTCCACCCAATTATCTTCTTGCTCATTCAGGTACATCAGTTCGTACAGCGCGCAAAAATACAGATACCACTCCCGCTCCTGCTTTGCAAGCTTCAAAAGCTTCTTGAGGATCGATGCCAGCTGACTATAGTTCTGCTTCCACAGGTCATAGCTGCCATTCGTCAATGCCTGCCCCCTGCTCACCAGTTCCGCGATCTCCTCTGAGCGGATTTGAAATATCTTTATTTTATCAAACATCATTAGTCCTCTCCCCTTTCCGGCTTATCACATTCTATTCCCCTCCAAGTGCATATTTACTCAGAAGTATGAACACTCTGATTAGGTATTTCCGCCGTAAATAGCATATTCCATCAGCCACTGTAAACTTTTGTTCATAATCTCCATCTCCACACCGCCCAGTGTATAATGCCCTGCAAGCAGTGCCTGTATGTAAATGACCTGTATGATATTGCGGGCAAACACCTCATCCCGTACCTGCCCCAGACTCTGGACAAAACTGTTCTCGCTGTTGAGATAGAGCATATTCCGGTCCTTTTCCTCCTCTTCCTCGCCGAAATCAAACCCCTCAAAAAATCTGGAAAAGCTGGCATCGTCCATCGATTCCTCAAACAGCGTATCCTCCATCTGTACAAACAATGCCTGAAGACTGGCTGGCGAAAACCGTTTGAATGTGACTCCACAGCGAAAAGTCTCCAGTCCCTGCTCGGCATATCTGCGGAAAAACTCCAACTCCCTAGCAAAATCCTCCGGCGGATCTGCCAGTAAATTGTCATAGGAGCTGTTGTCAAACACCTCGATCCTCACATTTTTATAAAACTTGGGCAGCTTCTGCAATATGCTGGTATCATAGATGTAGCCTCCGTTGACCAGAAGACTCCCCGTTCCCTCCACCAGCGGGCAAAGCCTCCGAAAATCATCGATCCCCACACAGTAGTTGACCGGCACTTTCTTTGACGCGTTCACGATCTGAAACCCGGTCAGTATACCCTGATTGGTCGGAAACGTCAGGAATGGAAAAAACAGTTTGAAGATCTGCTCATTCTCCATCACCAGCGACTTGATCGCTATATTGTGAATCTGCGTGATCTGTTTTAACTTCCTGACATCATACTGCGACAGGGAAACAAAATAATCAAAGATGCATTTTTCAATCTCCCCCTTCGCCTTCATCAGCTTCCCGTCCCGTGTAAAGCCTTCCCTGGAAGCCGTCGGAGTCAGGTTTTCCATATTGATGATACAGCGTGTAAAAAAAGCCCACTTCGGAATCAAATCCTGCCCATTATCTGTGACATACATATTTTTCAGGAAAATCTTGTGATGGATCAGTGTGTTCGCACTGGTCTGTCTGGTAGATATGTACGCATATCCTTTGATATCATCTCCGATCAGCGGAATCACGTCAAAAAAAGTCTCCTCGAAAACCTGCTCCCCAAACCCCATGATATCATCCGCCATGCTGAATGACTGACAGATCGGAAGAGCGTCGTGTAGGGAA
>CAJUQU010000440.1 GCA_910588595.1 uncultured Lachnospiraceae bacterium | reverse complement strand
GTTCTTGAAAAGGAATACAACTTACATCATTCGAATACTCAAACATTTTATCAAATGACATCTCATACGCAATTATTTCTTTCATCAACACTTCCTCATAAAATCAAAATATAACAATTGAATATTTATCATTATTTGTAAAACGCAAACGAAAAAGGAATCAGCAAAACTTCATCATTTTCGTTGAATACAACAATGCTTATTGCTTCATGCAGATAATGAATCTCATGATACTTTTCAATATATCCATTTGATAGCTTTACCTTATCAGCTTACAAGCACACATAATCACTTTCATATATAACTTTTCTGTCTAATCGTTCCGGCATTTCCCTATAATCCATATTTTCCTTCCACAGTTTACTTTTTTCAATCTTATAATACCACTTCCATTCTCTATTTGCACCCACATTTCTTATCGTTCCAATAATTTTTCTATTTTCTCTTTTTGCCCTTTTAAGTCATTCTGCTTCTCATAAAGATTATATTGCTCTTTGCACAATTCTTTCATGCACTCATTATTATTTTCCTTTATCTGTTCCGACAAACATACCCAGTCTATCAAATTTTGATGTTATATCCTATTACTTGACACTTCCACTTTACAGATTTATATGGAGGTTCCAAAATGACGCAGAAAAAGGTCTATGACAAGGAATTCAAGATTCAGGTTGTAAAACCATCTGGCACTTCAATTCCCTCTTGACAGATGCTGTCTACTATTGTAAACTATCATTGTCTACACTTGTACACCGTTTTCTTAATCCTCGTATACAAAGTGCTTGGTATATGAGGAATTAAAAAACGGTGTAGCAGTAGTCTCTCTGTGCTTTTTGGTGCATGCCAATTCATAACCAAAAAGTTAGGAACTGACGCTATTTCATAACAGCATGTAAAGATATCATCAACAGAATGGAGGATTTTTATGGAACAGAAAATAACCGTATCGGACTCGGAGCTGGAGATCCTCGAAGTGCTTTGGGCAGCCGGAAACGCGCTGAATGCGGGCGAGATCCGCAGCGCACTCGACGCGCACAAAAACTGGGAGCGCACCACCGTCCTGACACTGATCCAGCGGCTGGTGAAGAAGGGGGCGCTCCTGCAGGAAAAGCGCGCCCAGAACAATCGCGAAGTGTATTATTACACCCCCTGCATCGCGCGCGAGGAGTACGTGCGCGCGGAGACCAGAAATTTTGTGGAGAAATTCTTTAAGGGACGCTCCCGGAATCTGGCTGCCGCCCTGGTCGACAGCGAAGCGCTGACCAGGAAGGACATCGAGGAGCTGCGCGACTACTTTAACCAGAATCTATGATCTTGAACCTGGATCTCGAATATCGAATCTTCGTTTTTGATCCTTAATTGCTGATCTATCACTTCAAACGGAGGGATTTTTATGTATGATTTTATAATAGGTCATCTCTTTCTGACCGTGCTGTCACTGTCGCTGTCGGGGGCTTTGATCGGGATCGGGATCGCCGCCATACGCCCCCTGACGGGAAGGTGCTTCTCCAAAAAGTGGAATTACTATATCTGGCTGCTCGTCGTCGTGCGGCTGCTGATTCCGTTCCGTCTTGAAACCAATTTCCCGAAACTGCCGGATCTCCACGCCAATGTCAGCACGAAGAACGCTGCGCCGCAGACTGACAGTGCGATTCCAGGCGGCGACGTTCTAAATCAGTCCGCGAGTGTGATCCAGCCCGAAACCGGATCTCAGGCGGATCTCACGACACCGGTCGGCGGCACACTCCACGGCAGCACATCGGCGCCCCAGTACCACGACAGGCAGGCGGATCTGACACAGCCGGAAACACGCCCGTCCGCCGATGCGCATACAGCCCTTCCTGACGCAAGCTCCGGGGAGACTGTGCCCGCAGCGCTCCGGGACACGGTATTGTCCGCCACAGGCATGTGGACAGCCGCCGTATTTATATGGATCTTCGGCGCCGTCTTCGCTCTGCTTACAAAACTATCGTGTTACCGCCGCTTTCAAAAAGCGCTCAAAACGGACTGCACGCGCGTCACCGACAGCCGGATCCTCACTCTGGAAAATGTGCTCTGCGCCGGACTTAGGATCACCAGGATCCCTGCCATTTACGAGAGCGCTTCCGTCCACAGTCCCATCACGATCGGGCTCTGGAAACCTGCGGTCATCCTTCCCAAGACCGTCTGCGATCAGGCCGTGGATCCCCGCATACCGGCAGACAGTGTCCAGCGCGGGTTCTGCAGTCTGACGCAGCTCCAGCTGGAGATCGGAAGAGCGTCGTGTAGGGAAAGAGTGTAGATCTCGGTGGTCG
>CAJUQU010000439.1 GCA_910588595.1 uncultured Lachnospiraceae bacterium | reverse complement strand
TGAAAAAGACAATGGATGACATTTCATATGAATACAAGGACGGACAAAATATTCTGCGGATAAAAAAGAAGTTTTAGGAAGTATCAGTGAATGGTTTTTTATAGAAGTTATATTTTTCGATTGCTTCTACCAAAACAGATTGCTGCTGATATTGAAGCTGCACACGTTGATTGTGTGATAGTAAAGGACTTATCCAGATTTGGACGGGATTGTATTGAAGCCGGGCGGTTGATTCAGAAAACCTTCCCGGCTTTTTCTGTGCACTTCATTGCATCGAACGACAACTTTGATTCGCTGACAGCGGATTTTAATGAGAAAACGCTGGTGCTGCCGGTAAAGAACTTTATCAACGATGCAGGGTGTGCGCTGATCCGTCATAAATTATTTAATGGCAGTCTCTGAGGCATAGGACAATCTGACAGATGAATATGATAGAATTAATGAGCAAAGGTTATGAGGAACGCGAATAATATGCAGATATATGTGGTCAGAGAAGGGGACAGTTTAGACAGGATCGCGGCGGCATTTGGAGCCAGCGCGGAGGAGATCGCTTACGACAATCAGATTTCAGCGCCTTATCCGCTGGCTGTCGGGCAGGCATTGCTGATTCGGAGTGGAGGGAATGCAAAGCAGAAACGGAGGGTGCATGTCAACGGTTATGCGTATCCTTATATACAGGAGTCGGTGTTATCCGAGACATTGCCCTATCTGACGAACATTTCTGTCTTTTCGTATGGTTTTACTACAAGCGGCAGTCTTGTGCCTCCCCAGACAGATGACAACTGGCTGATTGATGCGGCGTGGAAACAGGGAACGCCGCCTGTCCTGGTACTGACGCCGTTTGACCAGACAGGAATGTTCAACAATTATCTGATCAGTGAGATCACCCACAATATGGCAGCGCAGCAGAACCTGATCGATCAGATGTTTTTGACAATGGAGGAGAAGGGATTTGTCGGTATCGATCTCGATTTTGAATATATTTTGCCGCAGGACAGGGTGGCGTATGCCGATTTTGTTGCAAACGTCAGAGAACAGGCGACGCCCAAAGGGTATTTTGTCTCGGTGGCGCTCGCGCCCAAAACATCGGCAGAGCAGAGGGGGCTCTTGTATGAAGGGAAAGATTACAGGCTTCTTGGCGCGGCGGCGGACAGCGTGCTGCTGATGACCTATGAGTGGGGGTACACGTATGGTCCGCCGATGGCAGTGGCGCCGATCAACAAAGTGCGGGAGGTTGTAGAGTACGCGGTGACAGAGATTCCGAGAGAGAAAATAGATCTTGGGATTCCCAATTATGGATATGACTGGACGCTGCCTTTTGTCCAGGGTACTTCCAGAGCGCGGTCGATCGGCAATGCGCAGGCGGTGCGGATCGCGATCGAGAACGATGCCAGAATAGAGTTTGACCAGATCGCTATGTCCCCGTTTTTTCATTATGAAAGAGACGGGGTACAGCATGAGGTATGGTTTGAGGATGTGCGGAGTATGCGGGAAAAATTCAGTCTGGTCACAGAGTATGATCTGAGGGGAATGGGGTATTGGCAGATCATGAAGCTGTTCCGCGCTAACTGGCTGCTGCTCGACGATACTTTTGAAATCAGCAAAATGTAAGCAAAAAAATCCATGACTTTCGTAGACTTTTGGCGATATTTAGTGTAAACTAAAAGGAACATGGGGAAAGAGTACGCAATAGATATAAAGGAGTGAGTACGCTGGTTAAGAGAAGATATGTGAGGTCGCGCTCATTAAAAGAGGAAATGGTGATCGACCAGGCGATCGTGGATCGGGCAGGGAGAATACTGATATCAAGAAATACACTACTTGATTCTTACCATATCATGTCCCTCATCAAGATGGGCATACCTGGTGTTTATATACGCGAAGGCGAGGAGGACGAGGAGGAGGCTGTAAAGCCGGGGGATATCGTGATCGCTCCGTCAGTGCAGCGGGAGATAGAGAGGCGGACAGTGAGGGACAGGGCGAAAGTTAACCTGTCCGAGAGTGTGAAGGCGCGTGTGGCGGAGGGAATACAGTTTCTCTACAATGATACAGTGTCAGAGGGATTTACAACGACCACACGGAGTATCACAGATGATCTGATGAAGGCGATATCGGACAATGATGCGATCGCCGTGGATATCAGCGCACTTAAGATCAGCGATGAGTATACGTTCAAGCACAGTGTGGATGTTGCTACGATGGCGATGATCGTCGCGAAAAAGCATGGTCTGAGTAAACAGGAAGTCTATGAGCTTGGCATTTCCGGGCTGCTCCACGATGTGGGGAAATCAAAGATACCCAATGAAATA
>CAJUQU010000438.1 GCA_910588595.1 uncultured Lachnospiraceae bacterium | reverse complement strand
TCCTTAACGCGCTCCAAGTCAACGATCCCGCTGACAGAAACGTCATCTCCGCTTCCGGTCTGGCTGAACCCAGGCAGCATTTCAGCCAGGTATGTCTCAAAGGCATCCGTTCCCCGCTCAGCCAGCTCACATGTCAGGCTGCGATAGAACATATGTGTTCCTTCCATATCGCGATAAGCATCCTCCACGCCATCGCTGCCAAGATAGCACGCTATCACCTTTTTGCTCTCGAGCGCAATCACGCGGGAACGAATGCTTGCAGGCGCATCCTCATCACACATTGATGTGGTTACGTTCTCATGACACCTCTCGTCCCAGGGAATCGGCTGATCGACAGTCCCATCATCATAAAACACGTCGCACCTGCCGTCCCCCTGCTGGATCAGGAGCAGGTAGCCGGGAAGCATCAGCGCCGCGATCAGGGTCGTCCCGTACACATGCGCCAGACGTCTGCCCTCGCGGTACGCATCCGCATATTTTCCTGCCTGGCTGATCTCCTCTTCCGATAATGGATTCTGACAGATATCTTCATTTACAAACGCATACCAGCGGGAGACGATCGCGTTTGTCAGAGATTCCGGAACGCGGGCTTTTGATATGTTCCTTGCGTCTTTTCCGTACACCGCCGCCTTATCGAGCATCTCCGTGATCCGCTGATACCCCTTGTACTGCTCCGGTACATCTTGGGAATCCTGCATGTCGCTCATCACGCTTTCCGCAAACTCTGTCAGGCATTCCCTGGCGATTTCCACCGCTTTCCGGGAGCCAAGCCTGCTGCGCATACATGCGGCATCCCCATGCCCGTCAGCTACCACTGCGATATGGAACTGTGCGCCCGCCGCGGTATCATACACAGAAGCAGATCCAGAATAGTCCTCGCAGGGAATATCTTTCCTCTCATGTAGATACCCTTTAACGGTATTATGAAACGCATAATATTCTCCCATATGACGCTCCTTTCCACAAACAGCACAGACCATCAGTCAAACCCGCCATCGTCGTCAAAAAGCCACTCATCTCCCTCATCGATATCGCTTGATACATACGGATCGCCCAAAAATGGTTCCGGTTCAGGCAGTGCCCCCTTCATATCCGGATTGTCTACCCTTGCCTTATCGAGTATCACCTTTCCGCTGATCTCGCTGTCATCCGTTCGTGACTGGCTGCACAGCATCGTTGCCGTCACGGAAGCAAACTTTAACATGCGTGCGAACAATTCCAGATTATCTGTCTGCACAACTGCCTCAGCGCTTCCTACAATCTCCGTGATCATCTCGGCATCCGCCTCTTCCCCCACAGCAAAACCGATCTTGGTCCCCCGCTCAAACCATCTGTTCTTGCGAATCTGTTCCAGTGCCTTTTTGTAGTCATCTGTGGCGTATCCGTCCGTCATAAAAATGATCACAGGAAGATATGCGCCCGTCATGGAATTCAGGAATGCATGGCGTGACAGCTTAGAATCCAGCTCCTTCAATGCTGCCCCCATATCCGTCAAGCCGCCTGCTTTTAAGTCTTTCCAGATAAAATGTTCCATCTCCTCAGGTCCCTGGGGCTGCAGCCATCGAAACCCACTGTTAAATTCCAGAACAGATATCTTCACCAGTGCATCCGCATTGCTCTTTGCCTGCTGTCTGACCACCTCCACGGTCTCTGTCATCGCATTATTGAGCGTTGCGATCGGTGTTCCCGACATACTTCCGGAGGTATCCAAAATGTAAAAAACATGCAGTTCCCTGCGGGGTGTCTTCTCTAGTTCACTAGGACTTGGCATAATCTTATCTCCCTTCTACTGGTTATTTGCTATGATTTCAATCTGTCCCATTGCTATGGTTCCCGTGTCTACAGTAAACTTGATGCCATCCTTCATCGGAATGCCTTCCTCTGCCATCACGCGCTTGGATTTTCCGCTGGGCGTCGTCACATTCCAGATCATCCCGCTGCAATTGCGCAGACCATATGCGCCCCCTTTGGAAACTACCTCTCCGATCGGATTCAACGCCTCGTTCACATTGCACGGTCCCAGCTGACACCGGTACAACTTGTTCCCTGCAGTCACCGGCATACTGTAGTCCTGCAATTTCAGACAAAACGGTATATCTACCCTGCTTTGGCACTTTTCGCACACACACGGCTTTCCCTGCTGTATAAACACTTCATTTCCGCACTGACATGGCACGATATCACTCTGGAAGCGCACCAGGCACTTGATCCATTCCACCTCTTTCGGACGTGTGTTCGATTTATGCAGTGCCTCCTGCCCGAATGCTCAGATCGGAAGAGCGTCGTGTAGGGAAAGAGTGTAGATCTCGGTGGTCGC
>CAJUQU010000437.1 GCA_910588595.1 uncultured Lachnospiraceae bacterium | reverse complement strand
CTGTGATCTCCGGAAACTGCTCTGGGTGCTTCAACCGCTCAACCGCTTCCCACGACAGAAAGGCACTGTTGACATCTACGTGAAAAATCAGCTTTTCTCCTGACATACGCCACCTTCTCTCCCCAATTCTTCCTAATCTGTATGTTTTATATGCAGTCATGCGCAATCTTTCCCTCGGTTTGTCAGATCTGTCCATCCACATGATCGAATACCAGTTTGATCCGATCAGCCAGTATCCCTATGACACCGCCTGTGACAAGCCCCGCGAGCATCAGCGCCGGGAAATAAAACGCAATCTTTAGGTTCTGCACCACCAGCACTGCCACTGTCAGCTGACCGATATTGTGACTCACGCCGCCCGCTATGCTGACACCTGTGACAGAAAAACCCTTCATTCTTTTCAGGAGACACATCACCAGAAAGCTCAGGATCCCCCCTGCAAGGCTGTAAATCATCATGGACAGATTCCCAAACAGGAAGGAGACCAGCACAATACGCATCAGCTGTATCGCCAATGCCTGATATGCCGGAAGGATATAAAGCGCAAGCACAATGACGATGTTTGCCAGTCCGAGCTTCACACCCGGAATGCCGAATCCAAACGGTATCAGTGCCTCCACATATCCAAATATCATTGCCAGTGCCGTCAGCATGGCACAGTACGCTGCCCGCTTTGTCGTCATACGCATTCCCCTGTCATCGATGATTTATCGCTATAAATTTACGGCACGATCACGTCCGGCTGATGTGCGTCCCGTGCACCTATCACTTCCACCACAAGCCTATGCGGCAGACAAATGATCGTCTCACCGCCCCTGGAAATCGGTTTATGATCCATGCAGTACTTGTCCGGACAGTCAGCCTCAGCCATATATGCGCTGCCATTTTCTATCATGAGTCGGTTGGTGCCTGATTCCCCATCGATCATAATGGACTGTTCCTCGGACAGGCTATATTCCCCGTAGAGTGCCCCGTCTACTGTGATGTGCACCTTAGCTCCCGCACCGCCCTGTGCAGACATGAGCAGCAGAGCTGATATAGCCGCTGTGACGATGATGACCGCCACTAACATAAAATCTTTTTTTCGAAACATTTTTAATTACCCGGTTCTACCTATTGCCTGTCATTTGAAATACAGAACTGAACCACGACCAGAAGAAACCAGCAGCAGTTCAGTTCTTTATATTTTATATTATCTTAATATGAAATGATCTCATACCCGTCCTCGGTGACGAGCACCTGGATCTCCCACTGCGCCGAGGGAAGCCCGTCCTCGGTATATACCGTCCATCCATCGTCGTCTGAAATATAGATATCCTCTTTTCCCATATTGATCATCGGTTCTATCGTAAACACCATGCCTGGAACCATGAGCATCCCGGTGTCCTTCGGACACACATAGCTCACCCACGGATCCTCGTGGAACTCCAGCCCGATACCGTGTCCGCCGATCTCTCTGACCACACTGTAACCGTTCTGCATGACGAACTCGTGGACTGCCGCGCCCATATCCCCGATCTTTCTCCAGGGCTGCACATATTGAAGACCGATCTCGAGACTCTGTTTTGCGATATCCACCAAACGCTTTTTCTCAGCAGAAACATTGCCAATGCAGTACATTCTAGAAGAATCCGAAAAATAGCCTTTGTAGATCGTGGACACATCCACGTTGACGATATCCCCGTCCTTCAATATCTCATCTTTGGACGGAATCCCATGACAGACCACTTCGTTGATCGAGGTGCACACGCTCTTGGGAAATCCCTCATAGTTGAGCGGCGCCGCGACCGCATTATGTTTTTTGGTAATGCTACTCACCCAGTTGTCGACCTCCTGTGTGGAAATCCCCTCCTCAATATGTTCATCCAGATAGTCCAGTATCGCGATATTGATCTTGGCACTCTCGCGGATCCCCTGTATCTGCTCTGGATTTTTGATGATACCCCGCGGCGGCACCAAAATCCCTTTGCGCCTGCAATCGTCAAGCTTATCGTCAAAAGAGCCGTGGCACTTCTTATATTTTTTCCCGCTGCCGCACCAGCAGTCATCATTCCGTCCCAGCTTCTCCTCGATTTGCTCCTGGAACGGATTTCTGGAAACCTTTTTGCGCATCAAATTGTATTCCAATACATTCTTTCCCATAAATGATATCTCCTAGCAAAGTAAGTCCCTCCAACGTCTGGACTCCCTTTTTATCATACACTTAGTTGGGAGATATGGCAAGACAATTTGGCGGCAAATGCTGTACTAGTACAGCATTGCCTAAATAGTGTCTGCTGATTAAGCAGATATTTGCAATTTCCAACTCTTACATCTGCTCCA
>CAJUQU010000436.1 GCA_910588595.1 uncultured Lachnospiraceae bacterium | reverse complement strand
TTGTCAGTGACTGGAGTTCAGACGTGTGCTCTTCCGATCTTATACTGGACGCGGCATTTTTGTATGATATGGGCAATTTTACGACAGTGAGGATGCGTCCTTTTGCCTCAGTTCTGGTTGAACCTAGAACTGGAACGCTGCTGGAATACCGCAATGCCTATGTGAGTGATTTTGCAGACACAGAAAAGTACCCCTTGTCGCTTAAGATCGATTATGCTGTGCCGTCTGCTCGGACTGCTGCACAGCAGTTGGCACTGACGGCAAGGGCGGGGGAATTGTATCAGGCTGTCCGAGAGCTTGCGTGGAGGGATGGATTGACGGATGAGGAGATCGAAACGGCAAGGGAGTATGCAGGGTGCTTTGCGAAAGCAGTTCCAAATGATCTCGTCGTGTTTTACGAAGCACTCGCGCCGGAGTTTTTCAGCTGGTTGGATTCGCTGGTGGTGACGGACAAAAATTTTGCAAAATAGTAGGATTTTGTGTTGATTATGGTGTATAATGGAAAAGAAGGAGGAAAACAGTCAATGGACCAACAAAAAGTAGTACAGGTTCTGAAACAGATATTTGAGCAGCGCGGCGTAGAGATCGTCGGACAGCAGAACCAGTTCCGTGCCGCAGTCTTTGATTTGCTCGACAGCGTGAAACACAGAGATGAAAGACTTATACTCAGGAATGCCATAGAGTCCGGTGCTCTTATGTTTCTGGTCACAGCCAGACCGATCACGGGCGATACAGCGCGAAACGCGATGGAACAGATGACGCGGACAGGGCATATGAAGGAGGAGGACGCGGAGTTTGTCACGAGATGCTTTATAATTGCGTGCGGCGAAGATCCGGCGGCGGTGATGTCTGGCAAGGAACCACATATTGAGGAGGGAGGAGGAGCTCAGCAGGAGAGAGTACATACACAGTGGACGGTGGAACAAAGCAGCAGAGACGAAACCCAGAGCAAGCATGAAGATGAAAGAAAATTAGCGATTCTGGCAATTGGGATCTGCGTAGGTATTGCAATCTTTATTGCAGTAGTATTTTTTGTCTAATAACTTTAATTCATGAAACAAACTTTTAAAATTGAGGAGGAATAATTATGGTGGAAACAACATCAACAACAGTGGCATACATGTTTGGGGCGATCATTGGATCCCTTTTGGCAGGAGCACTCATAGGACTTATACCGTTTTTCCTGGGCAGGAAATATGGGAAGGCAACGCTGGGTATCGTCGGACTGGTGGTCTGCATCTTGTGCAACTTCCTGCTGGGTATGCTCTTATCCATTCCCGCGTGTCTTGTTTTTGTCCTTATAATAATGTTAACCCGTAAGTAAGGAGTTGTTAAAGTTACTTGTAGTTTAAGGGGATTTTGGGAATGCGGGGAAAAGGGGAGAGAGCAACATATACAAAAGGAGTGAAAGAGCATGAATGAAAAATTAGCCAAAGGAACCCACATCAAAACGATCCTGAACGGTGAAGTCGTGGTGGACCGCTGGCTTGCCGAGGGCGGTCAGGGAAATGTGTATGTCGTGAAGTACAACGGTGAGGAGAAAGCCCTCAAATGGTACAAGTCTTCCGGCATGGGCGAGAACAAGGACGCGTTCTATGACAACCTGAAGAATAATGTGGTGAAGGGCGCCCCAAGCCCCGCATTTCTGTGGCCTCTGGATATCACGGAGTGGAGGGACGGGGTGTTTGGGTATGTCATGAACCTAAGACCCGAAGGATATTATGAGGTATCAGATTTTATGCTGACTCATGTCCGTTTCAAGTCGTATCATGTCATGGTGGATGCTGCCCTTCAGATCGTATCGGCATACAGGATACTGCACAATAAGGGTTATAGTTATCAAGATCTGAATGACGGAAATTTCTTTATCGATCCAAACAACGGCAAAGTGTTGATCTGCGACAATGACAATGTGGCGCCAGACGGCACGGAGACCGGCATCATCGGAAAACCGCGTTACATGGCACCGGAAATCGTGATGCGCAGGGAAATGCCGAACAGTCTGAGTGACAGATTCTCCATGTCCGTTATCCTATTTATTCTGTTTACATTAAACCACCCGCTGGAGGGAAAACGCTCCCTGGTCCCGGCGATGACACCAAAGCACCAGGAGGCGCTCTACGGCAGCAAGGCACTGTTTATCATGGATCAAAGTGACAGGGATAATGCCCCTGACCCTGTTATCCACAGAAATGTCCTCATGGTGTGGGATTTCCTGCCTGACTATATGCGCAGGCTGTTTTCCAGAGCATTCGGGCAGGAGGCACTGCATGAATCTAACACACGTCCGAAAGAGGTGGAATGGATCAAGTGCCTGGTGCGCTTCCAGAGT
>CAJUQU010000435.1 GCA_910588595.1 uncultured Lachnospiraceae bacterium | reverse complement strand
GGTTGTCAGTGACTGGAGTTCAGACGTGTGCTCTTCCGATCTCACAAGGGCTATGTACATATGCGCCATACCAAACCCTCCTCACCCTATTGAAACTGATAGATCTTCCTCGCCAAACGGTAGCCGCCCACTGTCGCAAGCTTTCCCAGTTTTCCCGGAAGATTGGTAAATCCACTGAGTTTCGTATAGCGCAATCGATAGTATAACCCCGGATTGCTCCTCTTGATATCCGACCAGAGCTCAAAATGCCTGGTTCTCGCCCGCTCATCACCCCGGAGCAGCAGATGGATCGACGAGATCGCCATCATGATCGAGATATTGCGGCACATATAATTAGCCAGTTTCGGATACTTTCGTCTGACTGCGTTCAGATCCACGCTCTCCGCCACCATCTTCGTCACCTTGATCTGCTGCTCGATCCGGGAGATCAACACCTTTTCATTCACCGACTGGTCTTCCCTGCCCAGATAATACTGGTACAGATCGATGTTCATATAATAAAGTGTCTCCACATAAGGCAGCGGACAGTACGCAAAGAGATTGTCCACATAAAAAGTGTGCTCCGGGAGGACGACATTTGATTTCCTAAGGATATCCGTGCGGTAGACAAGCGCGTGCATCACCAGGTACTGGGAAGGACGGAACGCGCCGATCTGATCCCATGTGCAGACTTTGCCGGCAGGAAAGACATTCTTGAAATGGATCGTCCTCTTCGTTTTCTCTTCCAGATGGTTATACGTGTAGTCGCAGACCAGCAGATCGGGACCATATCCCGCTCCACACCACCTCTCTATATTTTTCAGGAGCTCCAGGTAGGCGTCCTGCTCAAGCCAGTCGTCGGAGTCCACCACCTTAAAGTACATTCCCGAGGCAAGCGCAAGCCCCGTATTGACGCCGGAACCATGCCCTCCGTTCTCCTTGTGGACCACAGTCACGATATCCGGAAACTGACTGGCATACCGCTCCGCGATCTCCCCCGTCCGGTCCGTGGAACCGTCATTGACGATGATGATCTCCACATTTTCCCCGCCGACGACCAGCGAGTCGACACAGCGCTCCAAGTATTGCTCCGAATTAAAACAAGGTACAGTTATCGTTAAATGTTTCATAGAAAATTTCATAAAGATCCCCTTTCTCTCTTGAATTCTATAAAACATTATAACGGCTGTACCTTTCAAAACCCTTGACGAATTCTTACTATTTTCTTAATTACAGAGTAATATTTGTTAAAGCAGCGCTGATCGGGAGAGTTTCTTGTCCGCATACCTGCCGATCTCCTGATTGCAGTCATACCGCATCTCTTCGAGCAGCTCCTGCGTCAGCATCCGCCTTCGTCCCATCTCTTTGACTACACACTCCCGACAGAAGGAACACAATGTATTGCGATACATATATGGCAGTAATTCCTTTGGTTTCTTTCCGCCTGGTGTGTCAAATAAATCCATGACATCCTTGAATACGCCATGCCATTCGCCATTCCCATAAGTAATTGGGATCTGCTTCACTGCACACACAAAAAGTTCTTTGTCACGATCTTCATAGTTTGCCGCAAGCATGGAAACTGCCCTGGCTGTATGCGTTCCGCTCTGCAAAAGCTCCAGGGCATACGCGCGCACCTTCTCATCTGTTCTGTACGCCAACGCCTCAAAAGCCCATCGGGAAAGCTCCGAATGCTCTGACTTTGAATCCTCGATCAACCGTGTCAGATCCAACATCCGCGCACAGACCTCATTCGCCAGCAAGCGCAAGAGCTGATAGCGAACCTCCGGATCATTCTCTTCTCTATAGTACCCCGCAAGCTGTAAGACCTCCTGATCCTTATCCTGATTCAACCACCTGCGCGCCAAAACCGGCGTCCACATCCGACCGACAATTTCTCCATTCCGCATCAACCCATAAAGCATTTCCGCCGTCTCAGGCTCTTCCCTTCTGTGCTGCCTCCACGCTTCCTCCCACGTATTCTGATAGGATTCCATCAAATGCGCATATGT
Organism: uncultured Lachnospiraceae bacterium; assembly: GCA_910588595.1. Lineage (GTDB taxonomy): Bacteria > Bacillota > Clostridia > Lachnospirales > Lachnospiraceae > COE1. Next base: position 374 of record CAJUQU010000435.1, on the reverse strand, counting down.
TTTTGTGTGTTCATCAGCGTCCGCACGGTGCAGGAGTCTGTGAACTGTCTTTTTTCCGAGACAGTCCTCACAGACTGTTTGAAACCAGTAAAAATCACTTACATCATACAACTCATTGTCTTCCGCCAGAAACCCTAAGTCCCTGACAACTTTTTGATATAGCTTTTCCCTGCGTTCCCTGTCCTCAAAACACTGACTTACCAGAGCGATGCACAGCGATTCAAAATTGTTCCTCTCGCGCAGCTGAGCATACGCTGCGCAGTTACGCTTCCCCGAAAGAGTTTCGAGCAACAGTTCGTAGCATTTGGTCAATACATGCCATGCCCGCCGGACTCCGTCTGACACAAAATACGCCAGGAGCTGACAGTCCTGCA
>CAJUQU010000434.1 GCA_910588595.1 uncultured Lachnospiraceae bacterium | reverse complement strand
TAGATGAGAATGGAAAGACGGTTAAAAAGAGGTGTTCTGTTTTGAAGAGAAAACAGTGGCTCGCATATCTGCAGGAGAAGACAGGGAATTCTGCGAATTAAACAGGGATAAGCTTGAAAGGGATTATGGTGATTCACCTTAGCATCGCCATTTTGCTGACAATAGTGCCCAAACCGACGGTTTGCACAACAGTGTGATACATTACCGATAACAAGTGGAGCTGAAAAAACATAGTTCAAGCATTAGTGAGATGTCAGGATGGACAGCTGATGACGCTGATGAAGCCAGGGTCATCGAGGACGGGAGAGGCGCACAGGAAATATTTCTGGATGTGATGATGCGTGGTTTTTCGCCGGACGAGATCGATTGCATGAGAGGCTGCACCGAACGTAATCTAAAGGATGACAATGTTTAGGGACCTGCGATCGGGATGGATCGATTATTTATGAACCGTTTTGGGGAAGGAGAGTGTTAAATGGGAGGAATGATCATTTTTAAGTTTGTGATCTGTTTTATCGCAGGAACTGGTGCCGGGCTCGGCACAGGGTTTGCGGGCATGAGTGCGGCGGCGGTCATCAGTCCGATGCTGATCACGTTTCTGGGACTTCCGGCGTATGAGGCGGTCGGCATCGCGTTGGCAGGCGATGTTCTGGCAAGTGCAGTGAGTGCATATACATATGGGAAAAATAAAAATCTTGACATCCGAAACGGTGTGGTTATGATGGTCACGGTATTGCTCTTTACGCTGTTTGGAAGCTGGATCGCGAGTCTGGTGCCTAACACTACGATGGGGAGCTTCTCGGTGTTCATGACCCTGCTGCTCGGCATTAAGTTCATCGTGAAGCCGGTTATGACGACAAAGGAATCCATGACGGCAGTCAGTGCGAGGAAACGAACTGTTCAGTCCATTGTATGTGGGACCATCGTCGGATTTATCTGTGGTTTTATCGGTGCGGGCGGCGGTATGATGATGTTGTTGATCCTGACAGGTGTTTTGGGATATGAGTTGAAGACGGCGGTTGGGACAAGCGTCTTTATCATGACATTCACGGCATTGACAGGTTCAGTCAGCCATTTTGCGATCGGCGGCGCGCCTGACCTTTGGTGTCTGATCTTCTGTGTGGCGTCGACATTGCTGTGGGCGCGGATCGCTGCAAAGTTTGCGAACAGAGCAAGCGCAGCCACACTGAACCGTGCGACAGGCGTTGTGCTCGCGGTGCTGGGGACGGCGATCCTTGTGGTGAATATGACGACAAAATGATCGGACAGAGTAACATGGTTTTTAGGGGGATGCACAGCGGATGCGCGATCGGTCAGCTGTGCATCTTTCTGTACTTCATGGGAGTGATTCCGTATTTTTTCTTAAACAGTGCGTAGAAGTGTGTGCGGTTTGTAAACTTTAATCTGGCAGCTATGGAGCTGATGGATTCGTCGGTTTCTGTCAGGCACTGTGCCGCTTTTTTCATGCAGAAGGTCATACCGTAGTCATAGAAACACATGTCAGTAAACTTGTTGACGATACGGTTGAGGTAGTCGCCGCTGTAGTGGAGCAGTTGTTCCATCTCTGTGCGTGTCATGCGTCCGTTGCACTCCTCAAAGAGCCGGGTGATGCGCAAAAAGAGTAGAAAATCACTGTTTGTGTCAAGACGGATCGCAGTACAGTGATAATGTGCCTGTGATGACAGGTAGTATAAAAAGGAACACAGCAGTCCGCAGATCTGATAGGAAGCGCCAAATGCGGGGTAGAGGAGTGTATGTATCAGATCTTCAGCCATGGAATGCAGGTGCGCTGCAGACAGATGGTTTTGATATGTGGGGATAAAGTCCAGGTATGCCCGCTCTCCAAGGTTCTCCAGATCTGTGGTGATAAAATGATAGAGGTCACTGTCACAGATCGTTCTCTCGCTTGCAAAGAAAGCGTTCTGCGCAGATGCGAACAGTTCCGTGATATACTCGGAGGATATACCGATATACAGGACCCTGCACTTTGACTGATAGCGCTCCATGTGCCGCAGGTTTCGGTTGATCAGGCAGCACGAGCCGGCTGGGTACAGATAGTCTTTTCCCTCGATCCTCTGTACGATCGTTCCTTCTAGAACGACCACAAATTCAAAGAAATCGTGGAAATGCGGTGCGTTTTTAGCGTAGGAATAATTTTTCATGGAGAGCGTTTCCTGATATAAAACCGCTTTCTCAAAAGACAGTGTGATGACGTTTACGTAGTTCTCCGGTTCGGCGCCGTCACAATATTCCAGGGTGAGCTGAAAGGGCACATTCATGTGATAGAAGCGGCTGAAATCACTGTCTCCGTTTTGGACATTGATCGAGGAGTCGCTGCTGTCGAGAACTTTCTGCATATCAGATGTATTGTC
>CAJUQU010000433.1 GCA_910588595.1 uncultured Lachnospiraceae bacterium | reverse complement strand
ATCCGGACCAGGACAGAACTCGCGCACTTTATCAGAGGTTTTGGGCTTGAGGAGTACGTAAGCTATCAGGACTGCAGCATCGCAGAGCATTTTGAGGGCCGGAAGGAGACGTATTCCATGAATCCGTTCATAGAGGACGAGGTCAGGGTGCCCAGTGCACAGATGAAACTCGTCTTATATTTTAGGAAGGGACAAAAGGAATCCTGGCTTCAGAGGGATGTCATAAGCTTCCTCACCAGTGAGGTACAGCGGCTCTATCCGGAATATGAATGTGGAGGTGTGCTGTTATGATCCATCTCTGGGAAGCGCTGCTGTGTGCGCGTATGACACAGATCCCGGAACAGACAGTGCGTTTTGCTCATGCCAGACATGGAAGTGCCTATATGGAGCTGGCGCTGCCGTGTCTGAACCAGACATGGCTGGAGAAAGTGGTGGAGGTCAATACCTATTACCGCTTTTATCCCATATTCAAGGACATGTTCCCGCCGGAACCGGCACAATTCCCCGCACTGCGGGACAGCCTGACCAGTCTGGCGCTGCACATGATCGCACAGAACGATGTCATGAAGGGAATGACAAGGGATGACTACTATAAGAGACTGCTCACAGCGGAGGTGCTGGAGGGCGGATTCGGGGATCTTGCCATAGAGGTGTTTGGGGACATGGACAGAAAGGAACAGGAGAAGCTGCTCAGCGGCTGGCTGAACTGTTTCCGTGTCGGCAGCGCCCTGCAGATCTTTCTCGACATGGTCCATGGACTGGTGGATGACAATATTGTCTATCTCAGCAACGAGTGCCCGGATGAGATCCTGCTCTACACAGGGCTGAAAAAGGAGCGGAAGCTGGAACAGCGCATCACGTTCCTGATCGATACGTTCCTGGATATCAGATACCATGTCGAAGTTTTTTATGAACATCATTTCGGGATCATCGGCATAGAAGAAACGATGCAGACCGATGAGACAGCCATCTGTTGATATACATGTTATGGAACTGTAAACAAACCAGAATAGGAGGCAGAAACATCATGTTTCGGAACATATACCCGATCTTTGAATCCAAAAAAGTGCTGAAAAAAGAAATGCTGGAAAATCTCAGGGATTATCCAAGGACACTGTTTGACATACAGTACCGGGGGTACAGCGACGGGATCCTGTACGGCTGCGGGCTCGAGTCGGCGGACACGGAGCTGACGATCCTTCCGGGTGTAATACTCTATAAAGGCATTCCGTATTTCATGGAGGAGCCCCACGTGGTCCCCTGCGAAGCGCAGGGGACACTTACTTATATAAAGGTCTGCTTTGCGGACAAGGAATCCGGCGCGGGGCGGGAGGAATACCGCGGACAGATCTGTCTGGACGGACAGGAGCCGGATGCCGACAGGGAGCTGGAGCTCGGGCGGTTCAAGCTGCAGCCCGGAGCGAGGCTGCGCACGGAGTATGTGGATCTCGGCGATTATGTCACGGAGTATGACACGGTAAACCGCATCCATGTGCCGTACGCCGCACCGGGACGCCGTGTCGTCTGGCCGCAGATCCTGAGGTGCTTTGCGGGGGAGATGATGCGCCGCGGGCTGCACGACCAGTGGGACTGCGCTTTCTGTATGGGCTGTATGCAGATGCGGGATGCGATGCCATATGAGGCTATACAGTCCTATATAAATATAAGACTCGAGCAGGAACAGGAATACACCAATGAACAAATATACCGCGCACTGCAGCGCATCCTGCGGGAAGCAGGAGGAAACGGGACCAGGAAGACAGACAGGCAGGACAATAAACTGCTGATGATCTGATGCGGCGGGAGGAAAGGTTTGTGTGAAGATGGAGGGATGGAATGTATTTAGATGAGAAACTACTTCAGATGGAGGCAGATCAGGAGAAAAGGAAAAAGCATGAAAAACATGTGAATGAAATAAAAGAAGAACTTATACGGCAGGAGCAGGAGCAGAAATCTGTGGATGACTGGATCAGCGAGTTGAGACAAAAAAAAGTAACTATTGATGACAGGGAATATTCGTGTGAAAAAAAGCCGTTGCTGAACCAGCGTGTGGTTGCATTTATCTTTTCAGATGATGTAGCCAGGATTATCGAGGAAAATGATATAGCAACAGTTTTTTACAAGTCTCTAGAGATTGGCACAAATATTACTTCTCTGAAGCAGCCTGCTGTCATAAAAAATGAAACAGAATTTCAGGAAAAGCTATGTGAGCAGTATTTAAGGGACAGGATTAATTACAGTCCAATAAAAACAGGAAAATTCCTGCTGGCGGGAAGAAAAGTATACTATGCAGAAGGTATCCTGACCAGTGCGGCAGGGGGAGTGTTCATCAATAACTTCTTCTGCAGTGGGAAAAAGAGGACAATAACAGGAAATTA
>CAJUQU010000432.1 GCA_910588595.1 uncultured Lachnospiraceae bacterium | reverse complement strand
CTTTTCCTGATACATCAACATCACCAACAAGCAGTTTTATCAGCGTCCAGATTTTGAGCCAGACCCGCATGAGTCCATTCCCGTCAAGTTTTTTATCTTCCATAATATTCAGTCTCCTATTCTATTTATTTTTCTGTTTGCAGGACTGCTTTCAGAGACCGCCCCATTGCCCCGCCCTGTTACATTACTATTCCTCAGGGATCACGCAGATCGCGTCAATCTCCTCTGACGTGATATTCCTGATGTCACCTTTCATCATAAAATTTGAAAAATCGAAAATTCCTGCAAGGCAGTCCCAGCCATTTTCTGTGTAAGCCACATTGGTTCCTGCTGGATATGTCTTTCCAGATCCGTCGATAAAAGCTTCCGTCGTCTCAAATTCATCTTTGATATTATAGGTATACCCTGCTTTCATACCCTCTGTGGGTAATTCAGAAAAATTTACGCTGCCGATAAACTTGTATACTCCAGACACTGCCTGTGCTACTGTATCTGTCAGCTCTTTCTTTGATGCAAAATTATCCAATGCGTTAGTCCAGACCTGGGACAGACCTGTCTTGTCCAGATACTTCGATGTTCCTATATTTTCCTGTGTTGTTCCCATAATTGTTCCTCCTCATTTCAATATAACTATCATTTACATGCTTCCGGGGCGGCCTCTGAAAACAATCCCACATACAGATCTTATAAAACAACATTTTTAATTGCTTCTGTTATATCTGTATCGCTCAGCGCCTTTGGATCCGATGATGTCTGCCCATTCCATGGCTCACCCATTGCTTCTGTTATATCTGTATCGCTCAGCGCCTTTGGATCCGATGATGCCTGTCCATTCCATGGCTCACTCATTGCTTCTGTTATATCTGTATCACTCAGTGCCTCTCCCAGTGCATCCTGATTATTCATTACTTTTGCAAAAACAAAGTAAAAAGCATATTCAATGTCATTTGGATCGGTCATATGCTGGATGAAATTGTCCATTCTCTTTCTGACATCCTCTATATCCTTTTTTGTTGCCATTAATACACATGGATCTACAGTCAGCTCAATCCTGTCAACATTGGACAGCGCGATCTCCATTATCAGATTCAGTTCATGCACCACGCCATCTGATATTCGTACCTTCTGTGTTTCAGGAGTATTACATACAGCAATCAATATACCGTCATCATCAAAAACTCCCATTTCGCGTATTGTAAACCCTCCCACATCAGATGGCATTACAGTTTCAATTAAAAGCAGGTTCTCTGATTCCTCACTTATGTAACAGGCATCAACCTTTCCTCTCCATAATTCATTTACCAGCCCTGTAGCCTCAAATTCTGGTGTGCACGGAACTCCCCCGCCATCACCCACAGCAAAGTCTACAATATTAACCTTTTTACCCTCATGCACGGCGTCCATGATTTTTCTAGTACCAGCATCAGTTACTATTGCACCAAACTTCATACTCCCCCTCTTTTCTTTATGGTGATACTCTGACTGCTCCTTTGATATGCTTTTACGCTTTCGCGGGAACCACACCTTATACTTTCTGTCAACACTGCTTTTATTTTCAGTTTTTCCCCATATTGAGGAAATGCGCCTATCTTTACATTTGCTTTTTCAGCGTGAAGATTATATTTAATTATTTCGCAATGCGAACGGGCATTTTTATATGCCTGCAGTTCACTCACCATCTCATGTATATTTTTTTCAGATAAACCAATATTTCCAACATCTATATCTATCCTAAAAAAATATGGTCTGCCTCCATACTCAAACCATTCTTCCACCCTCGCGCCTTTATGTATACTTTTCAACACAGTTTCGACAGCATACTTTGTGCCTGTCCTTTTATGTACCCTTACGCTGTTTTTCAGTATGCTGCGTTTTACCTCCAGGGGAAATGAATAATCGTACCAGTCTATATGCATGTCATACGCCAGTATATCTATTAGGGATTCTGGAAGGGTGTCCAGCCTGTTATAGATCAGCACGTCATTTATATGCCGGCTTACATCTAACAGCTGCATCGTAACTGCATCCGAGAACGCCTTCATTTTAGGGTCATTTTTCAATATATCCGGAAGATAATCAGAAAAATTGGCCTGATAAATGTCCTTACCAGCCCCTTTGAGATCATGCATTTTCTATACCTCCGTTCATAATCCTTAGCGTATCCCTGTTGATCCGTGCGACATGTGTTTCTGCCACTGCCCTATATTCAGGTTTCCGAACCTCAACCCTTTTTATACCGGATTCCATCATTAACTGTACGAGATATGACGGATTAATGTCCCGCCCCATTTTTCCTGTCTGCCAGTTTATATATTCATCAACTGCCTCCCGTAGATCGGAAGAGCACACGTCTGAACTCCAGTCACTGACAACCATCTCGT
>CAJUQU010000431.1 GCA_910588595.1 uncultured Lachnospiraceae bacterium | reverse complement strand
CATCGTCTAGAAATTTTAACGACGCAATGGTGCGAAACAGGCGGTTCACGATTCTGATTTCTGACCGGATGGAGCACTAGAGCGTGTTTGAAAAATGCTTTCCGTCAGATGTACGTCACAGTTTGTGGGAGATTAAATCATCTTACAGATGACTTGCCAAATGAAGGAGGCGTAGCGGGCAAAGGCATAAAGGGCAATGCCTTACGTCGACTGAATGCGGCGCAAATATCACGCAAAATGGGATATAGATGGCGGGAATGATTTTTCAAACACGCTCTAGTACAGCATTGATTTAAGTGCGCCCTCTGCGGCTTATTTCCTCTGCACGGATCTGCGCATAAAAAGAGTTCCATACACGTTCTCGAGCACTGCCTCCGCATAGATCTTCTCTGGCGCCAGACATCTTACCTTATCCGAAAAATGATAGCGCTGTGCAAGCTCCCTCGGCGCAAACCCCAGATCTGCAGTCTCCAGCATGGAGATATCAAACTCACTGTCACCAGCCGCGATCACATGGTCAGTGCGGATATATTTCCTAAACCGATCAACTGCCTTTCCCTTATTTAATGCTCTGGGAACGACATAAACTTTTGTTCCATTGTTAAAAATGTCTATGATGCGTGTGTTCAATACCTTTTTTAGATCTGCAACCACCACTTCTGGCTCCTCGCATTTTGTAAATACAAACAAGTCTCTGATAAAGCGCAGCTCAAAACTCCTGCGCCTGTCACTGTCCAATATCTCCAATGCCCTGTGCAGCTCACCTACACTGTTCCCGATCAGCTCCAGCGAATTCCTGTACCAATCTTCGTCTTCCCTGCGGACAACAGTGCCGTCGACAACACCCTCTGTCAAAAGCACACCGCCGTTGCAGACAAGTGCGTACTTAAAACTGCCGACCCCCAGATCAATCCTCTCATACTGCTCTGTCGTCCGGGTCGTCGTCGGCACGATCAGGATCTCTTGCTGCATTTCCGAAAGTTTATGTAGAAGACGAAATGTCTTTTGTGTGACAAACGAAATCTCCCGCCCCTGATATATCTCAACACAGCACTTATCTTTCCCAATATCATGCTTATAAGAATATATCAACGTATTATCCAAGTCTGTATGAAATACGACCATCTCCGCCTCCATATCAACAAAATCACATAATGAGAAATCCGCTTTTTATTTGGACCGCCAAACAATCGAGTAGGGAAGAGCCATCTTCCCCTACTCGTGCGCCGGGCACCCGTCAGCGAACCGATTTATCGGTTTGATGACATTCTTCCTCTGGGTGCCCGTGTGCATAGATAAAGCAAAGTGAAAAATTTCACTCTGCTTTATCAAAGTCACATTTTCAAGAATGATATGCTGTACCTGTGATCTCTCAGATCAATTCCAGCGCCCGCTTATACAACGGATCAAATTCACAACCGCAGCTTCCGCATTGTTCGTCTGCCTCTCTGATCGCCGATACTAAAGTATCTCTGTCAGCTCTTCCGTCCAGCCATTGCTGTGCCGGAACAGCTATCAGATCCCAACCAGATGCTGCAAGCTTCTCCATGATCGATTTTAGTTCTTCCATAAATCTACCCCGATATGAAGTACTTTTATTTCTTATTGACTACCATCTTTCGAATCATGTCAACCGGTATCATGGTGATGGACAGTATCACAACTACCGCCCAGCCGGCAATGCCAAACGGAGTACAGCTAAACATATTTCCGATCCAGGTAAAAACCGGTACCGGGATCAGCGCTGCATTCACGATCACAAACTGAACGAGAATGATCAGGAAAAATACTTTCAAAAATCCCTTGTTCTGATCCAGCCCTTTAAATATAGCAACCCCGTCATCTCTGACATTGAAGCCATTGCAAAGTGCACTCACGATAAACAGTACAAAATATCCAGTCAGATGCTGTGCATTGGGGACACCGTTCATTACATTTCCTGCACTGTCAAGTGCCCAGCCGCCAAACAGATCTGCGATAAACGAGTTTTTCAGATATACAAAACTTACTACCGTGAGCCACAATCCCATTGTCAATATCTGTGCCATCATCGCCTTGCTCACAATGCTCTCGTCCCTGCGCCTTGGCTTTTCGCGCATATACTTCTCCAGAGCAGGCTCGTTGCCGAGCATGATCGCACCAAGACTGTCCATGACAAGATTTACGAACAGTAAATGTGTCACTTTCAGTGGCTCGTCCACTCCGAAGAAGGGCGCGATCGCGCTTACCACAACCGCAGTCACATTGATCACGAGCTGGAACTTGCAGAACTTCAGTATATTGTGGTAAATGGTTCGTCCATAGAGGATCGCATCCTTGATCGATTTAAAGTTGTCATCAAGGATAAAGATCGGAAGAGCGTCGTGTAGGGAAAGAGTGTAGATCTCGGTGGT
>CAJUQU010000430.1 GCA_910588595.1 uncultured Lachnospiraceae bacterium | reverse complement strand
AGTAACTATGTGGTTTTCAGCCATCATTATGGTACAACGGTGAATAATTCAGGTTTAATATCTTTGTTTCCCATAAATCCAGGCAGATATCATTTTATGCAGTTTCGGAAGATTTCTCGAAACGATCAAAAATTGTTCTGCCCTGATGAAGGTGGTAGAAGACTATATTTTATCAGGTTTTAGAAAGTTTCAAAAGTTGTAAACTGGTGAATTACCACATACAGGGATAATGTTCATTTGACTTTATGCATCTTTATCTCGGTTTTCCGCCTCTACCATAAAGACTTCCTCAATCGTTACCCCAAACACTTTTGCTATATTCCATGCCAAGACTAAAGAGGGATTGTACTTGCCCTTCTCAAGATTTCCGATGGTCTCACGGCGCACACCTACTTTTGAAGCTAGTTCCTCCTGCTTCATATCAAATCGTGCTCTATACTCTTTTATTCTGTTTTTAATCATTGCCGGCATGTAACCTCTCTCTGATTTCCATAATAAAAGTTGAAAAAGCAAAAAAGGCTATTGATACGCCAAATCCTAATGCTGTTCCGGCGGCTAAGGGATTGCCGCTAAGATTGAACTGTGACAGTATCAGGGTTGCGGATGTAGTGATCAGGAGGTTTGATGCAAACGCAAGAGTAGCGCATTTTCTCATGTTTTCGACAAACATTTCATCAGGATTTACCCAGAAATATTCAAAGAACAGGGCAAATGCAAAGAAAGATAGGAATAGGTGCTCATCGCCCGATATACCCAAAAATCCTAACAGAGAAAGAAAACCTATACAGCCATACCAATTTTTCATTGTGTTACTCCTTTTTTTGTGTGGTAAATTTCGCTCTTTATGCTATAAATATACCACATTCTTTTTGCAGTGTCAATATTGATTGATATGTTTTGGTTTTGCAAACTGTAGAACGTTACGGACAGGGCGTGGCATATGCTCAATTGGTGGTATGATCGGGTTGGAAGCGGCAATAAAGGCAGTATAAGCGCGATTGGGGAATTTGGTTGATCGCAAATTAGCATAATATCAATGGTTTCTATTCTGACTTAGCGTATTTTGATTTGATTTTTTGTAGATCCAATGATAATGTTATAATGAATGATAAATAAATATGAAAAAGGTGAGATGGCTTGATCAAGTATAAGAACAATGTGTTTGAAGGACGCACCGTTACACCGTTAATATTTCCGGGTGAGTCCGCCGCATCGCGGTCGAAATCTTGTCATGCAATGCACGAACCATGTAGCCCGCGACTCTGATTTCTGACCGGCTGGAGCACCGGAAGGAAGCCTGCACCGATATGTTTATTGCTGACTGTTTGAAAACGGAGGGAATCTATGTACATGTACGGATATTTGTTTTATATCCCTGTCAATTTGATCTATGCCGCTATTTTTGGTATCAAGGGTTTGGTCAAGAAGCGGAGAAAGGAATATTACTTTTTTGTGATCATTTTTGGTATTTATCTGAATCTTTTCATTGAAAAGGCTTTTTTCCCTGTCTTTACGGATGGTGCTGATCAGTATGTTTCGCTGATGGATCATATAAATTTAGATTTGACCAGTTTATTCTGCGATACACCATATCAGATAATCGGCAATCTACTGCTGACGTTTCCTGTGGGAATACTCATGGCATTTGTTGTGGACTGCAGCAACAGTGTCAGAGTAGGTGTTTCGGTGTTGTTTTCTGCGCTGATAGAATTCGTTCAATTGATCATGATCGTTTCATTGCATTTGATCGATGTGATTTTTGATGTTCATGATATAGTGCTGAATGTCGCGGGATGTCTGTTGGGAAATGCCGTATTTTATGCAGCCTGCAAGCTGTATGCGCACGCACAGGACTGTCGGTGCGGCAATCCGGTCATAAGATATCTGTGTCAGGTGTGCAGTAATTGTGCAGATCGAAGATCCAGTCTGTATGGCACGGACTAGGTGAGGTGATAGCGGCTTGATAGCAGATGGAGAACATGCGGGACGCGGGGCGAGTAGGGGAGAAAATCTTTCCCCTGCTCGATCGCGTATTTATGACCCGGCGCGCTCTGCGACAAACTGCTCTACCAGGCGTTGTACATTGGCGATGCAGGAACCGCACACGGTTCCTGCGCCGGTTCTTTCCTGGACTTCCTCCAGGGTAGTGGCTCCGTTGTCAACGGCGTCTTTGATCATGCCGCTGGTGACACTCTGGCAGAAGCAGATCACTTCGTCAAGATTCATATGTCAGCACCTTCCTTTCGGTGATAGTATGTGCAGGGCGAAGAGAAAATATGTAAGTTTTCGAGCGTCCGCATTCCCTCGCCGACTGACAACTGAACAAAAAGGAAAAATATGGCAATTATTAAATAAATTTTAATAATTGCCATATTTTTGCGAAATTTTTCCACCTGTGCGGTTGCAATATGGCTAGGAGCGGCAATAAAGCA
>CAJUQU010000429.1 GCA_910588595.1 uncultured Lachnospiraceae bacterium | reverse complement strand
CCACCGAGATCTACACTCTTTCCCTACACGACGCTCTTCCGATCTGCAACCCGCTGCAGCTTGTCCATAAAATCCGTGTCAATGATGATCTGCGCCGCATCCAGCATAAAATCATAGCCGTATCTCCACGTCGCACTGTACTCAGCCGTCATCCATCCGTTGTTTTCCTTTATTCCCCTAAAGATCATTTTATCTCGCTCCCTTTGGATCTGCAGAAAAATAACTGACACATCTGTCATTTTTCTGCAGATCCTTAACATCATAAAACTTGTCCTAACAGCTGTATTTCTCCCCGCTGGTCAGATTCACTGTCGCCGCACGCCGTATTATACTGGCGGTCGAAAAGACTGACCGCTCAGTATAAAGTTATGCACACAGCCGCATAAGGAAATATGCCGCTTCGCGGCTGCGGCTGGCGCGAGTATAAATCTCCTCGGCATACTGTTCCCATCCATACATATAATATACACGAAAACACATGCCAGCACAATGGTTAGGAACTGTTCAAAAATAACTTTTAATACCGCTTGTCTTTTTGCCGACAGCACACCCCCGTTATACGCCTGATTTTTGACCGTAACACAGCCGTCTGCACACTCGCTGTTAAATCCACGGCAGATTTTAATATTATTTAGTATCTCGACGGCTTTAACAACAACAAATCTGCATAAAAAAATTTGATATATCTATTGCAAATATGACTCTGCTGTGATAATATTATTCTGATAATATCAAAATAATACAAAGAGGACCGCAATGCGCTATCTGCACAACACACATTTGCCCGCCCCAGCGGACACGTAATCAATATTTTTATCACACGGAGGTAAAGAGATATGTCAGAGAACACCAAAATCCTGCTTCCGCCATGGCTTGCCTATCCCGAGATCGATCGCCATTCGATCGGCTGGAGAATGGGCTATGGTGAGGACTATATCGGAAAATGGCACAGATGGTATCAGAAACTGTCTGCCAAAAAGAGAGACGAATATCAGCTGCTTTTCCCCGAACCGCCGACCTGGAAAGGCTTCTGGACTGGCACAGACGAGTGTACTTACTATAAGCACGATAAATTTTCCATAGTATTCTGGCAGAAAGACGGCAAACCAAAGTACGCGTTGGAGCAGCTCCAAAAAGATTACCGCGCCGGAAAGAAATTGAAGTACTGCATGTTCTGGAAAACCCAGCCCGCATCGCAGCAGACGCTGGGCAGAGGATGCCTGAGCCAGTGGTACAGATCCCATTTCTTTTCTGTTGCAGACCACTACTGCTGTATGGAACAGTTTATGATGTCCCAGAAAGCAAAACTGTTTGGCGATGACGAGATCCTGCAGCAGATCTTGTCCAGCAAGGATCCCAAAAAGATCAAAGCGCTCGGGCAAAAAGTCAGAAATTTTGACGAGACGATCTGGGGCGAGGCAAAGTACGCTATCGTGCTGAACGGAAATTACAAGAAGTTTTCACAGGATCCAAAGCTCAAAAATTTTCTCCTGCAGACAGGGGACAAGATCCTGACCGAGGCAAGTCCCTATGACGGCGTCTGGGGCATCAAGATGTCCGAGTCCGACGAAAACGTACAGGATCCGCTCAGATGGCGCGGTCAGAATCTGCTCGGCTTTGCGCTGATGGAGGTTCGCGATGCGCTCAGGGAAGTCTGCAAAAATGAGTCACTGCCTGTTGAAGCTGAATGAATCACTGTCTGTCAGATCACATTTTCGGCGGCTGCCCGGATCGCATAGAAGCATCGGATCGTCTCGCATTCATTTTCTATGCCGGTCTTCATCGAAAGCAGCCGCCTCTTGCCAACACGCCTGTCGAGAAGGGCAAAGATCCTGACGATCATATTTTCGCTGAAAAGGCTCTTCTCGATACTTTGATTGTCAAACATGTAAAAAGCATCATAAAAACAGCGCTGGTCAAACACGCCAAGCTGTATCGCTGTATCATCCATATACGCAAATTCCGTGTCCATGCGGCGCTCATACTTGTCGTCCCTCGGAAAGAGGTGCGCCTTGTACCAGTTATTAAAATAACTGCCTTTGATGATCTCCTTCCCGTCCAGACGGATCGCCGCCCGCCCTTCATGATCAGGGCATTTACTGTATGTCGTCACGTAATATTGGATATGTCCCCGCAGAGAATCCGCAAGATATTCCTGTTCTAATTTGTTCCTGATACCGGACCAGGTTGCCATAATATCCCCTCCTGTCCCAAGTGGTGCCCATCACAATGGCAGCATCGACAAAGTTAAACGCCCTTCCCGCCCGATCAAACATTCACTTTATGCGTTCCATACCGCCTCAAATTCTTCCTCTGTGATCTGGAATGCCCGAAATTCTTCTCCGTACAGATCGGCACCAAATTCTTCCACTGTCGGTATCGGCGTGATCTCGATCGCACCGAGATCGGAAGAGCACACGTCTGAACTCCAGTCA
>CAJUQU010000428.1 GCA_910588595.1 uncultured Lachnospiraceae bacterium | reverse complement strand
GACGCTATGGCGTCGTTATACAGATGGCGGGAATGATTTTTCAAACACGCTCTAGCACTGGCACGATCCATGCAGTCCACAACTCTAATTTCTGTCTGGATGGAGCACTAGAGCGTGTTTGAAAAATGCTTTCTGTCAGATGTGCGGCACAGTTTTTGTAAGACGAAATCATCTTGCAGATGATTTGCCGGGTGGAAGAAGGCATAGCGGGCTATATTGACTGAATCCGGTACAAATATCACGCAAACTGCGGCGTACAGATCGCTGGAATGATTTTTCAAACATGCTCTGGCATAATTGGTGCAATTTTTTAACTATGTTATTTCATTATACTAAATGAATCGCTTTTATTCAAGCAAATCTGAACTATTGAGCATGATACGGCGGATCTAACGCCGGGAACTGTTCAGAAATCACTTCTGACAAGGATGCCGCATAAATGTTCAGCTGCAAAGAACAAAACCGCAGGCTTAGGAGTCAAACGCGCATGACAAATCACAGAGACAGGTATATAATAGACTTTATAGAAGCAACAAGGAGGCCGCTTGGTATGGCGTATCGAGGATATCATAATAAAGGGAATAGATTAAGTAGATCAAATGAAGGGAATAAAGGAAACAGAAAATGGCTGACACTCTGTTTTGCCATGACAGTGCTTCTGACCGCATGCGCAAATGCGGATATAAACACACAGACACCTGCATCTGCTATGACGTCGGAAGAACCGCAGGCTGGTTCAGAGATCGAACCCGAAATAGCAGACGATGATAAAGCATCCGACGAGAACACATCCCGTGACAGCCTGTTCGATTATGAGATCAAAACCCGCTCAGACGGCAGCTCCTATGCCACGATCACAGGATTTCATGAAAATTATACAGAGATCCTTCAACAGAGCTGGGAGCTCGTTTTTCCAGAACAGCTTGGCGGCGTTGTTGTGACAGAATTTGCCCCAAACGCTTTTCAGAACATTCCTCTGGGAGAGTACAGCAGACGGGTGCGCATTTCATCGGATGTTGTCTGCGTCGGTGCGCACTGTTTCGAAAACTGTGGGATCAAAGCCGTGACTTTTGATCGGCAGGATCTGTCCGGATCCGATCCTTCTGTCCCGCTCACCATCCATGAGCGCGCATTTGCAGACAACCCTGAACTGTGGGGGGTCTATTTCAGTGACAGAACGGTCATCCTGGAAGATGAGGTCTTTGCAGGCTGCGCGGAGACAGGCTATCTCTGCTATATGGTTTTCAGGGACATGCCCTCCGAAATGGCGGCTCCGCTCAAAGCATACGCCGCACAGACCAGCTGGGATGCGGTGGAGATCCCAGCCTATGACAGCAATACAGCGCTTGTGGACTATCCTGAAACTCCGCTCGTGCTAAAGCCAGAAACAGGCAGTTTTTTTCATGGGGAAAATATGTATGACGCCGAGCTCTGGTTTGAGCGCAGCGATGATGCACCGGACTACGGCTTTCCGGAATGGCATGTACCCTGCGGTGAATTCTGTGCGATGCAGTCATGGAAATACGAGATCGAAGCCTCCTCGACGCTCCCCTCCGCGGATGGGCGATATGCCGCTGCGCATCTAGACTACTGGTCAGGCAGGGAACACGCGTGGGCGGAAGGCGCTCCCGGCAACGGGATCGGCGAGCACATACGCATCACAACAAACTGTGGATACAATGATACGCAGACGCTCGGCACCAAAGGGACTGCCCTCTTTCTCGACGGCGATATCGAACCGGACATCTATGACGGGTACATGCGCTACACCCAGATCTGCATCGTCAACGGATATGCCAAAAATCAACAGACATGGGAGAAAAACGGTCGTGTAAAACGGATGCTGCTGTGTGTGGAAGACCGCCCCTTTGCCTATCTGGAGCTGGAGGACACCATCAATCCCCAATACTTCACACTTCCGTTTGGCGCCATCAAATCGCCAGACAGCGTAGATATCCATTTTGAATTTACGATCGAGGACGTCTATGAGGGAACAACGTATGAGGACACTTGCCTGACGGGGCTTGTGATCGATTTTATGGGACGGAAAGGGCATTGAGCGGTGACGACACCCTATTAAGTCCAGCGCAGCATCAAATATTGCTTGCACAGCGATCCTTCATTATATATACTAGAGCGTGTACCCCAAAAGGAAAACATTAGACATCGAACAAAAAGGATTGAGCACAATGAGTATTTTAAATGTAGAAAACCTCTCCCACGGTTTCGGCGACAGGACGATCTTTACAAATGTGTCCTTCCGCCTCCTAAAGGGAGAGCATATCGGACTGGTGGGCGCCAACGGTGAGGGCAAGTCCACTTTTATGAACATCATCACCGGAAAACTGATGCCGGATGAAGGCAGGATCGAGTGGGCAAAAAATGTGCGCGTGGGCTATCTTGACCAGCACACAGCCCTCGCAAGATCGGAAGAGCACACGTCT
>CAJUQU010000427.1 GCA_910588595.1 uncultured Lachnospiraceae bacterium | reverse complement strand
AAGCAGGCAGATGGGAGTTAGTGTGAAATATAAAAATTCACCATCCTGATTTGTACGCCTGCTAAAGCAGGCAGATGGGAGTTAGTGCAAAGAAAAAAGTCGAGAGAGGTAGGGAGAATGTTTTCGTACAATGATTACAGGGAGATCATAAGGATCATCAAGTCCACAGGGTTACAGAGCGATTATGCAAGTGCCTTACACAAGGATAGGTTTATCATCATGCGCCACGATGTGGAATACAGTGTGGAGCGGGCGTATGCGCTTGCAAAGGTAGAGACCAGCATGGATTTCACATCAACATTCTTTTTTCAGTGGACCAATAATTCGTATAATCTGTTATCCAGAAAAAACAGGGATCTGATCTGCGATATGCATGAGCGCGGGCAGAAGATCGGTCTTCATTTTGCGCTAAACGGAATGACGGACATGCAGGAGGTGCGGCGGCAGATCGTCAGGGAAATGCACATGCTCAGTGAGATGCTTGGATTTGAGATATCGGAGTTCTCTGTGCACCGCCCGTCCCCGTCCGTGCTTGCGGAGAACATCAAACTGCCAGGCATCATCAATGCCTACCAGGATGAGTTTTTTACCTTCTCGGACAATGTGAGGGAGGATTCGGTGCTCGCGGTAAAGTATATGTCTGATGCAAACCATATATGGCGGTATGGTTATCCGGATGAGGCCGCTATATTAGGACACGATAAGGTGCAGATCCTGACGCACCCATTTGCGTGGAGCAAACAGGGATATGATAACTTTGAAAATTATAAGACACTGGTGAGAGAAAAATATATTGAGCTGATCGACAGTATTGACAATGAATGTAAAGACTTTGGGGAGTACAGGGATTTCTTTGTGGAACCGTTAGGGTAGGTTCAGGCGGCAGGAGGAAGCGGGTTTATGTGTGGCATATGTGGTTTTGTATCTAGGAAAAATATTACTCGGGAGCAGCTAAAAAGGATGAATGATACCATGTATCACAGAGGGCCGGATGACAGCGGGGAGGAGATCTTTGCCGGGAGGGATGGATACCAGGTCGGTCTGGCGCAGAGACGGCTGTCGATTTTGGATCTGTCCGTGCTTGGACACCAACCCATGCATTCCTGCGACAATAGACTTGTGATCGCCTACAATGGGGAGATCTACAATTTTCTGGAGCTGCGTGACGAACTCAAGGACTATCCGTTCCGCTCCCGGTGCGACACGGAGGTGATACTGGCGGCTTACCTGAAATGGGGCATCTCCTGTGTTGAGCGGTTTCAGGGAATGTTTGCGATATCGCTGTATGACAGGGAGGAGGATGAGCTCTATCTCGTGCGGGACAGGATCGGCAAGAAACCGCTTTACTATTGGCTGGACGGCGATGATCTTGTGTTTGCATCAGAGCTGAAACCTATTATGGAATGTCCTGGTTTTCAAAAGGATATAAGAAAAGACGTGATCAAGAGGTATCTCTACCAGCAGTGTGTCAATGAGCCGGATTCGATATTTGA
This sequence comes from uncultured Lachnospiraceae bacterium, assembly GCA_910588595.1. GTDB lineage: Bacteria > Bacillota > Clostridia > Lachnospirales > Lachnospiraceae > COE1. Next base: position 964 of record CAJUQU010000427.1, on the reverse strand, counting down.
GAATGTATACAAAGTTGAGCCGGGGCAGATGATCCGGTTCAGGCAGGGAAGGCTCTCAAAACAGAAATACTGGGATATCGCAGAAGTGTATCGTGCCAGGAAGCAGGAAACAGTTGGTTCCTACGAGGAGGCAAAGGAAGAGCTGAAGGCTGTGTTGACGGATGCCGTCAGCAAGAGGATGGTTGCGGATGTTCCGGTAGGTGCCTTTCTGAGCGGAGGGTATGACTCCTCGCTCGTCACAGCGATCGCGCAGTCGGTGAGCAGTGAGCCGGTAAAGACCTACTCTATCGGTTTTCACGAAGAGCGCTACAACGAGGCAAAATATGCAAAAGAGGTGGCAAAGTATCTGGGCACACAGCACACAGAGCTCTATATCGATGAGCAGGCAATGTTCGACATGGTTGACAGCATACCAAGATATTATGACGAACCGTTCGCAGACAGTTCCCAGATACCGTCAATGCTGGTGGCGGGACTGGCGGCAAAGGATGTCACAGTCGTCCTGTCGGGGGATGGCGGGGATGAATTCTTCTGCGGCTACAATATCTATGACAATGTCGCACAGGCGCAGAAACTGGATATGCTCGGGCGCATGACTTACAGCGTGTGCAGGTTTCCGCCGTTTCAGAAGCTTGGGCTGTTTGAGAAGCTTCCGTTCCGCGTCCAGGTAGTTGCCGGAAACCATGACGCGGAGACAAAGACCCAGATTGGCGGAAGGACTTATATCAATGTGATCGATAAGATGCTGCCGGACAGCGGCGTGCCGTTCAAGTTTCCGATCGAGTCGAAGTATCACGAGAACAACTGGCAGGCGCGCAGGATGATGCTTGACGAGGAGACCTATCTGCCGGGAGATATTCTTTGCAAGGTGGACCGGGCTTCCATGAAGTGTTCCATTGAGACGCGGTGTCCGATTCAGATCGGAAGAGCACACGTCTGAACTCCAGTCACTGACAACCATCTC
>CAJUQU010000426.1 GCA_910588595.1 uncultured Lachnospiraceae bacterium | reverse complement strand
CGATCTACACCACCGTGAGAAGGACTGCTCCGTCGATAAACCCGATCCCCGCCGCAAGCCCAATGCAGGCACAGGTCCATATGCTCGCCGCAGAGGTCAGTCCCTTGATCTGATGACCCGACACCAGGATCGAGCCGGCGCCGAGAAATCCGACACCGCTGACCACCTGCGCGGCAATCCTCGAGATATCAAACCGCTCCGGATAGATTTCCTCAAGATACTGCTCCAACAGCATGACCATCGTCGCGCCGAGACACACCGTGATCGTAGTCCGCGCACCGCCGCCGCGCCGCTTCGCCCCCCTGTCAATGCCGATCACGATGCCGAGCGCCAGCGATATGGCGATCCTGATCAATACATTCTGCCCCGTCCAGCCAGAAAATCTCGTCGTAAACATAGCTGCTGCCCTCCCTTCCCACTAACAGACTTTCGGAGTTTCTTTCTGCCATATCCAAAATATACCGGCTACTTCACGATCTCATCGGAGTCCAGCAAAATCGTAAACGGTCCGTCATTCAGGAGCGACACCTTCATCTCTGCGCCGAACGAGCCGTGCTCCACGCAAAATCCTTTTTTCCCGATCTCACTGATGACATACTCATACAGTTCCTCCGCCTTGTCAGGTCTGCCAGCCAGCGTGAAGGAGGGCCTGTTGCCCTTTCTGCAGTCCGCATACAGCGTAAACTGTGAGATGACCAGAAATTTGCCGCCCACATCTGCGATGGACAGATTCGTCTTTCCGTCCGCATCGTCAAAGATGCGCAGCTTCGTCAGCTTGTCGATCATCTTGTCCGCGATCAGCTTGTCATCGCTGTCAGCCACACCCACAAACACCAGCAGACCGTGACCGATCTGACCGATCACCTGACCATCCACAGCGACACTCGCCTCGCATACACGTTGTATTACAAATCTCATATCTTACCCTTCCCCAATCCATATTTTTTGATATTATAGCGGAAAATCTTCTTATAGGCTCCCGTAAATGTTTATAACATGTTGCAGGAATGGCTTAAATTCAAGAGTTCCCGCTTATTCTTTTATAACTTGACATATCTCTGTAAAGGTTTATTTTGTAAGACCGGGCACCATTTTGGCACCAAAAAGCAAATTCAATCATGTTTTCCATGCCATTCTTTTAAAACTGCCTCCACCTGTGCAATTAATTGCTCTTTATCAGGGATATAAGAAATATATCTGGAAGCAAAAATATTGTTGGACAATCCGCCCAGCGCATATTCTGCGGCTATACTATCCTTTTCCGTACAAAGAATAATACCAATCGGCGCATTATCCTGTTCATCATTAATCTCTGCCGCATAGTAATTCAGATACATGTTCAACTGCCCTACTGCCTCCGGGATAAGCTTTTTTGTTTTTAATTCAATCAAAACATATGCCCGAAGAATTTTATTGTAAAACACCATATCCACATAATAATGCGTATTGTTGAGCGTAATTCGCTGCTGTGTTCCCACAAACATAAAGCCACGTCCCAGTTCCAATAGAAATTTTTCAATCTGTTGGACGAGTGCCTGTTCAAGATCACTTTCTAACATGGGTTTGTTTTCCGGCACACCCAGAAATTCAAATACATAGGGGTCTTTCACTATATCAATCGGCTGTGACATTTCAATCCCTTTTTGAGCAAGTGCCAACACAGTTTCCTGATTATTTTTTCCCTCTGTCAGCAACAGCCGTTCATATAAAGACGTTGAAATCTGTCGTTTTAATTCCCGTATCGACCAACCTGAATTGACCGCTTCTTTTTCATAGAAACTGCGTTTATCTAAGTCAGATATCGAAAGCAGTTCGCAATAATGCGACTATGACAATTTAACAGACACTGTCTGTTGAATTTCGTAATTCTGGTAAAAACGACGCATAAATTGTATGTTGGAAACAGAAAATCCTTTCCCGAACTCTTTTGTCAATTCCTTTGAAAGCTGCTGCAGTGTCTGCCTTCCATAAGCGGCTCTTTCCTGACTCTCCTGTTCATGTTCTACGATAATCCGTCCGATATTCCAATAAGCTGTCAGTAATTCCATATTTACTTGTACGGCTGCACGTCCACGCGTATCTGATAAAACTTTTTTTATTTCGTCTAACATGGAATGATTGTTCTTTAAGTCGTCCATGAATATCCACCTTTTAATTATTTTTGTTCCGTAGCAAGCATAAAAAATCACTCACTTTTGTCTGCGGGAATTTCAGCCATTATACTTGTCTGGAATATCTTAAATTCTCGGCAGATTTTAGTTTAGCTTACCACAAATTATGCTCATAATCTATAAATATTGTGTATTTGTTCAACAGCTCTTATTTGATGAGGTAAAAATAGTTTTTCTTTGATTTGCTCAAAGGTTAACCACACCAGATAGTGGTCAGTTTCAGGCGGTTCTGATAACTATAATTGAGCAAATCCAGAAAACTGCACAAAAAATCCTGTGATTTGTTTTC
>CAJUQU010000425.1 GCA_910588595.1 uncultured Lachnospiraceae bacterium | reverse complement strand
ACGTGTGCTCTTCCGATCTCTCCGCCAACAAGCCCGGCAATTCCTTTGATGAGATTTCCGGCGTGCGCGCCCTTCGCCATCGCATCATCTGTAGCCATCGCCACCAGATTCACTCGTCCATCCATGCTGGATGCAAGTACGATGACACCTTCACCGATCCTGGCTTTTAACTGATCACCGAGATCCCTCAGACCATTCATGTCCACTCCGTCTACGCTCGCCGCAAGAAGTTTTACGCCATTCACCTCTGTCACCTGGTCCGTAACGTCACCGAGCGCTTCTTTTGCCGCTTTGCTCTTGAGCGATTCGTTCTCGCTCTGCAGGGATCTGATCTCTGCCATCATATGTTCGATCTTCTCGGTCAGGTTTGACGGGGTTGTCTTTGCCGCCTTTGCCGCTGCGTCAAGTTCACTCTCGATCGTGTGATAATACTCAAATACATTGTCCCCCGTAAGCGCCTCGATACGGCGCACTCCTGCTGCGATCCCACTCTCGGAGATGATCTTAAAGGTTGTGATATCACCCGTATTTTTAACGTGTGTACCACCACAAAATTCTTTCGAGAACTCTCCCATAGACACGACTCGCACAGACTCTCCATATTTCTCATCAAATAGAGCCATCGCACCTGTCTTTTTCGCCTCATCCATCGTCATAACCTGTGTATCTACAGCGATGTTCTCAGCGATCTTTTCATTGACCATCTTCTCAACAGCTGCAAGTTCGTCCGCTGTTAATGCCTCGAAATGACTGAAATCAAAACGTGTGCGCTCCCCGTCCTGATAAGAACCTTTCTGCTGCACATGTGTGCCGAGCACCTCGCGGAGTGCCTTCTGCAGCAAATGGGTAGCGGAATGATTCTTGCAGATCTTCGAGCGAAGCGTCTTGTCCACATGCAGCGTAACTTCGTCGCCTGCTTTGATCATACCGCGCGTCATCTTACCGATGTGTCCGACTTTACCGCCAAGCAGCTTGATCGTATCTTCCACAGCAAACTCCCCTGATGCAGTCGTGATCACACCCTTATCGCCCTGCTGACCACCCATCGTGGCATAAAACGGTGTCTCATCAACGATGACTGTACCGATCTCACCGTCTGAAAGCGCCTCCACCAGCTCATCCTCTGTCGTGAGCACAGAAACCTTTGACGTTGTCTCCAGTTTATCATATCCGACAAACACTGTCGTGATGGCAGGATCGATCGACTCATATACCGTCGCATCCGCGCCCATATAGTTCGTCTCTTTGCGTGCTTTGCGCGCCTTAGTGCGCTGTTCTTCCATGGCTGCACTAAATCCGTCCTGATCAATGGCAAAACCTTTTTCTTCCAATATCTCACAGGTAAGATCCACCGGAAAGCCATATGTATCATACAGCTTAAACACATTTTCACCTGAAAGGATCTTCTCCCCTGCCGCCTGCATCTTGTCCTCCATGTCAGCAAGTATCGCAAGCCCCTGATCGATCGTCTTGTTAAACTTTTCTTCCTCCTGTGTCAGCACTTTAAAGATAAAATCTTTCTTCTCATCAAGCTCCGGATAGCCATCCTTGCATTCATTGATCACAGTCTTAGCAAAGTCCGCCATGAATGTGCCTTTTATTCCGAGCATTCTTCCATGACGTGCCGCACGCCGGATAATTCGTCTGAGCACATAGCCGCGTCCCTCATTTGTCGGCATGATACCATCTGAGATCATAAAAGTCGCGGAGCGGATATGGTCTGTAATCAATCGGATCGAGACATCCTTCTTCTCATCCGCCTTGTACACCACCCCGGCTGTCTCACAGATCTTGTCACGTATTGCTTTCATTGTGTTGATGTCAAACACAGTATCCACATCCTGAACGACTACCGCAAGACGCTCAAGCCCCATACCAGTATCAATATTCTTCTGTGCAAGTTCTTCATAATGACCTTTTCCGTCGCCGTCAAACTGTGTAAATACATTGTTCCAGACCTCAATAAAACGGTCACACTCACAGCCTACCTTACAGTCGGGCTTACCGCAGCCATATTTGATGCCTCTGTCATAATAGATCTCAGAACATGGTCCGCACGGACCTGCACCATGTTCCCAGAAATTGTCACACTCCCCCGTCTCTGGATCCCGATAAAAGCGTGTGATCTTTTCAGCCGGAACCCCGATCTCATTTACCCAAATATTGAATGCCTCCTCATCTTCGCAGTAAATAGACGGGTATAGTCTATCTGGGTCAAGTCCGACTACTTTGGTCAAAAACTCCCAGCTCCATGTGAGCGCTTCGTGTTTAAAATAGTCTCCAAACGAAAAATTTCCAAGCATCTCAAAAAAAGTCAGATGCCTTGCCGTCTTCCCTACATTCTCGATATCACCTGTCCGAACGCACTTCTGACAGGTAGTCACACGGCGTCTCGGTGGTATCTCCTGCCCTGTAAAATATGGCTTTAACGGTGCCATGCCAGAATTGATGATCAACAGACTGTTGTCATTATGTGGCACTAACGA
>CAJUQU010000424.1 GCA_910588595.1 uncultured Lachnospiraceae bacterium | reverse complement strand
TACTCCTTTTCAGCGCCTTATATAGTTAAAGCTGTTTATTTTTCCTGTTGGGAACTGTTTTGTAGTTCCTTATGATCATACTCATGTGTTATTGTATCGCAATCGTTTTTATATTGCAAGTTTTATTTCCGGGCGCTACAGCATCCCAACCGCCTTGATAATGAGTTCCGCACACTGTGTCTTGGTGAAAATACCCGCATCGAGCGAGAGTGTATAGTTCTCTACTTTTCCCCACTCTCCCCCTGTAAAGTATCTGTAATACGTCGTCCTCGAACGATCCTTCTCCTCCAGCTCCTTTCTGATGCGCTCTTCCTGACCAGTCACACCTTCGTGCCGCTGAACCCTCCTGACACGCCGTTCCATATCTGCATGTATGAACACATTGATCACATCACTGCGCCCGCGGAGAATGAAATCCGCCCCGCGCCCCACAATGATACAGTTCCCTTTGTCTGCGATACTCTTGATCACCCTGTCCTGTGCCTCTTTGATCTCCTCGTAAGGCACCTCCGCCTCCTTGTAGTGTGGTATGAATCCGCTCTTCATGTCAATGTAATCCTGATCAGACATATTTTCTCCGTTTTCCAATATGAGCTTCTCGTCAATTCCCATCTCTCTGGCTACAGATGCCACGATCTCTTTGTCGTAAAATGTATACCCTAGCTTCTCCGCCAGCAGCTTTCCTACCGTATGCCCTCCGCTTCCCGTTTCACGGCTGATCGTAATTATCATATCTCGTCCTCCTCTTCTTATATTGCTATCTTTCCCCGCCCGCCTTAAAGTTATAGACCGGCTTGATGATCCTGTCCACTGAGACCGTCTCGCCGACTGCCTGCAGTATATCTTCTATTTTACGGTATGCAAACGGTGATTCGTCCAGCGTGTCCTTATTGACACAGATGGAGTAGATCCCCTCCATAGCTTTCTTGAACTCCGATACTGTATGATGCTCTTTCACCTCAGAACGCCTGTAAACCCGACCAGATCCATGCGGCGCGGAACAGTTCCAGTCCTCATTGCCAAGACCCGTGCCCAGGATGATCCCATCGCGCATATTGATCGGAATGATGACCTGTTCCCCTGCCTTTGCACTGATCGCACCTTTTCTCAGCAGAGGCACATCCGCCGAAAAATCGACATAATTGTGAATGCAGGTATAACTGTCCAACACCTTCCATTTCATGCCGCGCACGATCTCATCCACCATTGCTTCCCTGTTTCGTTCGGCAAACTCCTGCACGATCTCGAGATCGTGCAGATACTGTTCAAGCAGCTCACCTTCCAGGCAGGTAAGGTCATACGGCGCATATCCCTGCTTCTTCATCTGTGACGCCTTCTGTCCTTTCTCGAGATAATACTCTGTCACCTCCATGCCAAGATGACGGCTGCCCGAATGGATCACGAGGTACAATGCACCGTCCTCATCCCGATCCACTTCAATAAAATGGTTGCCTCCGCCCAGCGTCCCGATACTGCGCTCCGCCTTTGCCTCATCGATCGCCTTGTAGCAGTGCAGCCTGCGCAGTGCGATCCTGTCGCTGAGCCTATGACTTGTCTTTCTGACTGCCCCGCCGACGGGAACATTGTCACGTATGACTGTGTCCAGTTTCTGACATTCCATACCTTTTGTCTTGATCTTTGCGATCGTCATGCCACAGCCGATATCTACCCCGACAAGGTTTGGCATCAACGACCCGCCCACTGTCATCGTCAACCCGATCGTTCCCACCTTTCCGGGATGAACATCCGGCATCACACGTATTTTGCTGCCGGCGGCGCTGTAATGGTCGCAGATCATCTGCAGCTGCTTTCTTGCATAGTCATCAATGGCGTACTGCTCGTTGTCGGATGTGTAAACAATCGCACTCGTATATTTTCCGTATATTGTAATCATAAAAACTCCTTCCATATCCTGGTAAACTCTCAATGTCCGGGTGTTTTTGTCCTGTGTTATGGTAACAAAAAAACACCCCATAGAAAGGTGTTTTTATCCACATGATTTTGACTACAACAAAAAATCCTTATTGCATTCTGAGGACAAACACACCTTCCTGGCAAGTTATCAAATTTAGTAGATCCTTCATGATGTGCTGCATTTTGTCCTCCTTATCGAAACCGGGTTTCCTGTTACTCGCAGAGTTCGTGCGCTCTGCTTTGAATAGCTCTGATCAGCAGTGACCTCTGTGATGACCGCCTCTCCTGCCGTGGCATCCACCATGATATCCGCCGTAATATGTTCCAGTACTATAGCTCGGTTGTGCGACTCTGCCATGGTTGTGACAGTGGTCACAGATCCCGTCACCGTCCGCGTCTGTATAATAATCACAGAGCCCATCATAATTCGCGTCTGTGTAACAATGATTGTCACAGATGCCATCACCATTCTCATCTATAAAATAGTGATCGCCGCAGATGCCGTCACAATCCAGATCCCTGAAGCAGTCACCGAGATTGCAGCCGCCGATATGACAGGTTGCTGGCGGAAGCTCTGCTGC
>CAJUQU010000423.1 GCA_910588595.1 uncultured Lachnospiraceae bacterium | reverse complement strand
ATGCCGGACATGATCTTTGGATGGGAGTATCCGCCCGAGCAGAGAAAGCCTGGCACTTATGCGCTCGAGGTCATCTCCCAAAAGTATCAGTTGAAACCGCAGGAGATGGTGATGGTGGATGACTCCAAGCCGGGATACGATATGGCAAAAGCGTATGGGGTTCCCTTTGTCGGCGCAGGCTGGGCGACCGACATCCCGGAGATCCGGGATTTCATGAGGAAGAACAGCGATGTGTATTTTACGAGCGTAGGAGAGCTGGCAGAATTTTTATTTGATCAAAGTCCAATGTGATAAGTTCTGTAGAATAATAGTATGTTTACATTATGAAGGCATGAGTATCTGGATACTCATGCCTTCATTGTCTCTATAAGCGCCTGCAGTGCCAGTATCTGTTTGTTGGATAATCCGGTTGGATCAAGGATAGGGCTTGTAGTTTGAAACGGAAAAATTGTTTTATGCAATTCGAACTAATATTCTGCTCGGCTGGTACAAATGCTATGACACTGTATCCGAGTCATCAAAAAACTCTTCCGTCTGGTTCTCCGTGCCGGACGGCTCTGCATAGGTGGCAGATACGGATTTGGTTTCAGACGTACTTCCGATGTTCTGCGCTGCAGACATATCTACCTGTGTGTAGACAGGTTCGACGGTGGGGGAAGTCATCTCGCCGATGATCTCCTTTGCCTTGTCGATCTTCTCGGACACATTGAGGTGTTCGAGTTTTTCTTTGGTCTTATCGAGCGTCTCGATCACCTTTTCACCGATTTTTTCTTTGGCATTGTCTATATCGATGGGTACATATGGGCGGCTTTTGCTGACAGCGGCACTTGTGGAGTCTGAGGAGAAGTCTTCATCCTCAAGATCCTCGTCAAAATCGTCAAAGTCATCGAAGTCGTCAAAGTCTTCCTCGGGAATGTTTGCTTTATTTCGAAGATAATAATAGGTTCCAGCAGCTGCAGCACCGGCGAGGGCACTGAATAAGACAAGCTTGCTAAATTTCTTAGCCATTTGTGGTTCTCCTTTCCTGTTGCAGTTGTTTTGTATGCATCACCGATGCAGAGGAACTATACATTGCATGGCACATCGGCGGCGCGAGAGCAGGGGAGAATGCCATCTCCATGCTCGATTAGTGTACACAAATCTATTTTAATACTATTTTATGGAAATGAAAAGAGATTATGTAAAATTTGATGAAAATGTGTAGTCGGAAGTCTGAAATTATGTTAATATTAGTATAACAGGTGTGCGTCTTTGTAGAGAGCGCCCACAAGGAGGTACTGCAGATGAACGAAAAATTTTTTGACCTTGCAAGAGAGAAACAGGACCGCATGATAAACGGTGCGATCGAGGTGTTTGCCAAAAACGGATACAGGCATGCCAGCACAGATGATATGGTAAAGGCAGTCGGTGTCAGTAAGGGACTCTGGTTTCACTACTTTGGTTCCAAGGAGGGCATCTACGTCTTTGTGTATGACTACTGCGTCAAGTATATGCTGCTGGAGCTGTCCACCATTGTGAATGACAATGAAAAGGACTATTTTGAGCTGATCAAACAGATTGCCATGACGAAGACAAAGGTCGGAAAAAGTTATCCATATCTGACGATCTTTCTGGAGGAGGCAGCTCATGAGACCGAGCAGGAGCTGGTCAGGAAGACGGCAGGATCGAGGCAGATCTATGAGGAGCGGATAGCAGCGCTCCAGAAGTCCGCCGAGATCGCAGGTGTCTCCGATAAGGCGAGGCGGGAGCGCATCAAGAGAATGATCGACTACTGCATCGGCAGTATCATACGGGAGAAGACGCTGGAGGCAGCGGATTCTGAGGTGATATTCAGGGAGATCAAGGCATATATCGAGCTGGTTCGGGATATGGCTCTCAATCTCTCCTGAAAGATGCGTGCACTATTTTTTCTGCTGGTAAACCGGGGCGGCGGGATAGCCGCCCTTTAGCTTCTGCATGGCGCGCTGGGGGGCATCCTTCGAATTCTTCCAGTCCGCATCCGCATTTCTGTAGTCAAATTTTTCGACCATCCAGCTGACATCTTCACCGATCCGCTTCAGGTTCGCCTCCATGAGGGGAAATATTGTGGCAAAGAATTCGCCGCACTGCTTCTGCTTCAGCTTGTCCACGGCGCTCTGGCATAAATCGCCGAAGTGAACGAGACAGAATCCCTTGCTGTTTTCCATTTTTTTCACAAATTCAGCGTCTTTTTTGTACATGTAGAAAAAGGTGTCCAGATATCGTGCATAGGTGTCATCGTACTGGCGGCAGATGTAGCAGGAGCGCTGTTTTTCGTATGTCCATGCCGTCATGGTATTGTTGATCTCCCTGGAGCGTTTGAGGCGGTCTACGAAGGAGATCTTTGCTGGTTTGAACCGTTTGACTTCGCTGTTAAACTCACCGATCATTTTTTGATAATGGGTTTTAAGGATCCATGCATTTCCGAGGGTGTTTCCATACTGAAACATTTTGAGAAAGTGATAGCGGCAGAATCCTTCTCTGTCG
>CAJUQU010000422.1 GCA_910588595.1 uncultured Lachnospiraceae bacterium | reverse complement strand
TTTTTCGCACTGTAAAAAATAAATAAAAAATTATTTATAGACAAGAAATTATTTATTAAACTTTTACTAACAGTACAGTATCCAGGATTAAAAGAATCTGCCAAAGCATAAAAAAATGAACACATATCAGCAAGAAATACTAATTTATTACTGATATTTCAGATTGTCCTGTTCGGTTTCAAACAGCAATCCTCACTTTGTTTGCTGCAGGATTTGAATTTTCATTCCGACAGGACTAAATCCTTATCAGCTAGAACTGGAATACGATTGACTTTGACGACCGACGGCAGGTGACGGACATTATTCTCTCCCAGGTCCTGTCTACCAACAACCGCATTTCGTTTGAGTGGAAAATCTGAAAACTTTTGCTTTTTGCGCTTTATATTATGGTCTGTGTGCCCTTGTTAAGCGTTGTTATATTTTTCACATTAATCTTATCCTATCTAAATTTTATATATAAATAATATATTTTTTGTAATTTTCAATTTTATGTCCTTGTGCTCTACTCTTGTTTTTCCAAATATAGCATTATGGAGTTAATCTATAAGTTTTGTCTTAAAATTTCTAGACGACGCCACCGCATCGCCGTCAAAATTCTGCCAGCACTGCACTGGTACGATCTATGAAGCTCACAACTCCAATTTCCTATTGGATGGAGCACTAGAGCGTGTTTGAAAAATCATTCCTGCCATCTGTATCACCACTTTGCGTGATATTTGCACTGGATTCAGTCAACATAAGGCATTCTCCTTTATGCCTTTGCCCCCTATGCCTCCTTCATTCGGCAAATCATCTGTAAGATGATTTAATCTCCCACAAACTGTGACGCACATCTGACAGAAAGCATTTTTCAAACTCGCTCTAGCGGCATATATCCCCCATACTGCCAGGTGCATAAACAACAAGAGATTAGCCGATAACGACTAACCTCAGTGATGCATCCCATTCGACCAAACCGACAGATTCTAATCAAATTAATATATTTTCATTTTACACTAACTCCCGTTCTACCACTCTAGTGGTATTCAGAGCAGATTTATCTCCCATTCTACCACCTTGGCGCTACTCAGAGCAGATTTATCTCTCGTTCTACTGCTCCACACTCGCATCAGATTTATCTCCCATTCTACTGCTCCGACACCCAAACCAGAATGATGAAACCTTTGATTTCATTCTATCTCATCAGTGTACATTTAAATCAGTGTGATGAAATATTATTCCATACTATATTGTTTTTCAGTGCCATCGTTTACCCAAAGATCAGTCAACGTCTCAGATCCATCCTGAAATGTAAAAGTATAATTACATCCGTCAGCCTCAAAAGCTAGATATGTATCACTGTCCAGCGTAACCTTTGCATTGCCCATAGCTTCTTTGACCTCTTCCCTTGTATACCCCTGGAAATCCACACCGTTTACCAATACTTCTCCTACAGGATAATCAGGATCATCATAAGAAATAGAAATCTCAAAAATAACACCCTTGTCAAAATCGATCAGCGAAGATCCCTTATTTCCCGCATACATAGTCCCATATGAGACATCACCTTTCATTGCGTAAAAATTCTCCCATGACATACTTTCAATTTTTTTCCAATCGTTGTTGGAATAACGATTTGTAAAACCACCCTCCTTCAGGTCTGCCACTGTGGACTTTCCTAATTTCATCTCAAAACCATCACATGTCACAACAGCTTTCCCGCCTCCGATGGAGCACGCAGTTAACAACATAGATACCACACATAGTAAACTTAACAAGATATTTCTTTTTTTCTTTAGCATTTCTTATCCCCCTCATATTTTTCTTACTAGATTCAGACTTTAAATCTTCCTCCAAAGCCTGATTTATATTTTAGCATATTTCACTTTATACTGCAATTCTTTTTAAAACAAATACACGGTAAACGCGAGCTTTATGGATAAATTGTAAACCGCACATGCTGATGCAATATATGAAATCATTTTATTCTAACACCCTTGCATTTGACAGATATTTAGTACTGTTTACCTGTTTTTGATTTAGTGTTATTTTCACAAAAAACACAGCTCATATTTATTATAAACAGAGACATGCGTTTACCGTGAAAACAAGCCCTGCAAATTTCCAGTTTGGAACAAGTATAAATATCTCTTCCATAATATAGCTCTCACGGAACCAAATGTGTGGCTTTTCCACATTCTGCCAGTCGCACAAAAATAAGGAACTGATTTCTCTAGTTCCTTATTCTTGCAATTCCGCGCATAAACGTACTTTGCACGTGCGTTAGAGGATTCGAACCCCCGACCTTTTGGTCCGTAGCCAAACGCTCTATCCAGCTGAGCTAAACGCACATATATTCAATTTGAAGTTTATCGCGCAATGCCGGCGACCGGAATCGAACCGGTACGGGTATCGCTACCCACGGGATTTTAAGTCCCGGGCGTCTGCCAGTTCCGCCACGCCGGCACAACAAACCTACATGGGACCTATAGGGCTCGAACCTATGACCCTCTGCTTGTAAGGCAGATGCTCTC
>CAJUQU010000421.1 GCA_910588595.1 uncultured Lachnospiraceae bacterium | reverse complement strand
ACTAAAACTTTCATGATTGTATCAATTCAACCGATAATTCAGGATTATCAATCATTTTTTCTCAATACCATACTCAGCATCTATATAATTATCTTTTAATATTACTATTCTTGTCATTTCCACAAAAATATTTTGTATTATCTTATCACTTTTTAGAATATCCAACAAGAGACAGAATTGTCCAAAACTATTTTTTCAATCGATAAACAATCAATTTTCGCCCTATATGAATGACAATATCAGCAAAGAAACAACCCCATATTTTCCCTGGCTGTCTCCTCGCCGATTCCAATAGCACCCTACCCTCAAATTCACGGTTTTCAGGAAAATTTACTCCCTCTTCATTTCCGCCAATACCGCATATATTCTACGCTGCGGCTCTTTTGCGGTTTTGATCAAAAAGTCATTTATATAGGATAACTTTGTACACAGAATTTTACCGAAGTGTTCAGTGTATTGAGCATTTTGGATATACTCTATAAACTAAATACAGGCAGCGGACATCACCATCTGTCCGCCCGAAAATTCGATCTTTGGAAACGCCATCAACGCATATATCATCTGCGTCGGCGCGTACATAAAAACGAAAGGAATGAATGAACATGACTACTGCCAGACTTCGAAAGGAAAAGCCTGCCTACAGTTCAGTCCAGAACATCGCATTCATGACATCACTCGCATGGAGAGAGCGCCGCAGTGTCATTGTGTTCGTGCTGGCTATGGCTGCTGCCGCGATCTTGCTCAGCCTCACACAGCTTTTTGTCGTGCCATCCATACTCGAAGCTGTCGGGGCGAACGTGTCCATCGCAGAACTGTCTGCGATCATACTCTTCTTTACGGGCGCATTGATCCTGCTCAACGCATCGTCATCCTACCTTGCAGCGTGCGCACAGTTTGGGCGCATTGAAATCCGCCTTGGCATTGGCGCCATGATCCAGAACAAGGCGCTCACCATGTCCTATCCCGATATAGAAGATCCGCATGTCCGCCGGAAAATGGACAAGGCTTCCATGCTCGTTACCAGCGGCTCGGCTGCCACCGAAGCTGTCTGGACAACGCTGACGGATCTGCTGCAGAACACCGTTAAATTCGTGATCTTCCTCTCGCTGCTCGCAACACTGGATCCGCTGATAATCACAGCCGTTTGCGCCACGACCATTGTCAGCTTTTGGGTGAACAATGCGCTGAATGGCTGGGGGTATCGTCATCGTGATGAGGAGTCGGACTATTCCAGACGCATGAATCATCTCAGCGAAAAATCCAGGGATCACACCCTGGCAAAAGATGTCCGCATCTTTGAAATGCGCGATTGGATCGAGGTCGTCTACAACAGCATGCTGCGTCTGTACCAAAGCTTTGCCGCCCGCGGGGAGCGCGTCTATATCTGGGGCAACATCGCGGACACACTGCTTGCATTGATGCGCAACGGCATTGTCTATCTTTTTCTGATCCAGGCAGTGCTGCGCGGAGAGCTGTCAGCCGCGCAGTTTGTGCTGTACTTCAATACCGTGAATGTTTTTACCAGCGGCATCGGCAAGATCCTGTCCGACCTCGCACTCCTCCAAAGGCAGAGCCTTGACCTTTGTGCGGTCCGGGAGTTTTTGGATCATCATGAAACCTTTCAGATGGAGGAAGGGCTCTCCATAACACCCGAACCGGGCATTCCGTATCAGATCGAACTGCAGGACGTCTCCTTCCGCTACCCGGAGGCGGAGAAGGACACGCTCTCCCACATCGATCTGACGATCAAACCGGGCGAAAAGCTGGCAATCGTCGGGCAAAACGGTGCCGGCAAAACAACACTCATCAAACTCATATGCGGCTTTCTGGATCCCACGGAAGGAAAAGTGCTGCTAAACAATACCGACATACGGACGTTCAACAGACGGGATTATTATCGGCCTTTTTCGGCAGTCTTCCAGGATTTTTCGGTTCTCGATGTGACAATCGCTGAAAACATCACGCAGACCGACAAAGCGATCGACTCAGAACGGATGATGCGGTGTATCAGCCAGGCTGGACTTGCAGAGAAGATCGCCAGGCTGCCCCGCGGGGTGGAGACGCACATCGGAAAAGTATTTGACGATGGAATCCATCTGTCCGGCGGAGAACTGCAGCGGCTGATGCTGGCACGGGCTCTGTACAAAAACGCCCCGATCATCATTTTGGACGAACCGACCTCAGCGCTCGATCCGATCGCCGAGAGTGAACTATACGATAAATACAATGAACTCACCGACGGCAGAATGGCTGTTTACATCTCCCACCGCCTTGCATCGACCAGATTTTGCGACCGCATCATACTGATCGCTGAGGGACGTATTGCGGAGGAGGGCACACACGACGAATTGATCGCCCGAAATGGTGCTTATGCAGAGCTATTTGAGATTCAGAGCAGATATTACCGGGAAAAAGGCTTATACGGAGGCATATACAATGAAGAAATGGACCAAGACCGTGCAGCTCACCCTGCGCGGATTTAAGATCTGGTGGCAGGAAAATCCCAGGCTGATGCTATCCGTGCTGATCTGCGGGATCTTCAACGCCCTGACACCTTATG
>CAJUQU010000420.1 GCA_910588595.1 uncultured Lachnospiraceae bacterium | reverse complement strand
CTCGACATTGTAAGTGAAGAGCAGATCCTCATTTGACAGAGACATCAGATAGTCCCTGTTGCTCCGCTCTCTCCTTAACAGTTCACCGTCCTTTAATACAACCTGTTTACCCGAAACTGCTTTCATTGCAAACCTCCTCCTGTTTGACTCCTGTTCCTTTTTGTTCCTTTGTGATCCGCTTGCTCCTGATGCGTTTTAAAATGTTCGTTTTTATATCTATCAATACCGGTTCATCTTATTTTTGTGCATCACATACCCAAGACCTGCTCCGACACAGCCGCCTATGATATGTGTCAGCTGTGATATATTGTCACTGTTGGAAATGCCGCTGTAGATCTGCCCTCCGATGTAGAGCGCCGCGACGAGCACCAGTGTGATCGGTATCGTCCCCTCTTTCACGCTGGTAAACGGGGACAGCAGGATAAACGCAAACACTACACCGCTGGCGCCGAGCAGCTGTATATGTGGAAAAAAGATGCAGTGCACGATCCCCGTGACCAGTGCTGTCGCCAGGATCACAAACAAAATATTGGACGAACCATACTTTTCCTCCAACAGCGGTCCCACGATCAACAGCATCATGATATTTCCGATAAAATGCTCCCAGCCCGCATGTCCGACTACATGCCCAAACAGACGCACATACGTCAGCGGGGACAGCATCGAAGAGCGGTACACACTGAACAGTGCATTTGTCGTCCACCCCTTCGTGATCCACCCCAGCGCCAGTGACAAAAAGCAGACCGCCGTGAAACAGATGACGACCGGCGAGTTAAATGAGAATCTGATCTTTCCTTTGTTTTTCATACTTATACCCCCTCGCGTGCTTTGGCACGCATAACAATCAATCGTTTGAAAGTGATCTTCTTTCAAACTTACTACTATCCGCAGGCTCTGCTGCCTGCATTTATACTTACATGGATAACTTTGACGTCCACCGCTTCTATACCAGTGCACCTCATATCTGTTGTCAGTATAGCACACTCCCACAAAAAAGAAAAGCTTACGCCGGATCTGTGCACGAAAATAGAGCGCACAGACTTGTTTCTATACGCTCTGACGCTGCGCTGTATATTCTGTTGTGATATCGAACTGTTATCTTGTCAGATCCTGCACCCATTTGTACTTTCGCACCCTGATCATCACCCAGGGGATCTTTCCAACCTCATCCAGACAGGTGCATGCGTATACTGCCAGCGGAGACCAGTGCAGGACAAACGCCCCGACGAGTGCAAGCGGAATAGCGATCAGCCACATACTCACGATCAGACTGTACATATCAAATATCGTATCACCGCCGCCGTCGAGCACTCCGTTGATCGTCACAGTGTTCACACAGCGCCCGATCATATAGACGGACATGATCACCATCATTCCCGTGAGATAACCCCTTGCCTGATCTGTCAGTATGACCATTTTTACAACCACCGGCGTCACCGCGAGCACGAGCGCTGTGGAGATCAGTCCGATCACATATGAGATATTCTTTAGCTTGATCCCATACGCTTTCCCCATCTCAAGACGCCCTCCTCCGAGTTCATTGCCGACCATGATCCCCGCCGCACTCCCGATACCATTGCACATGCAGCAGATCAGATCCCGGACCACTGCCGCCACCGAGTTTGCAGCAGCTGCATCTGTCCCCATATGCCCCATGATCGCAGTGTACGATGTGAATCCGATACCCCAGCACAGAGAACCGCCCATGAGCGGCAGACACTGTTTTATGAAATCAGATCTCAGCTGCTTTGGCAGTCTCACAAACCTGTCAAACGCCGGGCGGATATAGGAAGTCCCCATAGAAACAGCGATACATAACGCCAGTTCGACAACACGCGCGATCGTGGTGGCAAGCGCGGCTCCTCTTGCCTGCATTCGCGGTGCTCCGAACAGACCGAATATAAACACAGCATTCAAACATATATTCATAACTACTGCACAGGAGCTGATCAATGCCCCAGGCTTCACATGCTCCGAGACTTTCATCGTGGTCAGATAGCACTGGGATATCCCCGTGAGCAGATACGACCACCCTGCAATGCGCAGATAAGAGCTGCCGATTTCGATCAGCGGGGCATCATGTGTAAAAATGCGCATGAGCTGCTCCGGAAGAAGTTCACATGCCAGAAAAAATATGGCAGACACCACTCCGCAGAACCAGAGCATTATGTTGAAGACATTTTGCAGTGTCCGTCTGTCCCCTTTGCCCCAGTACTGTGCCCCGAGAATGGCTCCTGCTGCAGTGACTGCCGCGAGGAACATGTTCTGTACGAACTGGATCTGGGTTGCCAGCGAGACAGCTGTCATCTCATCCTGGGCGACTTTGCCAAGCATCAGTGCATCTCCCGCGGCGACCGACGCGAGCATCAGACTCTGCAGCGAGATCGGAAGGGCAAGCCTTGTCAGATTCCGGTAAAATTCTTTTTTATTGATAGCTATCTCCTGTTTCTTCTGTTTCATAGTACTCCCTCTTCTATTTCCTCACATAAGCACACTACATCGGCGCTCCGGATCAAAACCGTCTGCACACACCGCTGTTCAAACTCTTGATAAAGCCATAGAAAAGA
>CAJUQU010000419.1 GCA_910588595.1 uncultured Lachnospiraceae bacterium | reverse complement strand
TTCATGCTGATCTGCTGCCACCCTGTCTCGAGCAGATAGTGAGCGCTCTGCATCAGGGACTGCGGGTGGGAGTACACCGTCCTGATATCCTCGATCCTGCTGCCCGGCGATGCCATCAGGCAGTGCTCGATCCTGATGATCTGCTCCCCCACGATATAGTTCTCAAACTCCACGAGCAGGTCATAGATCTCGCTCACGATCCCCGCCGACGAATTCTCGATCGGCAGCACCGCAAAGTCCGCGCTCCCCTCATCGATCGCAAGCATCGCATCGCGAAATGTGTTGACATTGAAACTATCGACCTCCTCGCCGAAATATTCCATCATGGCAGCCTGCGAGTACGCGCCCTCCGCCCCCTGAAACACGACACGGCACTTACCGCAGTCGATATCGCCCATCTCGATGAACGAGAGGCGGCCGCCCCCGTTGTGCTCCGTGATCTTCTGGTACTGGAGCTTCCTGCTCATCGCCATGATCTGCTCAAACAGATCCCTGATGCCGTGCGCGTTAAATTCATTGTGCGTCAGCTCGCTGACTGTCTTGAGCTTCTGCTGCTCCCTCTCCTTGTCAAAAACCCTCTTCCCCGTCTCGATCTTATACTCCGCCACCTGGGCACAGATCTCCATCCGCTTCTCATAGAGCTCTACGATCCGGCTGTCAATGTCGTCGAGTGTGTCCCTGAGTTCTGTTAAATCCATCGGTCCTGTCCTCCTGTATATCTGCCTTTGCGCTTTTGTTTTTATTAGTATAACACACCAGATAAAGTTTGTAAAAAAATAATACAGAAATCTTTGATTTTTCACAAAAATTATTTATAATGTTATTATACAGCTGAGTTTGTTCAAAAACTCAAGTACTCCATCCGGTCAGAAGCTGGAACTGCGAGCTGCATGGATCGTGCCGATACCACACAGATACTCGACGGTGAGGCGGCATTGTCTAGTGATCTAACGACGGTGCCAAACAGGCAGTCCACGATTTGATACCTGACCCGATGAAGTGCCAGCCACACAATAATTTCTGGATTGTACGGCTGACTACTCACACAATACATAGGGGGGAAATCCAATGAAAAAAAAGGTTATCGCCACAGTCTGCATCATATTTGCAGTACTCTTGATTGCCAGTGTGGCAGTCATTCAGTATCTCTCTGGCAGGGTCCCGCAAAATCCACCCGGAACAGTGGGAAACACGGCAGGGAATCTCTACAACAACGGGCTTTTCTGTGAAAATGACGGGTTTGTCTACTTTGCAAACGCATACGATTCCTCATCGCTCTACCGCATGCGTCCGGACGAAACCGAGATGGAAAAAATAGCGTACACGGAAGTGTCCAGCATCAATGCAGACGGAAAGTATCTGTATTACTACCAGGGAGGAAGCGGCAGCGGCACCGGGCTTGGTTTCGTCCTGAGCACGACGGGCATCTATCGCATGAACAAGAGCAAAGCCAGCGACGCTTTCTGTCTTGACCGTGTAAACGGAAAATACGTGCTTCTCGCGGACAACGACATATACTATACATGTTCTTCCGATGAAGTCTCGCTGAAAAAAGTGTCTACAGACGGAAAATCCAAGGAGACACTCCTAGAACTCGACATCCTTCCTGTAAGCGTGCAGAACTCTACTTTCTACTACCTGAACAATGAGGAAAACCTGCACCTGATGGCGCTCGACCTAAAGACCAAGACTTCACGCCAGGTACTCGCCGAAGATGTGTATATGCCGATCATCGAGGGCAACACAGTCTACGGTATCGACATCCACGACAACTACTCGCTGATCAGTCTCAATACCACCGACGGCAGCAAAAAGCTGCTTGACACCGGGAGGATCGACCTGATCAACGTGACCGACAGCTATATCTATTACCAGACCTCCGGCAGCACACCACAGTTAAAGCGCATCCGCCGTGATGGATCCGGCATGGAGGTTGTCGCCGGGGGCGCTTACAGCAATATCAACGCGACCTCACAGTACGTATACTTCACACAGTTTGGCAGCAGCACGCCCATATACAAGACACCTGTCTCCGGTCCCGTGAATGTCACAACATTTGACAGGGCATCACAGGCTGCCACAGCAGAGATCAACAAGAATCTGAAATAAAAATATTGGTAAATTTATCAAAAAAATGAATAAGGTAAAGGAATTCCGGTTATGCTGATAGCATGAAAAAAACGATGATTCCTTTACCTTTTTTTAATTGTTCTGAATATCATGACAGACTGATCGGCAATTTTATCAAGTGCGGCACGATCGGATGGTGTATGGAGATCACCTTCACCGCTCTTGGCGCGCTGAGAAGGCGCGAACTGCCGCTTGTCGGACAGACCTCCCTCTGGATGTTCCCCATCTATGGCTGTGCGGCCATCTTCAAGCCTGTGTTTGCCCTGCTGAAACACTGTCATCTGGCATTGCGCGGCACGATCTATGCACTGTCAATCTTTGGCGCAGAATATGCCAGCGGGCGCTTCCTATCGACACATGGGCTGTGTCCATGGAACTATGATCGCCACCACTGGCATATAAACGGACTGATCCGCATTGACTATTTTCCTTTCTGGTTAGATCGGAAGAGCGTCGTGTAGGGAAAGAGTGTAGATC
>CAJUQU010000418.1 GCA_910588595.1 uncultured Lachnospiraceae bacterium | reverse complement strand
GTAAAATATTAAATTTTCAAGGTTACTTCGTGGGCTTTTGACCCCAGCATCATATTCATGCAGGAACTAGAGGAACGATATACAGAGGAATTTTACCAATTCTATATATGTGAAAAGGAGTTACTAAATTATTCGAATACTAGGGAAAAAAGCCAGTATACTATCATTTCCCGTTTGATGTTATACTTGCCAGAAAGAGCGGGCAGTTTATATTGAAAGAAAATATTATTAGATTTGGTTATGAAAATCACAAATTGCGAGTGTCTAGGGTTAGAGTTGAAGTATAAAACTGATCTGCATGGAAGGGTAAAATTTCATTGGCAGATAGTGTAATCAGAGTTGAAAAGGTTCTGGCTAATGCGTGAGTGTTATGCTATAATTAGGTATAACTAAGGAACTGTTGATAAATAGCATGTGTAAATGACGTAGAATAAATTTTCATACACAAGGTGGATGAATGAGGTGTACTGGACGTACACTGATTGATAACAACGCAGTGTATGGAGATTTGGACAAGTCAGATGCTTAAATTATTTACCAGCAGCTCCTAAGATTGAGAATCTGGGAGGAAAAGTGATACGGGAACCAGCTAATATCAGAAGAAGTTAAAATTGAAACGGAGTGAATACATGGAAAGATATCTGATAAACAATAAAAAAACGATCGTGCTATACAGCCTGCTGGCAGTGGTAGCTTATGCTTTTTTGACATTGCTGTATCAATGTTATGCATGGATCACGGACACGATCGGAAGCCCTGTAGAAGGGAAGGCAGAGAGGATCACGATTGCCAGTATCGTGATCCTCATTGTGCTGCTGGTGTGTCTGAATATTCTGGCAGTCGTAAAAAGAACGATTTTATATGAGATATGCAGGCAGTTTCGGAGCGATGTTTTGAGTAAGGCATATCAACTCGGATATGTCAGATATCATTTGAAAGGGAAAGAGTATTATGAGTCCATTTTGCTGAATGATATCCAGACGATCGAGGAAGACTATTTCTCTAATGTGATCGAATTTCTGGGAGATAGTGTTCAGCTGGTTATCATGCTTGCGGCGATCGGCATGGTAGGAGTTCCCTATCTGCTGGTCGTACTTGTGTTTGCGATCCCGTCCGTGATCCATCCGTTTTTGTTGAGAAAAAAGCTGGAAAAGAGAGCGCTGTTGGTTTCGGAGGAAAAAGAGGATTATACCAAGGAAACAGACGATCTGCTCCGCGCATTTGAACTATATAAGTCTGCCGGGAAAGAACAGGTTATGGCAGCAGGCTTTCAACAGAGAGTGGGGAAACTGGAAGCTTCCAAGCTTGCCCAGAAGAATCTGCGGACATGGAATTCCTGTCTGATGGCATTGTGCGTCTATTTACTGAAGGCTGGATCACAGATGTTTTTTACATATCATGCAGTCAGGGGAGTGATCGCTGTTGCAACAGTGTCACTGCTGTTTGGACTGGCAAATAATGTAGGAAATCCGGTGGCAGCACTGCTGGGGTATCTGGGGGCGATCAATGGAACGAAGGAAGTGAGAAAGAAGTGCTGGGAGCTTCTGGGAGAAGACGCCAAAGACCAGTTTGAAAGTGAAGACCAGGATATAGATCAAAGCGAGAAGGCAGTTTCGGTATCGTTTGACAAGGTTCAATTTGGGTATTCAAAAGAAAAGCAGATCCTCAACGGATTTACATTTTGTTTTGAGAGAGGAAAGAAATATGCCTTGTACGGTGCGAGCGGATGCGGAAAAAGCACTGTTTTTCGCTTGATCAAGGGGTATTGTACCCCGGACAGCGGACATGTTATGATCGGACAAACAGATGTTTCAACAATGAAACCGGATATGATCAACCGTTATATTACATATATTTCTCAAGTGCCATTTGTGTTTGCAGGGACGATCAGGGAAAATCTTGCAATGTTCCGAGAGGATCATTCCGACCAGGAGATGATGGATGCGCTGGAGGCGGCAGGGCTGGCGGATCTGATTCGTTCCTTTCCGGGAAAATTGGATGAGGAGATAAAGGAGGGCGGGAAGAACTTTTCGGGAGGCGAGAAGCAGCGGATCACCATTGCGCGTGCCCTGCTGCATAAGTCTGCTGTTCTGCTGGTGGATGAGGGAACTTCCGCCCTGGATAATGAGACGGCATATCAGATAGAACAGAATCTTCTTTCACAGGAGGGCAGGACGGTGATCTCCATTAATCACAGAGTAAATGATTCTGTGAGACTGTACGATGAGATCGTAATGATCCAGGATGGGCGCGTTGTGGAACACGGTCCGTATGAACTGCTGATGGAGGCGAGAGGTGCCTTTTACAAAATGTGGATGGAAGGAGGGGCGAAGGACAATGAAGCATAAACTGTCATACTCTTTTCTGCACGGGTTCGGCTGGGCAGTGCTGCTTGTGATCAGCAGTATTGTGTACACACTGTTTGAAGTCTCGTTTTCGGAAGAACTGGGAAATTCATTGGATGTGGCAAATTCTGGAAGCATTGCATCCTACAGAGATTATCTGGTCAGGGTGATCGTGGTGGTGGTGCTGTTTCTGTCGATTCGCATACTCTATTCCATGATCGAGAACAGGTATTTGAAAACAGTCTTATACAGGATGCGCTCCGA
>CAJUQU010000417.1 GCA_910588595.1 uncultured Lachnospiraceae bacterium | reverse complement strand
GCATCCGACATAAGCCAGCACAATTTCTATTCCGCTTGCAAAAAAACCGAGCAGCAGGATCCCGGCACCGAGATCCGTCACAAAGAACGCAAGACACATGACACATTCCGCCGCAAAACAGATGATCAGATTGGAGAGATAAACATCTATTCTGCTGTGTCCCACCATAATTTTGTTCCGTATCGTCCCATCGCTGTACTCCGTGCCGATAAAAAGACTGCAAAAGACAGCCGCAATGATCACGATCAGCGGCACATAGGTTAAAAAACACTCCTCCAACGATATTGCATATCCTTCGTACTTTTGCATGAGATAAAATTTTTGCAGCGGCAGGATCAGACCGACTGCAGCCATAACCAATATCCCTGTCCAGAAACAGGCAGAATGTCTCAAACGCAGAAAGCCCGCATATATTAATCTATTCATCACTGGCACCTCCGATCAGACTGACATAATAGCTCTCCAGACTCTCGTCCCGCTCATGAATGGACAGCACCTCGCAGCCCTCGTCCGCAAGTGACAGGATCAGCTGCGTGACAGGAACCTTTCCGTAGATATCGGCAGTCGATTCCGAGGAAATGCGGTAGTCGAGGCGCAGCCGGTCAGCCGCCTGCGCAAAGAACTTGACATTTGCCACCTCCACACACAGACATTTCCTGCAGGCAGCATCCAACTCTTCCGCGCTGATCTCCTTGACGATGCGCCCCCTGTCGATAAAACCATAATGCGTCGCAAGACGCGAGAGCTCATCCAATATATGGCTCGAGATCAGAACTGTAATACCGCGCTCCCGATTTAGCTTGAGGATCAGTTCGCGCATCTCGATGATCCCCTGTGGATCAAGCCCGTTCACCGGCTCATCCAGCACCAGAAAGTCCGGATCGCCGCAGAGCGCTATGGCGATGCCAAGCCGCTGGCGCATGCCGAGCGAGAAATTTTTCGCTTTCTTCCTGCCAGTGTCACCGATCCCCACCAGTCTCAACAGTTCCGGGATGCCCTCATACGATGGCAGTCCGATAATACGATATTGTTCTCTGAGATTATCCTCCGCTGTCATGTTCAGGTAGATCGACGGCGTTTCCACGACTGCCCCGATCCTGCGCCGGGCATCCCGGATCTCCTTTTCCGTGTTCTTTGCCCCATATAACACGAACTCACCTGATGTCGGTTTCTGCAGCCCACAGACCAGCCGGATCAGCGTGGTCTTCCCGGCACCGTTCTTCCCGACAAAACCATAGATCGCCCCCTTGGGGACATGCATGTCAAGTCCGTTCAGCGCCTTAAAATGCTTGTAGTGCTTGCTCAGAGCGCTGGTAGTCAACACATACTCCATAACAATTACAACTCCCTTCTTTCATCGTTTCCAAACGTTGTTTTCCCATTCCAGACGCTTCCGCGCACGGCAGCTGCCAATCCGGATCGTCTGGAACTGTTCATCATTTTAGCAATACTTTGTTAAGAAACCTGTTAAGAAAAGCGTTAAGATATTGTTAAGACTCATACAATTTGAACCCGATCCCCCAGACAGATTCCACATAATCCTTTCCGCCCGCGTCCCGCAGTTTCTTCCGCAGATTGCTGACGTGCACCCGCAGGGAGCTCTCCATGCAGTCCGGAGTGTCCTCACTGATCCGCTCGAGCAGCAGCGTCTTTGTGATGACCTGCGAAGGATTCTGCATCAGCATTTTTAAGATCGCATACTCTGTCCTGGTCAGATGTACCATCTCGCCGCACACATAGACGCTGTGCGTCCTGGTGTCCATGACGATATCCCTGTATTCGAGCATCATACCGGCACCGGAGACAGCGGCATTCCGAAGCTGTACGGCGATGCGCGCGATCAGTTCCTTCGTGTCAAAGGGCTTGGTCACATAATCTGCCGCGCCGCCAAGCAGCAGATCCACTTTATCCTCCACGCCCGCTTTTGCGCTGACAACGATCACAGGGATACCGCTCAGCCGCGGCAGCAGCTCCCTGCCGTCCAATCCCGGCAGCATCAGGTCGAGCAGCACCAGATCAGGGCGGACCGAGGACAACGCAAGAAGGGCTTCCGTCCCGGAATAGGCGCGCGTGACGCGATAGCCCTCCCTGGCAAGAAGCTCCTCCATCATATTTCCGATATTGAGATCATCATCGATAACAAAAATATTTTTCATACAAAATCCTGTTTACTCAGCCGTAAGCTTTTTCGCCCGCTCGAGTGCCTCGTCAATGTGCGTGCAGAAATTGTCTTCCCCGATCTCCCGCGCAAAGCCAGCCTTGTCCATGACAGCTCTCGGCTGCTCGTTGACGTGCGAAAGGATGATCCGGACATTTTTCTTCGCATATTTCTCATAAAGCTGCTCCAGCGAATGCATTGCCGTCGCGTCGATCGCGCTCACACTCCGCATGCGCAGGATCAGAAACTGTGTGTCATCTTTCACTGAGATATTCAAAATCTTGTCGGCAGCCGCAAAGAACATCGGTCCCGAGATCTCGTACACAAGTGTGTGCGCCGGGACTTCCCTGAGCGCGATGCTGTCCGGGTCTTCCTCCTCGTCGACATACTTCCAGCCTTCCACTTCCGAGATCGGAAGAGCACACGTCTGAACTCCAGTCACTGACAACCATCTCGT
>CAJUQU010000416.1 GCA_910588595.1 uncultured Lachnospiraceae bacterium | reverse complement strand
TGGAGTTCAGACGTGTGCTCTTCCGATCTGGAAAGGGGGGGCAGGATATGCTGGAAGTGCGTCATTTGACGAAATGTTATGAGGGGAAGGGAAAAAAGCCGTTCTGTGCGTTGCGGGATATTGACTTTACCCTGCAGGACAATGAGGTCGTCTCACTCCTGGGGCATAACGGGGCGGGAAAAACGACACTGGTGAAGTGTCTGGCTTCCCTGCTCTATCCCACGGAGGGGCAGATCCTTTACAATGGGCAGGATATTTATCAGAACGTCAGAAAATACCGTTCCCGGGTCAGTTATCTGCTGGGCGGAGAGCGGGGACTGTACAATCGTCTCACAGGGCGCGAAAATGCGGTATATCTGGCGGCGATCAAGGGCGTGTTTGGGAGGGAACTAAAGGAAAAGATCGACAGGTATTTTCGGATATTCGAGCTGGAAGCGTTTATCGATAAGCGGGTTGAAAATTATTCGAGGGGAATGAAACAGAAGCTACATATCATCAATGCATTGCTGACAGATGCCAGCGTCATATTTCTGGACGAGCCGACTGCCGGTATGGATCCGGTCTCTGCGCAAAAGACCCGGGAGGTCATCAAGAGCATGGCTAAGGAGCAGAGGCGCTCGATCCTGATCACCAGCCATATGATGAATGAGGTGGAGGATCTGAGCGATCGGATGTTGGTCTTTTTTCATGGGGAGAAGAGATTTGACGGCAGCATCGCGTATTTTGAGAATTTGATGCAGAAAGAGATCGTGTGCCGCATGCGTCTGCACAAAACGGAACAGACATGGATGGCAGGACAAAAACTCTGTGCACAGTATGGGGATCAGGTGCAGCTTGAAGAAACCGGGGAAGAGTTCCTGTTTACCAGTAAGGGAAGGACTTCGGAGGAGTTGGTTGAACGCTGTGTGCGGCCGCTCTCAGAGGCGGTGATCGATATCAGTTTTGAGAAGGCGGATCTGGAGAGAACGTACATCGATTATGTTGCCTCGTTAGAGCAGCAGTCGGGGAAGGAGCAATAATGCAGGGAATCGTACAAATGTTTATCTTGTGCGTGAAAAAGGCGTGGCGAAATAAGCAGATATCCCAGAATAATCTATATGAATATTGGCTGTCCCCCTGTATGACAACGATCCTTTTTTGCCTGATGAACAAAAACCAGGATGTGAGACTGATCCTCGCGGGCGTGTCTGTCATGATCCTTTGGTCGGTCAATATTTTTGAATGTGCATACATTGTCATAGATGAGAAAGTGCGCGGGACGCTGGGGTATATGTTGATGTCGCCGTTCCACACACAGTTTATCCTGTTTTCGGAGGCGTTGAGCACAGTGCTGTTCAACGTGCCGGTGATCCTGGTTGCAGGTATTGTGACATACTGTATCTGTCCTTATGTGTTGGGATGGAATATGATCGTATGGTTTGCGGCGGCGTATGTTTTATCCATTTTGTCCATCGCTACGATCGGTGTTCTGATCGCCTCCCTTTTGCTTTTTACGAGATCGGCAAGAGGGATCATGAATATTATCGAGTATCCCTTTTTTATCCTGAGCGGCCTGCTTGTCCCGGTGGAAAAGCTGCCTGGCTGGATCGGCTGGATTTCCGGATTGCTGCCGTCGACACATGCTTTTGATATATTCCGGGCTGCGGTGCTTGGAGAAAAGGGCGGGCAGATGGGAAGCATAGCGAAATGTCTGCTGTCCATGATACTGCTGCAGGTGATCACGGGAGCTGTCATTGCTTATACCAGGAGACAAGTGATCGTGAAGGGAACGATGGACGTATATTAGGAGAAAAGAAATTGATACAAAAATTGAAGATTATCTACTATAATGTTATCTTTACTTACAAAATTCATATCAAGTGGCTGCCGACAATGAATATGATCCTGGAAAATCTGATACTGCCGGTTTTGAGCGGAATCTTTTATGTTGCCGTGGCGGATTACATCAGTGACAGGGATATCATTTTTTATGTGAGCGGATCGATCTGCTTTACGGCAGTGGGTGCCAGCGTTGGGGGGATTTCCATGCTGATCTCCTCTGAGCGCAGATTTGGGACACTGTATGCGACCATCGGGTCAGTATTTCACCCGATTTATTTATTTCTGGGGAGAATCTTATATTGGTGCGCAGTAGGGTATTTTCGATTTATGGCAGTATTCTTTTCGCTGTTTCTCATATTCATACCAGAGCGGTTGACTTTTCAGGTGTGGCTGCAAAATTCACTGTTGTATTTTCTGATCTGCATAGCACTCAGTGGGATCGGCTATTTTGTTGGGATCATAGGGTTGCGAAAACGGAGTGTCATGGGCATCAGTTCTCTTGTGGAAAGTCTGCTGTTATTGTTTAGCGAAATATATTTTTCCAAAGAACTTTTCCCGCAGTACATCAGAGGACTGTGCAATTTTTCCCCGTTGTATTATGGTGTCAATATATGCAGGAACATGTTGGTGTATGGCAGGTACGATACGGTCTTTCGGGATATAGTGGCTATGATCGCAGTCGGATGCGCGTATATGGCAGCAGGAACGGTCTATTTCTATTTTATCCATAAGAAGATACTGACAGAAGGGAAGATCGATTTGTTTTGTTACAATTCAGCGCCCAGCCAATTCATTAAACTGATGCATATCTAAAAACTT
>CAJUQU010000415.1 GCA_910588595.1 uncultured Lachnospiraceae bacterium | reverse complement strand
CGAGATGGTTGTCAGTGACTGGAGTTCAGACGTGTGCTCTTCCGATCTGCAGTATCATAGTCAGCAAATGTGGAAAGTGTCCGATTGCGCAAAGAAGTTAGATGATTTTCTTAAAAGTGCGGAGGAGATAGATGCTCAATATCAGCAGCTTGCCTTTGCCGAATGTTGTGCAGTATTGGGGAAACATATGCAAAAACAAATATAAATTGGCTACACAGTGTGTAGCTAATTGTGGCAACATAGTTTTGCATTAAAAAGTTGTGACACGTCGCAACTTTTGGCAAAATTTCATCTTGGGTACAATTTGGGTACACCAGCTTTGAAACCGCATAAATGAGAAATAAAAGCGTATCAAAAAGATACTATTTCGCAAGAAAAAGCGATGTAAAACAGGATTTGCAACGAACTGGAAAGAGAGAAGGAGTGAAACCATGATCATTTTGATAACAGGCGCATCACACACTGGCAAGACGGTTCTGTCACAGAAGCTGCTCGAAAAATACAGATATCCCTATCTGTCGATAGACCATCTGAAAATGGGGCTGATCCGCAGTGGAAACACATCACTTACACCATTGAGCAAAGGTGATGATCTGACAAAGTACCTGTGGCCCATTGTCCGCGAGATGATCAAAACAGCCATAGAGAACGAGCAGAACCTCATTATTGAGGGATGTTATATTCCGTTTGACTGGGAAAAGGATTTTGAGAACGAATATCTGCAAAACATAAAATACTGCTGTCTCGTGATGAGTGAGC
Organism: uncultured Lachnospiraceae bacterium; assembly: GCA_910588595.1. Taxonomy (GTDB): domain Bacteria; phylum Bacillota; class Clostridia; order Lachnospirales; family Lachnospiraceae; genus COE1. Next base: position 1,885 of record CAJUQU010000415.1, on the reverse strand, counting down.
GCTATATAAAAAATCACTTTGATGACATCAAAAGGTACGCAAGTGCCATTGAGGAGCGCCTGGATGACGAGGACTGTACCCTGGAGAATGTGCTGAGGGATAACGCGCAAGTCCTGGAACTTGCACAGAAGAATAACGTGGACTATATTCTGATCGACGACGAGTACGAGAGAACTGTCAACGAGGGAGTGGAGTCCCTGTGTGGACCGGCAGCCGCCGGCTGATGGACTGCGAGGATATGGCAGCGAGATCAGGATCGGAGTGAAGGCGGGTTCTGCCTGAACAGATACAGGAAAGGGTGAGAACGGACATGCACATCGTGATCGTGGAGGACGAACCGGCAATCAGGCAGGAGCTGAAGCTCCTGCTGGAAAATGCGCTCTACAAAGTTACAGCGCTCAGCGAATTTCAGGATGCGGCATCTGCGGCGCTGGCAGCAGAGCCGGATCTGATCCTGCTGGACATCAGGCTGCCTGGCGAGTCGGGATTTGATGTATGCACAAAAATCCGTGCGGTGTCGGAAGTGCCTATTATCTTTCTGACCAGCCGGACCGACGCCGCGGACGAACTGAACGGTATGTTAAAGGGCGGGGACGACTATGTCACAAAACCATTTTACCCGCCGCTTCTGCTGGCGCGCATCACAGCAGTGCTGAAACGGACAAAGAAAGCAGCAGGGCAGGCGCGGGAACCGGACAGGCTGGTGTACCGCGGCGTGGAGCTGGACATTGCGCGCGGCAGCATCCGTTGCCAGGAGAGTCAGGCTGAGTTGACGAAAAATGAGTTTAAGATCCTCTATTATCTATTCCAGAACACAGGCAGGATCATACCGAGGATCGAGCTGATCGAATATCTGTGGGACAACCAGGTCTTTATCGACGACAACACGCTGAGCGTCAACATGACGCGCATCAGGGCAAAACTCGAGCAGATCGGCGCGCACGATCTGGTGGAGACAAAGCGCGGGATGGGGTATCGCCTATGAATGTCATATCCTTTCTGAAAGACCGGATCCTGTTGTATGCCCTGCATCTGATCTGCATGATCGCGCTGGGCGGATTTCTGCTGGCGACGGGGTATCACGGAGATGCGTGCCTGCTGATCTGGATCTGCTGGCTCCTGGTGCTTTCTGTATGGACCGCTTACGAGTACCGCAGGAGAAAGCGGTATTTTTCCCAAATGGAAGCGGTGCTAGCGCGGATCGACCAGCGCTATCTGCTCGGGGAGTTAATGCCCTTTTCGGAGCGGCTTGAAGACCGTCTGTACCGGGAAATGATACGCAGGTCCAACGGCGCGGTCATCGAGAGGATCCACGCGGTGGAGGAGACCAAGGAGGATTACCGCGAGTACATAGAGAGCTGGGTGCATGAGATCAAGGCACCGATCACCAGCGTCGCGCTGATGTGTGAGAACCACAGGAGCGAGGTCACGAGGAACATCGGCACAGAGAACGGCAAGATCGAGAATTATGTGGACATGGCGCTCTACTATGCGCGTTCCGACGAGGTTTACAGGGACTATCTGATACAGGAGACGGATCTGGGGGCAGTGGCGGCGGAGGTGGTCGGGCGCGGCAAGTACTATTTCATACAGAATGCCGTGCAGGTGGCGATCGACTGCGGTGATCCTGTCTATACAGACCAAAAATGGATCGCGTTTATCCTGAACCAGATCTTGCAGAACAGCCTGAAATACAGACGGGAGACTGGCGCGCGGATCCGGATTTACACGCAAAAAGAAAAGCGGGGTGTACGCCTGATCGTCGAGGACAACGGTATCGGGATCAAGGCGGAAGAACTCCCGCGCATCTTTGAAAAGAATTTCACAGGTACAAACGGCAGAAACCATGAGCGCTCTACCGGGATGGGACTGTATCTGTGCGGGA
>CAJUQU010000414.1 GCA_910588595.1 uncultured Lachnospiraceae bacterium | reverse complement strand
GGTAAGCCGCTATAAGCTCCTCTGCCGTATATGCGTCCCCTGAGGCAGGTTCAGGCAGTTCGGGGTACACGTATTTAGGCGGAAGTGCAGCACGTCCTTCTGCCTTTCCATAATTCTTATAATGCTGGTAGAGTTTTGTTGTATCCCTTCCAAATATCTGCATCAGATCAGGATATGTTTCTGCATAGTAATCACTGTCAAACAATGTGCCATCTGGCATTCTTTCAGGACTTGCCTGGACAGTTATGCCACTTCCTGCCACCATGACCATTGTCATTGCCATCATAAATACTGCATTTTTTTTCTTCATATAATCGTTCCTCCTCGTAGTTTATATATCTTTAGGATCTGTAGGAAAATAATCGATGCAACTTGCGCAGGATATTTCTTCGAGGATGTATAGCAAAAAACGTAGGCGTAGCGGGCTACGGCGAGGCTTTTTGATATGCATAATCGGAGAAATAGACAAGTCAAGATGCGTCAATTATTTTTCTACAGTTCCTTATGATTAATATGTGAATCATATATCATTTGAAAGATTTCCAAAAATAAAAACTTTCAATACGTTCTACACATTGCCCTTTTAGAATTATAGCATATTATCTTACCCGATACAAGATGCATATGTTCAACTAATTACTAATAGCAAAATATTACATATATTTAATATTTTACACATATACTAAAATACAAATATAGGGAGTAAACTTTTATGATCAATTACGAAAACTGTTGGAAAACAATGGCTGAGAGAGGAATTACGAAATACGCTTTGATCTATCATTATGGTATGAGCAGCAATACTCTGCGGAGAATGTCGCATGGAGAGTCCATAACGACTTCAACCGTCAATGAACTTTGCCTTATCCTACATTGCCGACCAGAGGATATTTTGAGCTTTGAAGTCACAGAGGAAGAAGACACTTATCAGAAGCAGCGGGAACTTGAGATTGCAGAAAAGAAAAAGAAATAATATCGCTTTAAAACCAAATTCTTTCCCACTACCAGGCAGATTCAAGACTTTCACCCGTTAGGAACGTGCGTTGCCAGTCGCACGAAAAAACAAGCAGAAGAACTGATGTTTTCCTGCTTGTTTTTTATTAAAACTCAAACTTATTATAGATGTCAAAACAATCCAATGTCGCAAAATAATCTTTCGGTGACTCCGCGCGTCTGATGAGCTGTACACTTCCATCTTCTCTCAACAAAAGCTCTGCCGATTTCAATTTGCCATTGTAGTTATACCCCATGGAAAAACCATGCGCACCTGTGTCATGAATGGCAAGATAATCACCCATTTCAATCTTGGGAAGCATTCGGTCCACGGCAAATTTGTCATTATTCTCGCAGAGAGACCCCGTTATGTCATATCGGTGATCACAGGGAGCATCCTCCTTGCCAAGCACTGTGATATGATGATATGCACCATACATAGCCGGTCGCATGAGATTCACTGCACATGCATCAACGCCAATGTACTCTTTGTGCGTATGCTTCTCATGGATCGCCTTCACAACAAGATGTCCGTACGGTCCCATCATAAAACGTCCGAGCTCCGTGTAGATCGCCACATCCCCCATTCCGGCGGGCACCAGCACCTCCTCATACACCTTCCGCACTCCCTCGCCGATCACTCTGATATCATTGGCTTCCTGATCCGGTCTGTAAGGGATTCCAATACCACCCGATAGATTGATGAATCTGATATCTGCCCCTGTCTCGTTTTTCAGCTTTACCGCCACCTCAAACAGCGTCTTTGCAAGAGTGGGATAGTACTCGTTTGTAACGGTATTGCTCGCTAAAAATGCGTGGATCCCAAAATTCCTGACACCCTTTTCCTTCAGGATCCGAAATCCCTCAAAGAGCTGCTCTGTCGTGAATCCGTATTTGGCATCCCCAGGATTATCCATGATATCTGTCGTGATCTTAAAGAGTCCACCCGGATTGTAACGGCACGAGATGGTCTCCGGCAGCTTTCCGATCGTTTTCTCCAAAAACTCAATATGTGTGATATCATCCAGGTTGATCGTGGCGCCAATCTTCGCAGCGTACTCAAATTCCTCCGCCGGCGTATCATTGGAAGAGAACATGATATCCTTTCCCTCCATGCCCATCGCACTGCTCAGCATCAGCTCTGTGAGCGATGAACAGTCACACCCGCAGCCGTACCCGCGAAGAATATCGATCAAAAAGGGATTTGGTGTCGCTTTGACTGCAAAGTACTCCTTAAATCCCTTATTCCACGAAAACGCCTCCCTCAGTGCCTGCGCATTTTCCCTGATCCCTCTCTCATCATAAATATGAAACGGTGTGGGATACGTCTTTGTGATCTCCTCGATCTGCTCCTTAGTAACAAACGCTTTTTTACTCATTTTGAATAACTTATCTCCTTTCCTTCACATTGTCCCCTTTGGTTAATTGAATCAGCTTTATCTCATTTCTAAGTGAATCCTTAAAAACGTCTACAAAATTTTTTTGCCCGCAATACAGGCAGCTGTCTGTCACACTGCCCGTCATCTCTCCGGTAAGAACGAAGCTTGAATCAACGATCAGTCTCAACTGTCCGTCACACTGCCTCTCTGTCTGATAAACAATGCTGCCCTTTATCTCTGTGGGCGGCAGCTCACTTACCAGGAGCACTACCTTTTTCCCGTCAGATCGGAAGAGCGTCG
>CAJUQU010000413.1 GCA_910588595.1 uncultured Lachnospiraceae bacterium | reverse complement strand
GCCCCATGCCGCTCTGGATCAGGTTTTCCTGGAAGGTCTGCAGCACGTCGATCGGACGTCCCGCGATCAGGTCCGTCACCAGGTCCACCTTGATCCCGGACGTCGCGCCGTCTTCAGCAACCCCTTGCCCCACTCCGTGAAGGCGGTGCCGAAGGTTCCCTTGATCGTGCCGCCGATCGCGTCAAGCCCCTCTGCAATGTTAAGACCACATTCACTTCGGCCGCTTCGCTTCCCTCTCAAATTGCTTACAATTAAAGTTACAATAAACCAAAATTCCCGAGTTTCAGTAGTTCTACATTGAAAATTCCTTATAACCCAAGGCGTTAAGCGTATATTACGTAGAAGCACAAAAGTGATTCTATATATCGCATATCTCCCTAAATATATGAAAATCGGATTAAAAATAACATTTTATTACTCGATGTAGAACCACTTTTTATCAGAAATTCAGGATAAACTTCCTCTCAGCAGAGTTTCGAGATATTTGTCCCGACATCACTTTACGTGGTAAAATATTGATCGTAACAAATCTGCGGGAAATCAATGTCATACCAGATTAAAATCTTTTTATTATTTTCTCTAACATTTCTTTCATTCTGCTGTCTTTTGTATCCCTTAACTTTATAATTTCATTTTTTAACTCTTCTTTCATCGTCTGTTTCACCAATAAATCTGTAAATTGCATACACTCATCATCAGAAAGATTAAAAAAAATGAAATACAAAAAACTTTTTACATGAATAGGCTCTTTTATCTCTATTTCATTCAACTTATCAGCCAATATCTCTAATCCAGCACTTTTATTTGTTCCACTGATAGAAAGAAGAATCATTTTTTGTATATGTCTATACTGAAATGGCTCAATATGTTTCCATTTCATTAAAAATACATCACACAATTTCCCGATATCTCCCAATTCAAAAAAATTTCCATTTCGAACCTCATCCATAATTTCCTGAAACTTTTCATAGTCTTCCTTTTCTATGCTTTTATATAAGGTTGTAATATTTTGCTTTCCCATGTATAACCTCCTACCCTTTCTGACAAGCTCCCTTTTCATCCTCAATTTCTTCCACAGGCTTATTACTTTGCTCAATAATTTTTTTAGAATGCTCATTTTGCTTCTGCACTGCTGCTTCTACAGTCTCTATCTGTACATTTGATCTTGTCTTTCTATATGCATTTATTACATCATCGTTATCAAATTGCAATCGTACATCATCTGGCAATGATTCGTAAAGTGCCTTATCACCTTTTCGACGACCTCCCATACCATATGTAAATGTCGCCTGATGCGTATCTTCTAGAACATTCAAGCAAGAACAATCTTCATAAGCAACCTTACCTTTCATTGATTCTGCCAATGGCATATGATGTGGGGTAAACATATCATATGCTTCTCAGGACGCGTTATGAAATGATAGTCTTCATTTCTCTGCTTCCAGCCAGCCGCCGTCCGGGTAATGGATGCGGATGTTGTTGCCGTCGCTGTCATATGTGGTACCCTCTCCGTCGTCCAGCACTGCGTCATAGGCGTTCGGGTGCACCTTCTTTAAGATCCTGCCCTCCCCGTCCGCGTACTGTATAACGGACAGCCGCGCGCAGTCCGGTTCATACCAGTCTCTTCCATAATGCAGACCACGTGTGGTGCTCATTCAATCGTACCAGCCAACCATCGCACATGACCACATGCAGCTTTTCCTCTAGAAGAGATTGATCATATCAAATTAAAAGTTCAACCCAGTTATAATTTTTATGCAGTTCTCGGTTCAGAAGATACTTACAGGCAATATCTCCCCCCATCCTGATCGGCGAGTACTTTCTTCGCCACGTCCAGATAAGTCATCGCGCCGTCCAGAAAACTGCGGCTCTTGTCCACTCGCTCCCAGTCCTTTGTGTAGGAGTAGGCGTCCAGATGCAGGTACCAGAGGCCGCGCTCTTTCTCGATCGATACATTTTCCAGTTTGCCCTGAAACAGGATCTGCCCCTTTGTCGCCGCTTTTTCACAAACTTTAACGGGCAGAACCGACAGGAAAGTTCTATCTCCAGTTCTTTATATGTTGGCAGACTGCGAGGCATCCAACCTTATTTTCGATTCGCCCTAACATACTGATAAAGCATTTTACAAATGTCAAAAGCGAAGTTCCAACTACTTCAACTTAGAATATACTATATCAAGAAAAGACTCTTTATTTTTTAAAGCTTCATCAAGCAAATTTTGCTTTTGTAATGAAACATATATAGCAGCTGCTTCTGCCTGACAATTTATGGATCTTTTAGGATTAAAAACAATATCCGTAAAAGCATCATATTCCAATATCTGCTCTGCTAAATCAGAATGCATATGTAATGTATTAATATACAACCAATTATAAAAATAGGTTTTAGGCTCTATACTAAATACCTTCTCATTAAACTGAAACGCAATTATATTCCCACTACTTTTTAAACGTTCATCCTTTTTAGCAACTTTAGCTGAAACATCTAACAGGTCTTTATAAGGACCTCCTTTTTCGAATACTTTACTTGCCTGAAACGCCGATTCAACAGAAATTTCCTTTTTACTATTTGTTTTAATCATAAGACTAAACGCACTCAAACATGTACCTAATTTAACCTCAGATTTACTTGATATCTCTAAAATTTTTTTATTTGAATTTTTTTCCTCAAATGCT
>CAJUQU010000412.1 GCA_910588595.1 uncultured Lachnospiraceae bacterium | reverse complement strand
CAGAAATTAGAGTTGTGGACTGCATGGTTCGTGCCAGTGCTAGGCAAAATTTCGACGGCGATGCGGTGGCATCGTCTAGAAATTTTAACGACGCAATGGTGCGAAACAGGCGGTTCACGATGCTAATTTCTGACCGGATGGAGTACTAGTTTCAATCAGTTGATTCATACAGATAGCTGCATCAGCCTGTCCACTACATCGGACAGGCTGATCTGTCCTGCTGTAAAGAGATTCCATAAATCTTCATATTAAATTCATATCCATATGAAATACTAACCTACAAAGTCCTGTTTCCGGAGGACAAACCCACGATCAGGGATGTATTGACAGGATATATGCTTTCCGGAATCCTGCTAGCCGCCAAAAGGAGATAAACAAAAAATGCCCCCAGAGGTCTCTGGGGGGTCTGTATAGCACTATTTGCCATCTGTGATACCAAAGTAGGCTGCCGCAGTGGTGCCCGTATCGGTTTCTGCTATATCATCGGATTGTGCAGAACCATTACTTGAGATCGATGACTGGGAAAAAGAGTATCTTCCATCCTCGTCCTTTGTGATCTTCAGGTAAACGGACTCATCACCATGTGCCAATGTTAGACTGCAGATGCCGTTTTCATCGAAGGATTCTGTGATACAGATCGACTACTTCCGAAAGCTTCTCAAATCCCTCAAAATCTTCCAGGGCAGAAATGCGATCAAATAAGCTGCAAAATCTTGACATAGTCAGCAGAAGCCATTGTACTTTCTGCAAATCGCTCAGCTCCTCCGATAGCGCTGCAACCTGTGACTGCATCGATTTTTCATAGGGTTCCTGCAGGGCTTCCAATTCTTCGATCCACTGCATTGCCTGCGAATCCTGTTTGTCAAATGCTTCATACAGGTCATCATCCCCGCCCACAAGGTTGTCAAAACGTTTCAGATAATAGATTGCTTTTGTGGTCCTGCCTGCATCCCTGTAGGCAGTTCCAAGGTCAAGAAAGCATTTAGCCATATGACGGTAATCATTCATTGCCTGTGCCTTTGTCAATGTAGTAAGTAGTGTATCCGTATCCTTTAAAAACATGATATTATATTTCCTTTCCGATTTTGTTGTTTTTGAAAATGCCCCCGCTATAACAATTCTGCCATAGCGGGGGGCTTCCTAATGTGCTTTCTCCAAATCTGGTTCTCCTTGTTTTAATAATAATGTCAGTCGATCCACAATATTGTTGATAACGCTCGCCTGCATTGCGACATTGGTGGTGTCGCTGGCATTGTTTTCCGCCATCGCATTGATCGAGTTGAACTGTTCATTTTCGTTTCGAATGCTTTCTGCGATATCCTGATTGATGGAAACAGTGTTTTGTATAACGTCCGATTGTTTGTTGTGGGCTTCACCCATTGTTCGGATCGCACTTACAGATACATTCAGGAGTTCAGTCATATCCTGCATACACTGGAACACGTTTGAAAAATATTCGTTCTGTGTTCCCATCTTGGAAAAGTTTTCCTCTACCTGGGCGGTGATCTCCCGCACATTCTGTTGTACACGCTCGATTACCGATTGAACGACCTGCAGGGAATCCTGCGTGTTGTTTGCGAGTTTTCCGACCTCTGTGGCAACAACGGCAAAGCCTTTTCCTGCCTCACCTGCCCTTGCAGCCTCAATCGATGCATTCAGTGCCAAGAGATTGGTAGATTCGGAAATATCACTGATCAGGCTGAGTGTAACACCGATCTCCTGTACGGCTTCTGAAAGTCTCTGTGTGACATCGTTTGTCGTTTTCATAGATATAGAGACTTCTCCGTTGATCGCGCGCAAGTCGTTCAGGAATTTTTCGTTTTCTTTTGACTTTTCGAGGAGATCCCTGACAGCGTTTTTAACCTTTTCCACGTTGTTGTCCACAACACTTTTCCATTCACTCAGCTCAGTCAGATTTCCCATGCTCTCATCCGTTTTTGCACTGAGCAGATTACTGCTTTCAACCAGCTGCTCACTGGTGGCGGCAAGCTCTTCCACAGAAGCGCTCTCATTTTCAGATACGGAAGAGAGTGCCGTTCCGGCAGCCTGGAGCTCGACCGACAGCGATTGTACTTCGCCCAGCACTCTCTGCAGGTCTTCCTCCTGTTTTTCAACCTTGCCGAACAGTGTAGACGTGCGATAGCTGATAAAGCAGCATGCGGCAAGCAGCACCGTGTAGACAATTGCAGTAAAAATCCAGCCGATCACACTGTGGAGTTTTAAAAATCCAGCCGGAAAAATGATCATCATGACTGTGTTGACAACGACTGTGACGATATAGCTGGTTTTAAGCAGTTTCTGTTCATAATAGGGCACCAGTAAAAGGGTCGCCACAAAATAATAGTGTGTTAGACACACGTAACCGGCACTGTCAGTTGTGTTGGAGACGGCAGCTGTGATGGCGCCTACGATCGGCGGGATACAGGCGTACACGTATTTTGCCCTGTGCCCCAGACTTTTCTCCAGCAATTTTGTGATGATCGCCGACAGACCTGACAGCAGGAATATACACTCCCGCGGTCCGCCGTTCAAAAAGATCATGACAAACGCCCAGCCCGAGACTGCAACACATGATATGTAGAGAAACAGAATCTGGTTTATGAGTTTTTCCTCATTATTTATTGACTGTAACTGCATTAAAGAATCCCTCCTGTTTTTTCTGTACAGATCGGAAGAGCACACGTCTGAACT
>CAJUQU010000411.1 GCA_910588595.1 uncultured Lachnospiraceae bacterium | reverse complement strand
TTAATATTATATGAGAAATTCATAAAAATGAAGTAAAAAAAGGTTGACAATACATATTAAATATGTAATAATTTATTCACAGAAACAACGTTACATATTTTAAGAACACAGTTCTTTTTGAACATAGTTTAGGAGAAGTTTTAACGGAGTTTCATATGTGTAAAGGGGATTGGCTCTGGAAGCATCTTGGGGAAGTGTTTGCATAGAGGACAATCAAGTGTAATTGGGACATGTGTAAGAGTTAAACTTTTTGGGGAATTCAGTTTCACTTTTATACAACAAAAAAGGATGCAGAAGCATCCTTTTTTGTTGTATAGGATAATGCAAAGGCGTTATTTCAGGTATTCCGTCAACAGCAAAAACGTATTCAGAACGCCGTCCTTGTGGCTTCGCTCATAGCCGTGCGATGCGTACACGCCGGAACCGATCAGACCATGTTTTATATCATATCCGGCGGTGAGTGCCACGTCCGCATCGGAGCCATAGTGCGGGTAGACGTCAACTGCGAAGTCAAGCTTCTGGCGTTTTGCAGCAGCGATGAGATTTGATACGATCTCATAATTGTAGGGACCCTGGCTGTCTTTAGCGCAGATAGAAACCTGATGTTCTGTGCAGGTGAGTCCGTTCCCCACGCAGCCCATGTCCACAGAGAGTACTTCTGATACATCTGACGGAATCGAAGCTGCCCCGCCGTGCCCGACTTCCTCGTACACGGTGATGTGGTGATATACATTTCTGGGCAGCGCGATCTTTTCTTCTTTTACATACTTTGCAAAGCCCAGAAGGATGCCTACGCTGAGCTTGTCGTCAAGGAAACGGCTCTTGATATAACCGCTTTCGGTGATGGTAGTACGCGGATCGAAGCAGACGAAATCGCCGGGCATGATACCGAGTGCACGAGTATCTTCTTGGGTCTTGACATTCTCGTCAAGTACGACCTCCATATCATTATAAGAGCGGTTCGTCTCGTTGAATTTGCCGTTTACATGAATCGATGCGTCACACAGTTGAAAAGTGCCCGTGTAAAGTTTGCCTTCGCGTGTGTAGACCTTGCAGTTCTCAGCCTCGGCATTGTTCGGGTTCATTCCTCCTACAGGAGAGAGCTTGAGACAGCCATTGGAATTGATATCGCAGACCATTGCGCCGAGCGTATCAATATGCGCTTCCATCATGAGGGCGTTGTTTGGTTCCTTATGTCCGCCAATCTCACAGAGTACGCCGCCCTTTACAGTCTGAACAGGTGTGTAGCCAAGAGCGGTGTAGGCGTTCATTACGTATTCTGCCGCTTTTTGGGTGAAGCCGGACGGACTGTCGATTGCCAGGATTTTCTTTGTTTCTTCGAGGATATATTCGAGGTATTTTTTTGTGTTGATCTTTTTAGGCATCGTGTTTTTCCTTTCTTGATTATTAGTAATTGCTATCCATTATTAATATAGCACAAAATATCACTGTAGGCGATTTGTTTTTTAATATGAAGGAAATATTTATGTTGTGCGAATGAGTGGAATCCTGTATACTATGAAAGAGAGCGCTTAACAAAATAGTTGCACTGAGGAGTTACAAAGAAATTGGAAGTTTAATAGGAGTAAAAAAGTGGTTAATACAATTATCGCATACTTGAGAGATATTGGCTGGGACATTGAGCTGGATGAAATGCAGGGCAATGGTATTCCGGCAGTTCTGACAAACAGATACGACCATATTCCAAAGGAGTGGCTTGAGTTTGTAAGAAGCGTTAAGCATATGGTAAGCCCTGACGAAACGACATGGTTTTTGGGGACAGAGGATTTTGATATACAGGGTGATAAGGCGTTTCAATGGAATGAGTGGGAACTGATCAGTCTTGAAAGTGCTGGGAATGATGCTGAGTGGAAAAGCAATATCGAAAAATTTTGGGATCGTCATCTTCCAATCGTCATGTCCGTAAAAGGGGGGTACTCTTATTATGCGGTTTCAATGGAGGATGGTTCTATTGTGCAGGGAGCAGCTCCGGAGTTTGATTCCCACAGGTAAGGATGGAAACATACCTATGGGAATTTTTTGTGCAGCTTTGCGCAGAGGTGATTTGACACACGAAGTCATGAAGCGCGTTCTGGTATTTAAGGACATGTTTTATGAATGTTATTGCGAAACCGGAATGGATAGGCTATACTGTGATAGGTATCAGGATTTCAAAAGGAAAAGTATTTAGGAATTTGTTATTTCTTAACAGTTCCAAAGAAAGGTAGTTAATTTTATCATGATAAAAAACGAAGAACTGGAAGCGATATTGGAAACGATCGATCTGAGAGAGGAGGCGCCGGCGGACGAACCGATGCGCCAGTATTATTTTATCAAAAAAGCGCGCGGGATCGTGGATGCCGAGAGTGAGCGGTTGGGCAGACGTCTCACGGCGGACGGGGAGACATTTGGCTGCCAGATGAATGCCAAGGACAGCGAAAAGCTGATCGGCATTCTCGAAAATATCGGTTTTGAGATGATAGAGGACGAGTCGGCAGACCTGGTCTTTTACAATACCTGTACCGTCCGCGACAATGCAAACCAGCGGGTGTACGGCAGACTGGGATTTGTGCACAACATGAAAAAGAAAGCTCCGCATAAGAAGATCGCGCTCTGCGGCTGTATGATGCAGGAGCCGTCCGTGATCGAGAAGATCCAGAAAAGCTAAGATCGGAAGAGCGTCGTGTAGGGAAAGAGTGTAGATCTCGGTGGTCG
>CAJUQU010000410.1 GCA_910588595.1 uncultured Lachnospiraceae bacterium | reverse complement strand
CGAGATGGTTGTCAGTGACTGGAGTTCAGACGTGTGCTCTTCCGATCTCATCGATTTCTGGCACAATGTCGGCGGCGGTCTCGAGGAAAAAACGATCGAGGAACTCATCGCCCACGGTTACAATGTCCATCGCAACGGTGTATCCAACTATACACTTATGAAAAACTCACGTATTGTGTTTGACGGAAAAATCCCTGATCACACTGACGACATCAAGTCCTCCAAAGATATCCCGAGCTGGAAACGGATGTGTTACTGTATCCTAAAGAACGATCACATCTGCCGCTTTATGGGTTTTGGGCTTACCAAACAGCAGAAAGAAAGCATCAACCTGCTAAAACAAAAATATAAAAGCGTAGTTAACTGAATAGACAAGTTTTGCAGACTTGTGCCAATGCCTTAATTTCCGGGAGTTGGCAGGAGGGAGGTTTTATGACATATCACAGTCCTGTATATCAAGTGATCTCAGTTCCTGTTGAAAAGATCAAACCCAACACATACAATCCCAATTCCGTGGCACCGCCCGAGCTCAAACTCCTGTATGACAGTATCAAGGAGGACGGCTACACAATGCCGATCGTCTGCTATCACGATGAGCCTGACGACAGCTATATCATCGTGGACGGATTCCACCGCTACCGCATCATGATGGACTACCCCGATATCTACGAGCGGGAGAACGGCATGCTGCCCGTGTCCGTCATCAACAAACCACTTGACCACCGCATGGCAAGCACGATCCGCCACAACCGTGCGAGGGGATCCCACAGCGTGGATCTGATGAGCAACATCATCAAGGAACTGCACGAATTAGGTCGTTCTGATGCGTGGATATCCAAACACCTTGGCATGGAACGGGACGAGATCCTGCGCCTAAAGCAGATCACCGGGCTTGCCGCACTGTTCCGCGACATTCCGTTTGGAAATGCATGGACGCCCGTCGATGAGAAGGAAAGCAGTACTGCCGCCCCTTTTCCAAACGACAATCCGGAAATCGAGTAGGGAAGAGCCATCTTCCCCTGCGCATAAAAATAGAAATGCCCTTTTAGGGGGCATTTCTATTTTTTAATTTCAATTTTTTACAATGAAAACTTATTCACATCCTGGATCAATGTTTCAACTTTTCCTTCCAGGTCGTCCACAATCTGGCTGGAATCATCCACCATCTTTGCAAGCTCTGTGGACATCGCTGAGGTCTCTTCCGCAACGGACGCGTTATCCTGCGCCAGATCATTCAGTAATGAGAGTGTCCCTGTGACATTCTCCCGCTGCCCATCGATCTCCTGTGTCATCGCGTCAATGGATTGCACCGACGCAAAGCAGTTTACAAGTTCCTGATTCAGTCTCTCCATAATATGCTGTGTCTCTGTCAGAGAATTTACCTGCAGCTCCACCGCCTCGTTGATCTCCTTCATCACTACCACAGATTTCTCTGCATTGTTCTGCAGCTCCACTACAGTCTTGCCAATCTCCTCCACCGAATTGGTGGACTGGCTCGCCAGCTTGGCGATCTCATCTGCCACAACAGAGAAACCTTTCCCTGCTTCCCCGGCTCTCGCTGCCTCAATACTTGCATTCAGTGCCAGCAGGCTCGTCTGGTCAGAGATCTCATTGATCAGGTTCGCCGCCACATGAATCTGCTCTACCGACTTATTGGTGCTCGCCGTCTGCTCTGCCATTGCCGAAATGCGCACACGCGTCTTACTGCAGATCTCGATCAGCTGTTTGAGTGTTTCCATGGACTGCTCACTGATCCGGTTCATCTCGTCAGCATTTTGGTTCAGACTCTTTACCTCTGTACCTGTATGATTGATCTGCTCTGCCATTGTAACGACATTACCGTTCGCCTCGTCAGTGGACGACGCCTGTTTTGTCACATTCTCCGCGATCGATTCCACCGCAATGGATACCTGTGAAATGGATTCTTTCATATTGTTGAAAGATTTATCAAAATTGCCGAGTGCATCCCCCACACCATTGGACACTTCCGTTATCCCCTGCAGGAGACCGCGCATATTTTCCTGTGCCACATGCAAGGCATCCGCTGTCTGCCCGATCTCATTTCTTGTCCGTATATCCACATGGGTGGTCAGATTGCCCTCAGATAACTTCTGTGCAAATCCCTGGATTTTCTTTAGCGGTGCAACGATCCTCTTGCCGACAACAAACGCCCCGACAAGCGCGATCACAATGGTAAATATGAACACTACATTTGACCGGATCACCACACCCATGTATTCCTTGTCCAGCTCATCCCTGACAACACCCTTGGCAGCATTCATGTCATCGACATAATTTCCTGTGCAGACAGCCCATCCCCAGGGCTCAAACAGCTGTGAGTACGCAATCTTTGGCGCAACAGTCACACCGTCCGACTTTGTGAAATAAAACTCGTTATAACCGCCCTTATCCGCACTCTTGCAGACATTCACCACCGACTGTGTGATCATGACGCCATTCTGATCCTTGAGATCCTTGCGGTTGTCCCCCTCCTGATCTGTCAGGACCGCATGCATCACCAGCACATAGTCCATGCCGTCAATCCAAAAATATCCGCTCTGGTCATCCCTGTACCGCATGGCACGCACAAAATTCCTGGCATCCTCCTGCGCTTCCGCCTCCGTCTTCTCCCCCGACTGAAATTTGTCATACTCGCTCTGGATCACCGAGATCGCACTCTGAACCTGCGATTTTATCTCCGTCTTGTATCCCTCGTCCAC
>CAJUQU010000409.1 GCA_910588595.1 uncultured Lachnospiraceae bacterium | reverse complement strand
GTCATGCTTTAAAAACCACATTTCAAATTTTTTGAATTTCTTGTTGATGTTTTCCCGTACGCTTAAATAAATTATACTCGAAACTATATGCTAATTTCAAGTCTGCTACTGGTTTAAGCGAAAATGATACTCAATGGGGCTTAAGAAGGTCACATACGATAAAAATCACATCTGACTTTGAAAAGCAAAAAACACCGCAACACCAAACATTCGGTATTTGCAGCGTTCTTAACGGGTTGGGCTGTTTAAAACAGTCAACAGCTCGTAGGGGAATCGAACCCCTGTTTTCGCCGTGAGAGGGCGACGTCTTAACCGCTTGACCAACGAGCCATAACTGTTATATTCTGCTGTCCGTTTTTCTGTATTGCTGACAACTATTAAATCATACAACAGTTTTTCAAAAAAAGCAAGTACTTTTTAAAATTTTTTTCAATTTTTTGTAATTCTATGCGACACTCAGATCTCAAAGTCCATGCAGACTCTCATCTTTACATAAGGACGTACCCTGCCGTCTGCTACGGCTACATGCTCCGGATGCACTGCATAGGCTTTCAAGGCCTCCTCACTCTCAAACACAGAATCAAGCATCACGTCCGCATTGGAGGACGCCAACGGATCGATCTCCACTTTTATCTGGATCAACCCGGGGATTTTTCCCTGAAGTGCCTCGAGCCCTGCCTTGATCCCTGCCTTTGTATCCGACTTTTCACTGTCGGACAGCTCATCTTTCAACTGCCATAATATCACATGTTTTACCATTGATTCACCCTCCTGCATATTTTCAATACTTTTACTTTTTTGCAAACTATTTTCTGGCGCTTCTGTCCTTTTTCAGCAGCTCGAAAAATTCTTCCTGCGGCATCGGCCTGGCAAAATAATATCCCTGCACATTATCACAGCCAATCTTATCGAGAAGTTCCACCTGCTCCCTGGTCTCCACACCCTCCGCCAGAAGTCCGAGCCCCAATTTCTGTGCCATGGATACCATATGCTCCAGGATCAGTTTTCCTTTGTCAGAAGACATCATATTATCCATAAACTTTTTGTCCAGCTTTATAACGTCAAACGGTGTTTCAAGCAGCACATTCAACGAGGAATACCCACTCCCGAAATCGTCCATCAGCAATGTAAAACCATCAAGCTTAAGCCGCATCGCAGCCTGCCCGATCTGCTCATCGTTCGCGGTTTCTGTAATCTCAAGCTCCAAAAGCTTTTTCTCGATGTGATACTTTTTGATATCGTCCAGCAGGACATGCACAAATTCCATGTCCTTGAGATGGTGCCTTGACACGTTTACGGACACAGGGCAGTCCTCGATACCTATTTCGATACACTTTTTAATAAAACGGCTCGCTTCCTCCCAAATGTAGTAATCGACCATCTTGATAAATCCATTTTCTTCGATCACCAGAATAAACTCATTCGGATAGATCATCCCCCTCTCAGGGTGGATCCAACGTACAAGCGCCTCCGCACCGACGATCCTGTTCTGCGAAATACTGTACTTTGGCTGCAGATACATCTTGAACTGTTTCTCCTCAACAGCGGCAAGCATATTTTCCTCGATAAACTTGCGGGTGTAGAGGAACTCCTTGAACTGTTCCTCATAGAAGATGACATTCGAGACAACGTTTTCTTTTGCTGCTGTCCTTGCCATCGCCGCCCTGTCTTCCATCTGTCGGATCTCCATCTCCCTGTCATCGACAGAGTACACCCCAAAAGCAAGCTGCAGTTTTACGTTCTTAAACGAAGCAGACACCTCCTCGATCTGACTGATAAAACACATGAGGTCCTTGTCATGATCATATTCCGTGACCACCATGAACACATCACTTCTGAGATTTATATAAAATTGCCTGTCATTGCACATTCCGCCAAGCTTGTCCTTTATAAAAAACAGTACTTCGTCGCCAAACTTCTCACCGTAAAGATCATTGATGATCTTGAAGCGCCTGATATCAAACTGTATAAAACCGATCTTCCTGCCAGACGTAAGCAGCAGCTCGTGCACATTACTTCTGAACTGATTCTGTTTATTTACATTCTTTATGACCGTCTGGATCTTCTCTGCATCCTCGACCCCCACAGCGCCAAGACGTATGTATCCCCCTTCCTCGTCCCGCCGTTTCAGGATATCTTCAATGATCTCTATGCTTACCTTCAGAACATGCGGGCATACCTTCTTGACCAGACCTTCCCTGCGGATCACGACAAGCTCCTCCGGCTTTGAGAAATCTCTGCCAAGAATCTCTTTGCAGAGCGTCTTTCCTCCCATCTTCTCACGAAAACGATAAAAAATTCATCTGCATTCTTATAGCCAAACGATTCGAGCTTCTTATCCTGCGGTTCATACAACCCGAACGCCATGCCGAATATCATCGTCGCCGCCGTAATGCACCCGCACACTTCTCCCCGGTGCATTCCGCCGCCAAAACAAGTACTGATCTTCATGACATTTTTAAGATTATATCCAAATTCCTCTGCAAATGCACCTGTAAGAGCCTGTGAACAATGAAATTCCTGCATCAGAAAATCCGTTGCCTTCTCAATATGTGTCAATATGATAACTCCTTTCTGAAAAAATTTCATGTTGTACCATATCACCATTATATACTAATGCATGCATATTTAACAACTTCATTTTGTATATCTTAGAGCGTGTTTGAAAAATCATTCCCGCCATCTGTATAACGACGCCATAGCGTCGTATTCACCACTTTGCGTGATATTTGCACCGCATT
>CAJUQU010000408.1 GCA_910588595.1 uncultured Lachnospiraceae bacterium | reverse complement strand
AAAGAAAATCTAGGAGGAAAGCCGGGCTGCGATCCGGCATAATCACAAATATGAAAAAAGAGTATGATATACTTTTTACTCCATGTAAAGTATGAATGCTTCTAGCGGTTTGTAACGTAGAAAAGGGTATAAAAAACAAACCTTCCGAAATTCTGTTTTTTACAGACAGACTTGGAAGATCACAGAAAATATAGTATAATCAGTTACAGCAATCTATTTTCAAGCTGTAGCTGCCGCAGGCTGAGTGGACGACTGGCTTTTCGTCTGTGGGGACTTGGGAGGTCTTCCCCGCCTTTTTGCAGGTTTTTGTTCTGTGGGCGTTGCCTCGGTCTTGGATTTAGGTTGCTTTTTCTGTCGGCTTTTTTTCGGTTTGCCGATGTTAGTTCCCTCCCCAGCCTGGCCCGCCTGTGAACACTGCGTCTCAACCGTGCGGATTGTTTCCAGATCGACTCCATGCTCCCCGAGGAATTCGATGATATTTGTAAGATTCAGCTCCTTTTGAGATTGTTTGCGTGTTACAACCTGTTCATAGTCAATAGGCTCGAAGTCTTTGTCATCCCTTATCATATGGTAGATTGCCACAAGCATTTTCCTTGCGATGGCAATAATGGCCTTTTTATGGCCCCGGCGTTTTTTGATCGTCAAATATTTATAATAGAAATAGGGATGCTTCTTAGTGCTTTTGATGGCGGCGAGCGCACATTGCACCATGAGTGGCTTTAGATAATGACCGCCCTTTCCGATTTTGGTGGTTTTCTTCTTCCCCGCACTGGAATTATTTGCGGGGGAAAGACCCGCCCAGGAAGCAATGGAATCGCTGTCCCGCCATACGGACATGTCAGCCCCAATCTCACCAAGGATGTAGAGGGCGGATTCCTCGGATATTCCGACCATGGTGACCAGGTGGAGGATGACCTTGCTGTATTTCAAACGGTAATAGGAAAGCTTCTCATCGATCATGTCGATACATTTATTCAGATCATCCATATGTGTTTGGATGACCTCAAGTTTGTCCCGCTGGGCACCAATGAATTCATAACCATGGATGCTCTCAAGGATTTCTTCCGGGGAAGCCTTGACGCCGCGCCGTACAAAACTGAGGATTTTTTCATCGCTCACCTTATCCGGGTCTGTTTGAATCAGGTATGACATAATGTCTCTGGCCGATTTACCGAATGGGTCTGTAAAGACAGAGTCAAGGCGCACTTTCGAGATGGTCATGGAATTCTGGAACCGGTTTTTTTCAGAAGTCCGGATATATGTGAGCTTTAACCGGTAACGGCATAATTCACGCAGATCCCGGATGTCCGCCGGCGGGATAAAAGAAGCAGCGACCAGATCCATGCGGAAGAGATTTGCGATGTGGATTGCGTCACGGAAATCCGTCTTTTTGCCCTTGGCCTGCTTCACATACTTTGGGTGGGTCAGGATGGGCTTTATCCCATTCTGCTCCAGGATGTCGTAGACAGGGATCCAGTATTTCCCGGTTGACTCCATGCAGACATCCTGAACGCCATAAGAAGCGAACCATTCCGCCATCAGGCGGATATCGCTGTTCGAAGAGGTGAACTGTCTGACATAAAAGACAGCGTTCAAGGACTCCTTGTCTGTGACGCATGCAGCCGCCATCAGGATAGATTTGTGCACATCGACTGACCCGCAGACTGGGCGCTTGATGTCATTCGATGGTGATGTGACGACGCGCGTTCCATCATCAAGGGTTACGTTCTTCAGGCCATCTGAGGTGTAACGCCCCTCATCGCATGCCCGGAGTTTTGAGTGTTTATTAGAAGATGCCATAATACATACCTCCATTCGTGTTTGGGAGCAGAGCTGAAGGCGGTATCGGCATTGACTGCCATCCCTGCGTGAAACCATGCATATATGCTGGTTAAATTCATAAGTATCCGGGCTTGAAAGCGCCAATCGTTTGTGCAAAAGGGATAGCTGCAACTTATAAATATTCGGCTTCTGGGACTCCAGACGTTATGACGTGCTCTGTAGTATACCGATACCAGAATTAGTATAAAACAATAAAGGGAGAAACAGAAGCCCCCAAAAGAAGATATTTGTGTGACCGGCATTCATTATCGTTTGTGCCGGAGCGCATACCAAAGAAAATCTAGGAGGAAAGCCGGGCTGCGATCCGGCATAATCACAAATATGAAGATGCAGAGAACTTTAACAGATACAGCTTCGGGAGGAAGAACGTATGGCAGATAAAATACAAAAGATACTTTGCGGCTTAAAGGAAAAAAATGAGCTACTAAAAGAGGTCATTAAGAAAAAAGTATCAGCGACCCATTCTGCCTTTGCCGCATTAATCAGGGAATTCAGGGGTATTTCTGGTAATGCGGGGAAAATAAAAGGGGAAGGTACAGATAAACCAGCAGATTTGATGGAGATTGCGGATCTTATTGAAAAAATACTGACTTTGGCGACGTACTGCTCTATTGGTTATATGATTGCACAATACCGAAATCAGGGAATAATATATTGGTTCGCTTTTTGCTCGGCTGTTTTTATGTGCGTCTTTCTATTTTGTAAAGTGATTTCTTATATTGCTTCTTACGTAAAAGGCGATAAATGGAAGTCTTATACAGAATGGACGAATAAGCTGGGTTCTAGAATATGGTGTAAATTGTGCGAATCAAAGAGATGGAGAATGGGGACGGTTATCGGAACACTGCTTCTGTTCTGGTTTGGTTATAGTATTTGGATTAGCAACATCACGGAGTATTATGCCATGGTAACCGAGGTTTA
>CAJUQU010000407.1 GCA_910588595.1 uncultured Lachnospiraceae bacterium | reverse complement strand
AATTCACAAAGGAGTCTTGATGTGATATAATTATATTCACATTGAGGCTCCTTTCAAAAGGAGGGTAAATAAATTATTATGGAAAGAAGGAAAGATAATAAAGGAAAAGTATTAAACAAAGGAGAGACACAGCGCAAAGATGGTACGTACATGTATCGCTATTATGATGCTCATAAAGAAAGAAAAACTATTTATGCACCAACACTAAATGAATTGAGAATCAGAGAAAAAGAAATCAATAAAGACATTTTGCAGGGTATATACACTACAGATATGACCTTGAACCAAATGTTCGACAGATATTTGGAACAAAATGTTAACATCAAGCCAAGAACAAAATTTAAGTATAGGACAGAATATGATCGCTGGATTGGAAATAGCTGGATTGGGAAATATAAACTCAATCAGCTTGTTAAATCTGATATAGTTTTGTTTTATAAGGAGCTTTCAGAAAAAGGATATTCTAATGGTACTATCAAATGTATACACAAATACATCAATGGAATTTTAGAAATGGCATTTGAAGATGATATGATTAGACGGAATTTTGCCAAGAAATGCATTGATCCATACAAAAAAATTAGCACCAGAACAGCTTTAACAAAGAGAGAAACTGATTTGTTTTTGACCGCCTGCGAGAATGCAAGATGGGGGTATAATTATCTTCTAGGGTTTAAGTTAATGCTGTTGACGGGACTCAGGGTTGGAGAAATGACAGGACTTACATGGAATGATATTGATCTAAAAAATCGAACTATTAATGTGGATCATCAATTTATCCAGGGAGATGATAAAAGCAGAACATCATATCACATTGACGCAACTAAAACTACAAATGGTAAAAGAAAGGTTCCAATGTCAGATGATGTGTATGAACTGCTAAAAGAATTAAAAGAAACCACCTACTTTGATTCACTTAAATTTAATTCATGTGTTGATGGATATAAGAGTTTTGTGTTGCACACCCGATCAGGATTACCCATATTGACTGCTAGGTTCAATGAGTATGCACATAAGATAGTGAATGAATATAACACTAACCATGAAGAAAAATTACCTAACATTACTTGTCATATCTGTCGGCACACTTTTTGTACTAGAATGGCTGAACTTAATATGAATCCTAATGCGCTTATTAAAATAGTAGGTCATGCATCTTATAAAACAACGGAAAATGTATATATATCAGTCGAAGATGATTTTGTCAATGAAGAATTCTTTAGAGTGATGAGGGGAATTGGCTGATTGGTGATTTGGTGTAAAACTGGTGTAAATATATATGTAATAGGCTTAGAAGCCTTGATTTTATAAGGTTTTATAGCATTATGCATGACCTCGGCATTGAACCAGCCGCTCTTTACTGAGAACTCGCCAAGGATCAGCGCTGCCATGACACTCAAGGGTGTGGACAGCATATTCGGCGTGTTGACTGCCGCAAGCCGCAAGCCGTCGATCGCAAGTTCCAGGATCAGAAACTGCCAGATCAGAGGGACATTGATATCCTCCTTCACCACGATAAAGTCAAATGCGGGCGGGATCCAGTCCGGATTCTGCATCAGCAGCAGGAATGTGGGTGTGACAAAATACGTTAATATCAAGATCAAAAAGCGCGAAAGCCTGAGATAGGAACCCGTGAGGGGCGGAAAATAAAAGTCATCCGCTTCCTGTATCATATCCAGTATGCTGATCGGCAGGATCATCGCGGAGGGCGAGTTGTCCACTAAGATAATGATGTTTCCCTCTAAGATCTGCGCTGCAGCAGTGTCAGGACGTTCTGTGTACTTGAATTTTGGAAATGGATTGTACCATTTCGAGGTAAACAGACACTCGGCAAGGCTTTCCTGATTTAAAGTCAATGCATCGACTTTTATATCCTTGATGCGGTCGCGTATTTTTCTCAGAAATTCTTTGTCGACCCGGCTGTCCATATAGCATATTACGATGTCCGTGTTGGACGCTTTTCCGGCACTGAGCATTTCCATGCGCAGATCCGTGCTTCTGATCCGGCGGCGGATCAGTGCGGTGTTGAACACCACGGTCTCCACAAAGCCATCTTTGGAGCCGCGCAGAACCTTATCTTTATCCGGTTCTGACACGCCGCGCGCGGGATAGGTGCGCGAGTCGATCAGGATACATTCGTCAAAACCGTCGATGATGACTGCAAACACCCCGCAGAGTACATTTTTTGCAATTTCGTTGAAGTCCTTGGTAGTGTCCACCTCGACATAAGGCATCAGCTGGTTTAACTCTTTTGCGTTCTGCGGCATATCATCAGCCTTTAAGCCCATCAGAAATTGCAGCAGTTTCTGCATCAATACATCTTTGCAGAATCCATCGACAAAGTAGAATACGGCATTTTTGTCACCGATTAGCACATCTCTGCTCACGATATCAAAAGATTCATCGGAATGGAGCAGTTCTGACATATATTTCTTATTTTCTTCAAATACTTGATACATATGAGTAACCATGCCTTTCTCAGTTTTAGCGTGTTGAAACGAGGAACGTTCATTGTTTTATGGATTCAGTATGTACCAAAATCGATATTTCATACATTTATTTCAATCTTTTGTCCAAATCAAATTTACTTTTGCGGTTGTATTCGATATACTGAATTACATCATAGAGGTCCTTGTGACAACAGTGCAGAAACGCCAAACAAGCTCAGGGACAGAGGGCAGGGTGGTATAAAATGTATCAGATTGCAATATGCGATGATGAGCCGGCAATATGCGAAATGGTTTCCGGCGTCGTCAGGGAATGGAACCACGACAT
>CAJUQU010000406.1 GCA_910588595.1 uncultured Lachnospiraceae bacterium | reverse complement strand
GGTGCAAATATCACGCAAAGTGGTGAATACGACGCTATGGCGTCGTTATATAGATAGCGGGAATGATTTTTCTAACACGCTCTAGTTCTTTCATACTTTGTGTGCAAAAAAAATGTAACAGAATGTCAGCAGGAGCTGTTTATACCACAGGTATATTGTTTTATAACAGAACATGTGATATAGTAGAGTTATGAAGTGGAATGGAGACGGAAAACATGCCTTGGTAAAGGCATACACAGCAATCAAACATACGTAAGTGGTTTTACGGCGTCTCCCTGCCACTTCTATAGGACCATAGCTCAGTTGGTAGAGCAGGAAAAAAAGGAGCTTTGACAAAAGCTCATGCAGCAATTTTTTATTGGACTCTTAATCCCCTTGTCGTTGGTTCGAATCCGACTGGTCCTGTTTTCACTCAAAATATAATAGATTATTGTGGGGCTAATGCTCAGTGGCGGAGCAGTGAATCTTGACAAAGGTTCTAACAGCAATTTTCTATATACTCTTCGGTTCGAATCCGAATAGCCCCAATAATAGTATATAAAATCACGGAACCGTAGCTCAACTGGATAGAGCGGTGTAAAAAGAGTTTTGACAAAAACTCATACAGCAATTTTATATCTGGTGGATATCCCACAGGTTGCAGGTTCGAGTCCTGTCGGTTCCATTCTCATAGTCATTAAATGCAATATCATGGAACTGTAGCTTAAATGGGAAAGTGGTATGAAAAGGAGCTTTGACAAAAGCTCATGCAGTAATACTTCTGGCGCATACTGATGTAGGTTCGAATCCTGCCAGTTCCATTTTCTGAAATATTGGTATAAGATCAATGATTTCACGATCCTGATTGGAGAGCCCGCCAAAGCGGGCGAAGGGGAGTTCGTGTGTAGAAGGAGGAAATCAAAATGGGATTCATGCAGAATATTAAGAACATATTGGATAACGAATACAATACTTCTGTGACTGAAAACGGCGCACTCGGGTACAAAACATCGGGAAAGGCTCTGGTTGACTTAAATTTTGCAGTTTCCTCGTTCCGATCTGCTTCGCCGGAAAAGATCGCAGTGCAGTTTGTGAAAGCATATTATGAGGACGTGATGCTTGCGCTACGGTGGCTCTTCTATGTTGGTGATGTACGCCAGGGGCTTGGAGAGCGCAGATTGTTCAAGACGATCATGTTCTATCTGGCACAAAATCATATTGAGATCGCGCGGGCATTGCTGCCGTTGATTCCAGAGTATTCCCGGTGGGATATCGTGGTGGCACTGATGGATTCGCCACTCGAGGGCGAAGTGGTGGAGATGATCCAGCGTCAGCTGCAGGAGGATCGTGTGAACAAGGAGAGAGGACTCTCGATCAGCCTGTGTGCGAAGTGGCTTCCATCTGAAAACGCCTCGTCAGGCTATGCAAAGCAGATGGCGCGCAGGCTGGCAAAAAGACTATCCATGACGAGCAGGCAGTACAGACAGATGTTGTCTGCATTCCGAAAGTATATAGATGTCGTGGAAGTAAAGATGAGCAGCAAACAGTGGGCAGACATCAACTATGAGGCAGTTCCGTCAAGGGCAAATCTGATATACAACATAGCATTTTTGCGAAATGATGAGGAACGGCGCAGAGAGTTTTTAGGTGCGGTGAAAAAGGGTGAGAAGCAGATCCACGCGAGTGTGCTCTATCCGCACGACATTGCTCACTCTTATATGGATACTAAGTTGTGGCTGCGGCATCTGAAATCCTATGACGACACACTGGAGGAATTGTGGAAAGCGTTGCCGGATTATGTGCAGGGCAATGGAAATACGCTTTGCATTGCAGACGGTTCAGGGAGTATGCTTGCCCAGGTGGGCAGTTCCAATGTGACATGCCTTGATGTGGCAAATGCGCTTGCGATCTATTTTGCGGAGCACTGTACGGGACAGTTCAAGGATACCTACATCACGTTCAGTTATACGCCGCAGTTTGTTGACCTGTCAAAGGGAAAAACGCTTCATGACAAGCTGGAAATTGCCATGACCCACAACGAGGTGGCAAATACGAATATCGAAGCGGTGTTTGACTTGATACTGGATGCAGCGCTTAAATACCATATGCCACCAGAAGAGCTTCCGACAAATCTGCTGATCCTGTCGGATATGGAGTTTGACGCGTCTGTAGCAAGAAACGGTGGGGGATCACCGGATGTAAAGTTGTTCGAAATGTTTGCCAGAAAATATGCAGCGCATGGTTACCGTCTGCCAAGACTGGTATTCTGGAATATCTGCAGCAGGACAAATACGATCCCGCTCAGGGAGAATGCGCTCGGCGTGGCTTTGGTAAGCGGTTTCTCGCCAGTGATCATGAAGATGGTGCTCAGCAACGAGCTCGATCCATACAAGGTGCTTGTGAAGCATCTTAGGGTACCACGGTATGACGTGGTGGAAAACAGTGTTCGCGTTATCATCAGCAATCATGAATAATAGGATGCGATTTGAAGTCAGAGAGAAGAGGGGAGCGAAACTCCCTTTTTTCTTTGTGATAAAAAATTATGGGAAATTGGGTGCAGTGAAAGAAAATGTAAGTGTTCATAAAGAAACAGATTGAGGAATGCGGAATTTGGGTATATAATAATTACAGGTATAAAATTTCAAAAGATAAGGAACTGTTGAAAAACCGACAAGTCAGATGTACAGGTTATCTAGTGCTCCATCCAGACAGAAATTAGAGTTGTGGACTGCATGGTTCGTGCCAGTGCTAGAGCGTGTTTGAAAAATGCTTTCTGTCAGATGTACGGCACAGTTTGTGGGAG
>CAJUQU010000405.1 GCA_910588595.1 uncultured Lachnospiraceae bacterium | reverse complement strand
TGTAAAATATTAAATTTTCAAGGTTACTTCGTGGGCTTTTGACCCCAGCATCATGATTTTTAGTTAATGAGCAGACACTATTTATCCGCATTTTGAGTGAAATATGATCCGGTTAACTTGCAAACGTTACACTGCATTTTGTTATGATCTCCGATGCCGCCTGTGACTTTTTCAGTCCGTCAACTTCCACTATGAGCATGGCTCCCTCCTCATATAAAGGTCCCCTCGCTGCAAGCATCTCCTCGATCCGCTTCATAGGATCATCGCACTCTAACAGTGGTCTGGTAGTATCGCCTTTGATTCTGTTATAGATCGTTTCCGGATTTGCTTTCAGATACACGACCTTACCGAGTCGGGACAGCAGCTGTCTGTTCTCCGCCCGCAGGGGCATTCCACCCCCAGTCGATATGACCAGCTGTTCCTTCCCTTCCGCAATCAGCTGTCTGAGCAACGCTGTCTCAATATCTCTAAACTTCTGTTCTCCCTCTGTGGCAAAGATATCTCGGATGCTCCTGTGCTGCTGCTCCACAATCCGCTCGTCTGTATCAACAAATGTGTATCCTTTTAGCTTTGCGATATTTCTTCCAACAGTCGTCTTGCCACTTCCCATATAGCCTGTCAATATGATATTTTCCATGAAAATCACCCATACTATCAATATTTTGCAAATAGTTAAATTTCGATACTCTTTTTCAAATCATATCAGCCCTACCTTACTTTTTCACAAAGTTTTTGGTACACTTTGTCCACAATGTCCTTTGTCACCTTGCAGCCGTTCCATAATTCAAAAGCATCGATTCCCTGGTACAAGAGCATCTTAAGCCCGTTGTATGCCACCCCGCCGTTTGACTTCACCCGCTTCATAAATGTTGTCTCCCACGGTGTGTAGATCAGGTCATATCCGCATTTTACATAGTGATAAAAATCACCGTCATCTATTACCACATCATCTACGTTCGGCGCAAGCCCCACACTGGTGCACTGCAGTACGATATACCTGTTCTCCGATCCTGTTAAAAGATTTCTGTAATCACAGAGCGCCAGCGCAGACACGCAGTCCTGTCCGTATCTGCCAAGCTTGCTGTTGATCTCCAAAGCCACGGCATCCGCTTTCGCCCGGTCACGATTTAGCAGATATACTTTCTTTGCGCTTCCTGCACACATATAGGCGACTGCCCGCCCAACGCCGCCTGCGCCAAGTACGATGACTTCCTCGTCCCCGAGTGACACGCCGTCACTCTGTATAGCGCGCCAAAGTCCGGAAAGATCTGTATTGTAACCGATAAATCCCTGCCTGTCATCTCGCGCGTCGCGCACAAGCGTGTTGACTGCGCCGATCTCTTTGGTTCGCGCAACAGGGATATCGGTCAGATAGGGAATGACTGCACTCTTATATGGCACAGTCACGTTCATTCCCTGAATATTTAGCGCGCAGGCGCCTTTTATGGCTGCCTCGAGCTGTCCCTGTGCCACATGGAACGGCACATACACCATATCAATCCCCAGCGCATCCGCAATCATACCATGCATCAGCGGTGACATCGTATGCTCTATCGGATTGCCTATGATTCCATAAACTTTTGTTTTCCCATTGACCTGCATCATCGTTCCCCCATTTATTTCATTCAGCCTCTCAGGATCTTTTGCACACCTGCTTGTACGGCAGACTTTCCAACGCATCTGTGTCTAAAAATGATTTTTATTCACATACCTGCGATAACTGATCAGCACAATTTTTTCAAGATAGCGCTTCAATACGATCTGGATCTCCTCTCTGGGGTGGATCGGTTTCACCAGAATGGCGTAAATACCGGCTTTGTTCGCCCCCCACACATCGGTAAAGATCTGGTCCCCCACAAACAGCGTACTCCGCTCGTCTGTCCCCATGTTTTTCATTGCCACCCTGTACTTTGCAGGATTGGGTTTACCCGCCTTAAAAATGTAAGGGGCGCCGACCGCGTCGCAGAACATTTTCACACGCGGCTCTTTATTGTTGGAGAGCATCGTGACGTGATAACCTATATTTTTCAGGCGTTTGAACAGGGCTGTTGCACGCTCGTCCGCCGGCAGTCCATGCGGCACGAGCGTGTTGTCTATATCAAAAATAATGCCCCTGTAGCCTTGTCTGTATTTTTCTTCAAAATCGATCAGATACGTAGAATCCAGATATTCTTTTGGATAAAAACACTGCAGCATTTACTGAAACCTCCACCTGTCACACAGACCCGTCAATCAAAAAACTTACCTTTATAAAAATTTTCATTGTCTAACGGATTTGCTGTGATCCTGAACAGAACACAGCCGTCGGGACACATAACAACCTTACTGTACCTGCTATCCCCGCCGACATTTTGCAGATCTCCGCCACTTCTGACTGCTTCCATGATCGGGAACAACATCATCATTACCTTGGAACAGATCCCCTGTCCCTGCGCATTTACCGGACAGCCGTAAGTACATGTGTATTTATCCCCGATCTCCTCACCGTTGCGGCAAAATCTTTCTGTTTCGTTATTGTCCTTATTGAACCCGATCACTTCTATTTCCCATTCATACTCTTCATCGTACCATTTCTTCATAACTGTATCCTCACATAAACTGATCTCTGCCCTGTCTTCCCTGCAAATAACCGCTCTCTTTAGAGCCTTCCTTCACCTGGTCACAGATTCGCCGCCTCAAGCAAGAGCCGGGTGTAGTCGGTCGATGGATTTTCGTAGACCTCCTCAACCTTCCCCTGCTCGAGAATCTCCCCGTTTTTCATGATGATCACCCGGTCACACATCT
>CAJUQU010000404.1 GCA_910588595.1 uncultured Lachnospiraceae bacterium | reverse complement strand
CTCCTTATGTACAGGAATCCGGTCAAGCCGGGCGGGGAACAGGCCTGATCTGTATTTTGGATAGTGTTCGACTCAGTAAATTAATGAGAAAGGAAGAAAATCAAATGAAAAAAATGAACATGCTTGTAAATCCTATTGACAGAAAAAGTCATATCAACAAGGAGATATACGGTCACTTTATGGAGCATCTGGGACGATGTATCTATAATGGTATCTATGTCGGTCCGGATTCGTCAATACCTAACACAAAAGGAATCAGAAATGATATTATCGAGGCGTTTAAGCAGATAAGAGTTCCTGTACTGCGCTGGCCGGGCGGCTGTTTTGCAGATACATATCACTGGAAGGACGGTATCGGACCAAATTCTGAACGGTCTCATATCACTAATGTGAACTGGGGGTGCGTGGATGAGGATAACAGCTTTGGCACACACGAGTTTTTTGACCTCTGTGAGCTTGTGGGTGCGGAGCCCTATCTTGCGGGAAATGTAGGAAGCGGATCAGCGCAGGAACTAGCCGACTGGATCGAATATATTACATTTGACGGAAAATCACCTATGTCCGAACTGAGAAGAAAAAATGGCAGAGAAAAACCGTGGAAACTCAAATACGTCGGAATCGGCAATGAGAGCTGGGGATGCGGCGGCAATATGCTGCCCGAACAATATGCTGGAGAATACCGCAAATATTCAAGTTTTTGCCGTAATTACAGTGACAATAAGCTGTACAGGGTCGCTTGCGGAGGCGATGATGAGTGGAATGAAACGTTACTTACAAAACTGAAATCGGGTGCAGCTTTTGATCTTGTCAATGCCGTAACACTCCATTATTATACCATTCTCGGAAATGACTTTGCCCATAAGGGCAGCGCAACAGATTTCACGGAGGATGCGTATTATCAGAGCCTGAAAAATACACAGGGGATCGACAACTCGATCTCGCGAAGCATAAAAATGCTTGATCTGCATGATCCCGATGAGAGACTCGGTCTGATCGTTGACGAATGGGGATGCTGGTACGATGTTGAACCCGGCACAAATCCTGGGTTTCTTTATCAGCAGAATACGATGCGTGATGCGGTTGTTGCTGCGTTGTATCTCAATATTTTTAATTCGCACAGCCGCCGCGTGGTAATGGCGAACCTTGCTCAGACCGTAAATGTTCTTCAAGCCATTATACTCACAGACGGAGAAAAGATGATAAAAACGCCTACCTATCATGTAATGGATCTGTTTAAGGAACATATGGACGGAACATTGCTTTACAGTTTTGTTGACAATGACTATGAAAACGGTATTGCCTGTATCTCACAGTCTGCTTCAGTTGATGATAAAAACAGAATACACGTTACGATTGCGAATATGTCTCTGCATCGAAGCTATTCTCTCTGCTGTCAGCTTCCATATATCAGGATCAAAGAAGCTGCTGCGAGAATTTTGACTGGAGAGGTCCACTCCCACAATACCTTTGATGAGCCGGACAATGTGATCATAAAAGAACATGCGCTCAAGCATAACAGTAATGAGATTGAGATCGAGCTGCCTTCTTGCAGTGTTGTTTCTGTCGAGATCATTCCCGAACAGCAAATATAGCAGAAGGAATCGTTGCTGTCAGCCCAGAGTGAATCCGGGAACTATAAGGAACGGTTCAGAGACAGACAGAGCAAATGCTATTTCTGAACCGTTCCCCAATCTGACAGGTTCGGCGTTTAAACTGCAGGTATTTTTTTGTCCGTGTAGAGGATATGGTTGATCAGCCAGCCGAGCAGGAACTCCAGCAATTCCTGCAGATTTTCCTGCGGATTCGCGTCGATCTGGTCGAGACTGATGTTTTCGAGTTTGTCGACGAAAGCCTCGTGTGCGCGTTTCTGTGCGCTCAGACCTTCATATTGGATTCCCTCCATATATTCCTCTTCGTCTGCGAAGTGTTCTTTCGTGTACTCTTTCAGTTCATTCAGGATCTGCATGATGCTGTCATAACCGGAGAGGCTGTCAAAGTTTTTGACCAGCTGGTTCGCCTTGTCGACGATGCGGAAGAGTTCTTTGTGTTCGGCGTCGACAAGCTCGATCCCCGTCAGATATTCGTCGGTAAACTCGCAGGGATTCTCGCGCACCATCCACTCCTCGAGCGGCGGCAGCTTGCCGATCAGGATATCGCTGCTGAGGATATGGCGGTAGAGCCATTTTGCGAGAAATCTGACGAGCTCCGTGAGCACCCGCTGCTGTTCCTCCTCGTTGTCGATATTGACAAATTCGTATTCCCGCACCTTATCGCGGAAAAACGCATGCTGGGAGCGCTGGCGGATCAGCTCCGGATCACGGATCTGCACCATGTATTCCTCCTCGTGGGCAAAATGCGTCTCCGCATAGTCGTCAAGCTCCTCGAGGATATTTTTCAGCTCCTGATAATAATCACTGTGGTATTCAGTACATGCCAGTACATAAGCCTTTGAGAGAAGTGCGAAAAGGTTTCGGTGTTCATCATCTATCGTTTCGATGCCGGTAATGCAGTCCTGCGTAAATTCAAATGTCATTTTTTTCATCCTTTCCTGTTTTGTAGTTATGTATGTTCTTTTAACGCCTATTATAGCACATCATTGTGGGAAATACTACTGTGCAGTGTTTATTTACGATAACTGATTCCACGCGCCTGTTTTCTACAGGTCAGGGACTTTTAGAAAAGAAGAAACCTTTACATTGAGAATCTTTCTGGCGTTCTCCTGAATGTAAAGGTTTCTAAGTTAGCAACCCCCATTTCAAATGGGGGTTTACATTTTACCCCTCCGGG
>CAJUQU010000403.1 GCA_910588595.1 uncultured Lachnospiraceae bacterium | reverse complement strand
AATGATTTTTTTAAAAAAATTTGTGAATATTATAGCAATTGTGCGAGTAAATGTCTTAAATATAATTCAATATGGAATGAATTATATACGTATTGGGGAGATGGTATAGGAAATTATAAAAAGAGGGTTATTGCCAGAATAAAAGCCGAATTAGTAAGACAAAATTTTGAAGAGAAACTTAAATTGGAAAATTATTTTAGGGAATATATGATTGATATAAAATCCTTTTTGGATATTTCCAATAAATCATAAAAAGAACATTCTAAAAAGGAATAGCAGTAAAACTGTATTTTAATGAGCACTTAATCAATTTTAAGAAAGGAAGCAAAGACAATGAAACAGATACAGGGCGGCGTGACAGCGCCAAAGGGGTTTGAGGCAGCGGGCACGGCGGCAAACATTAAATATAAGGACAGGATGGACATGGCGCTGATCTACAGCTGTGCACCGTGCAGGGTCGCGGGGACGTTCACGACGAATGTGGTGAAGGCGGCGCCCGTCCTGTGGGATCAGGAGATCGTGAAGAACAGTCCTTGCGCGCAGGCGGTGATCGTCAATGCCGGGATCGCGAATGCCTGTACGGGTAAACAGGGCATGGATTACTGCCGCGAGGAGGCGCGCACGGCGTCGGGGCTGCTGGATATTTCCGAAGATGCAGTGCTGGTCGGCTCCACGGGCGTGATCGGCATGCAGCTTCCGATGGAACGCATCAACGAGGGGATCCGAAAGCTCGTCGCGGCAAAGGACAGCTCGGTCGAGGCGGGAACGACAGCTTCCCGGGCGATCATGACGACCGATACCGTCAACAAGGAGATCGCAGTCACCATTGAGCTTGACGGCAAGACAGTGACCATCGGCGGCATGAGCAAGGGTTCCGGCATGATCCACCCGAATATGTGTACGATGCTCGCCTACATCACGACGGACGCGGCGATCAGCAGGGAACTTTTGCAGGAGGCATTGAGCAGCAGCATCGTTGATACCTACAACATGATATCCGTCGACGGTGACACGTCGACGAACGATACGTGTCTGATACTTGCAAACGCCCTGGCGGGAAATGCCGAGATCACCGAGAAGGGCGCGGCGTACGACAGTTTCTGTGAGGCACTCGACTATGTGAACACCTGCCTGGCGAGAAAGATGGCGGGGGACGGCGAGGGCGCGACAGCTTTGTTCGAGACGACGGTCGTCAACGCGGCGACGAAGCAGGAGGCGCGCATATTGGCAAAGTCGGTGATCGGCTCGAGCCTGTGCAAGGCTGCGATCTACGGTCACGATGCAAATTTCGGCAGATTTCTGTGCGCACTTGGCTATTCCGGCGTGAAGTTTGACCCGGAGAAGGTGGAGCTTTTCTTTGAGAGCAGGGCTGGCAAAATGCTGATCTACAAGGACGGCGCGGCGACGGACTACAGCGAGGAGCAGGCGACGAAGATTCTGTCGGAGCCGGAGGTCACGGTGCTCGTCGACATGAAGATGGGCACAGAGACAGCGACGGCGTGGGGCTGTGATCTGACGTATGACTATGTGAAGATCAACGCGGACTACCGTTCGTAGTACGGTGCTGCCTGAATAACGGTGAAGAACAGTGCCTGATAGAAGGCTGTTGGCAGGTGATGTTTGCACGGGAGGGAGAGGTATGAGTATTACATTGGCAGAGATTCTGAGGATAAAGGCTGAGAAGGGCTACAGTGTTTCGAAACTTTCCGAATACAGTGGGATCCCTGTGGAAACGCTCCGGAAGTTTCTGGCGGGTAACACCACCGACACGATGGAAGCTGATTTGGCGGCATTGGAAAACGCACTGTTTCAGGATGCATGTACGTATCATTTAGACAGCATCAGTCCCAATATGGTTGCCGAGGCACAGTCTTATTACAGCACATCGCAAGGCAAAAAGCGTCAGGGAGAATATACGTTGGAGGATTATCACAATATGCCTGAGGACAGGCGTGCCGAGTTGATCGATGGTGTGATCTATGATATGGCATCGCCATCGCCGCTGCATCAGATGATCGCGGGTATGGTGTATGCCAGGATCCTGGCATTTATCGAAAAAAATAAAGGTGATTGCATACCCTTTATCGCGCCTGCCGATGTACAGCTGGACTGTGATGACCGGACGATGGTGCAGCCTGACGTGTTCATCTTGTGCAAACAGGACAGGCTGAGGCGTTTTGGGATCTGTGGGGCGCCCGACTTCGTGCTGGAG
Source organism: uncultured Lachnospiraceae bacterium (assembly GCA_910588595.1). GTDB lineage: Bacteria > Bacillota > Clostridia > Lachnospirales > Lachnospiraceae > COE1. The sequence goes on along the minus strand of CAJUQU010000403.1, from coordinate 605 downwards.
ATCATATCCGGCTCCACGAGAAAAAAGGATATGACAGTGAAGCTGACCAAATACATGGAAGCAGGTGTAAAGGAATACTGGGTGATCGATCCGGAAAAAAGGCTGTTGATCGTATATATCGGAGAGGAGGAGGGGATCCCGCGACTCTATCCGCTGCAGGGAGATGTCGGTATGAATCTGTATGATGGGAATCTGCGGATCGATCTGAATGAAATCAACGGTTTGATTGACAGGTTTGGCAGCCTTGCAGAGTAAGGTGTAGACCTGCATTGGTGCGAATAAAATCGGAAAGGAATATGGATATAAAATGAACGAACTGGATATGAACAAGGTTCTGTCAAAGGCGGAGGTGCTGATCGAGGCGCTTCCCTACATACAGAAATTCAACAGGAAGTATATCGTCGTGAAATACGGCGGAAGTGCCATGAGCAACGAGGAGCTGCAGCGGAATGTCATCAAGGACGTGACGCTCTTGAAGCTCGTGGGATTTAAGCCGATCATCGTGCACGGCGGCGGCAGGGAGATCAGCCGCTGGGTGGAGAAGGTCGGCATGGAGGCAAGATTTGTGAACGGTCTGCGCGTCACCGATGAAGATCGGAAGAGCG
>CAJUQU010000402.1 GCA_910588595.1 uncultured Lachnospiraceae bacterium | reverse complement strand
GGCTTTATTTGGATACGCCAGATTCAACTATGGCTGGGCGCTGAATTGTAACGGAGAACTATATGTTCTCCTGCTTTTTTTTGACTTGATATTGACAGCAAATTACACATATAGTATACTCACTGTATCAAGTGTATTAATACAGTTAAAGGAGAGATGACAATGATTTTGATAGACCACAAGGACAGACGCCCGATATACGAGCAGGTCATTGAACGGTTCCAGCAGATGATATTGTGCGGCATATTGCAGCCTGATTCGCCCATGCCTTCCGTCAGAAGCCTTGCGATGGAATTGTCATTAAATCCCAACACTGTACAGCGAGCCTATCAGGAACTGGAACGCACAGGGTATATCTATACCATTAAAGGAAAAGGAAGTTTTGTGAGCGAGACAGCGACGGCAGCGACCAACAAACGACGGCAGCTGTTAAAAGAACTGCAGGTGTTTACCGATAAAACACTGCTTGCAGGTATATCGTCACAGGAACTGCAGGAAATGCTTGCTGAGTGTATACAGAACAGCAGTGTGCTATCAAACAAAACGGGAGATGATGAATATGATTACAGCGACCAAAGTTAAAAAGCATTTCGGTGAAGTCGCGGCGATGAACGATGTCACTGTGACGATCAAGGAGGGTGAAGTCTTTGGGCTGATCGGCACGAACGGAGCCGGCAAGAGCACTTTTCTGCGCATGGCAAGCGGGGTATTGAAACCGGACAGCGGAACGATCCTTGTGGACGGAAAAATTGTCTATGAGAATCCGCCAGTCAAGGCAGATATCTTTTATATATCAGACGACCAGTATTTTCTTCCTGGTGCCACGCCGACGGACATGGCAAAATTTTACAGTGATTACTATATGTCTTTTGACATGGCGCAGTTTGAGGATATGCTAAGGAGCTTCCAACTAAATCCAGGAAGGAAGATCAGCACGTTTTCGAAAGGGATGAAAAAACAGCTCTCTGTACTTCTCGGTGTCTGCGCCAACACAAAATATCTGTTTTGTGATGAGACTTTTGACGGGCTTGATCCTGTTATGCGCCAGGCGGTGAAGAGTATCTTTGCGGGAGAACTCTCCGAAAGAGATTTCACTCCGGTGATCGCGTCCCACAACCTGCGGGAGCTCGAGGATATCTGCGACTGTGTGGGGCTCCTGCATCAGGGAGGTGTCCTGATGCAGAAAGATCTGGAAGAAATGAAACTGAACATTCATAATATACAGTGTGTATTCCAAAATACACAGGATGAGCAGACGGCACTTGGACTTCTTCAAATCGTCAAGGCTGAACGGAGAGGGACCCTCAATATTATCACTGCCCGCGGTTCGGAAAGAGAGATCATGGATAAGATTAACTCCTTTTCGCCGATTTTTGCGGAGATTCTACCGCTGACTCTTGAGGAGATCTTTATCAGTGAAACGGAGGTTGTCGGATATGATATCAAGAAACTTATATTTTAAACTGGTCAAACAGGATTTCAGAAAGAGGATCTGGTGTCCGATCTTAATATTCATCGTGTATTTTCTCAGTCTGGAGGTACGCCTGCTCATGGAGACGGAGAAGTATCTAAAGGAAGCCAGCGAATATCTTTATGGGGAGGATTTTTGTGATATTGCTACCTATGTGAGCCATTTCTTTTTTGGCAGGGAGGCATGGATGATATCGATCGTCACCTGTGTTGTCGCATTTCTGTGTGGGATCAGCGGGTATTCCTATCTGCATGACAAGACGCAGCTTGACACATATCACAGCCTCCCGGTCAGCAGGACACAGCTTTTCTGGTCAAGATATCTGTCCGGAATGATACAGTTTTTCTTTCCTTTTGTGATCCATACGCTGTTCTGTGCAGGAATTGCTGCAGGCAGGGGAGCCTTTACCATAGAAACAGTATCCTCGATGATATCCTATATCACTCTTCAGCTGGTCGTGTTTGTGCTGGCATATGGCACGACGGTGCTTGCAGTAGTATTGACGGGAAATATCATTGTAAGCATACTGGGAACAGGAGTATTATTTGTATATAGCACTGCTTTGTCTGTGCTGACCTATCTGCTGTCTGATCGGTTTTTTCATACCTATATCATTTATGGAAACCGTCTTGACGCATGGCTCAGTGAAAAGATCTGGTGTTTTTCGCCGCTCTCAATGTTGTTGCGGCTGTTTGCCAGACCCAACAATACAACGATGGCGGCAGCACAGAAGTTTTATAAGTATGATACCTCCTATGTGTGGGTTATGGCAGTGGCTGCTGCTGTGTACAGTATGGCAGCGTATTTTGCTTATCTGAAAAGGGGATCTGAGAGAGCAGGAACATCCATTGTGTTTCACGTGGCAGAACCTGTGATCAAGACAATGATCGTTATTCCGGGGGCTTTTTGGACTGCAGTTTTTTTCAGCGAAATCTCGTCAGATACCGCATCAGACAGATGGTTTTTGTTTGGGCTCGCCTTTAGTTTTGTCACTTTCTGCATATTGATGGAAATAATATTCCGTCTGGATATCCGCGGTGCATTTATGCGTAAAAAACAGTTTTTGTTCAATGCGGTATGTACAGGATTGATCTTTGTCGTGCTAAGATATGACGTGACAGGTTATGATACTTATGTTCCGTCTGATGCCCAGATACAGAGCTGTGCCATATCGATCCAGCAGCTGATTCCGCTGACACAGAACGTCCAGGTGAGTCCGTTTGGATTCCATCATTTAGGTGCGGATGAGTATCGTATGGCCAATATGGAGATACAGGGGAATTCGAGTGTCATGGAACTTGCCCAAAAAGCAGCAAAAGAGCAGCAGATCGGAAGAGCGTCGTGTAGGGAAAGAGTGTAGATC
>CAJUQU010000401.1 GCA_910588595.1 uncultured Lachnospiraceae bacterium | reverse complement strand
CTCGACCAAGGAAATAATGACCGACGAGAGCCTTTACGACGGCAACACACTCGTCTCCGCCTTGTCCTGTCACAAATATCAGGCACTGTTTTTCACTGTTATTTAGGCAACGCTGTACTAGTCAGGAAAAGGGGGAGTTACATCTTTTCTCAGGGACTGACGGTATTCTGTGGGGGTGCAGCCGATGAATTTTTTAAATATCTTATTAAAATAACTTGTGTTATTAAAACCGACGGCACCGGCGATCTCGGAGACTGATTCATGAGTTTTGCGGTGCATTTGCTTTGCGGACTCCATAATGCGGTATTTCATGAGGTACTCGATCGGAGAGAAGCCTGTAGCACGTTTGAAACATCGGCAGCATTCACTCTTACTGACAAGGATGGAGTCTGCGATGTCATCTAACGCGACGGATTCCATGAAGTGCTCCTGAATAAAGAGCATTGCCTGTTTCACCCTCTGTGCATCCTGGTTGGCGGTGCGGGCAGTGGTTTTGAACGAATCCGATGATTTGGAGGGAAGCTGGTCATATAGGAGTTTCCATAACTGCAGTATATATGCTTTTGACAGGAGTTCATAACCGGAAGGATGGTCTGTGTTGAGCGAGATCAGCTGCTTCAAAAGCGGCACAAATTGCTGGTAAACGGTATTCTCGCCGGTGATGTGCAGACAGTTGAAGGAACAGTTGGCAATGATCGGATTGATATATTTGTTTTCCAGTTCCAACTGTCCAAAACCGAGTAGGAAGGACGGGTTTACGACGATGGAGCTGAAAAGGACACCGTTCTCCCCTGCCGGTGTGATGAAATGTCTGACAGCCTGGTTGATAAATACGATGTCACCCTCAGAGACTGTGATATTGTCCTCATCACAGGTGATGTATGCCTGCCCTTTCTGGATATACTGAAATTCGACCTCGTCATGCCAGTGCCAATATACGACGGGGGCGTCGGGCGTGGTGCAGTCAACAGTGGAGAGCTCTACAGGATAGCCGCTGAGCAGAAGTTTTTTTGTGCGTTTCTCATAAAAATCAGGTTTCATTTTAAGCCTCATTTCCAAATTCTAAATTTCAAAATTTTAAATTTTTATTGCTGTTTTTCTGTCAGAAATTCCAAATGGAGGATTTATACAGAAATGTTAAAAAGAGTATAACACATTTTTATATATTTTTCATGGAAATCAGTCTTTATTTACGATATAATGTTACTGTTAATTTAATGAAAATTGAATGGAGATAGAAGGTATATCGTCACAGAAGCAGTAGAGGGATAAATATGCATACAGTTTTTCAGCCGGAAGCGATGAGCGGTGAGAACAAAAGATTGATCGAACTCGAAAAAATGAAAAAGAACCTGGAATATCAGCTTCAGGAGATGGCAAAGACTGTTGAGAAGCAGCAGGAAATGCTGGCTATGGCAAAGCGGGATCCGCTCACGGGGCTCAGGAACCGTCTGGGGATACCGGAACTGGTCAACGACAGGCTGCGCGCGGAGCAGGAAGGTGTTTTTTTCATTATGGATATGGACAACTTTAAGAGTGTCAACGATACATATGGCCATATGGAAGGGGATCATGTGCTCACAAAGTTTGCCAGGGCACTCAAAGGGGCTGTTGACGCGAGGGATATCGCAGCCAGACTTGGAGGGGACGAATTTGTGGTATTTTCACCAGGGCATTCTGATAAATGCGAAGTGAAGGCAAAGGCACAGCGGATTGTCCGGCAGATCGAACGAGGACTTGTCGCGCCGGGAAGGCTTGTACGTGTGACGATATCTATGGGGATCGCCTGCGCACCAACTGACGGTGTGACTTACGAAGCGCTGTACGGAAATGCTGATAAGGCGCTGTATGGTGTGAAGAAAGCAGGGAAGAACGGGTATCGCTTTTATGATGATCTGGACGAATCGAGATGTATTGAGGCAGTCTGTGACAGACCACAGTGTTCGTTAGAGGAGATAACGAGCAATCTGAGAGAGAGGAAAATGGAAGGTTCATTTGAGGTAGAATATACTAACTTTGAGAATATCTATCGTTTCATGGAGAGAAATCTGATCCGTGATCGCAGGGAGGTGCAGTGTGTACTGTTCACACTGGAAGATCATATAGACGCTGACGAAATGCTTATCCAGGGACAGCTGGAACATCTGCAGCATGCAGTTGTGTCCTCACTGAGAAAAGGCGATGTGACGACAAAGTATAGCTCAACACAGGTGTTGGCGCTGCTGATGGACGTTAACAGGGAGAACACGGACATGGTAGTGAACAGGATCCTTGCCAGATACCGCGCGGAGGCGGGCAAGGATGTGATGCACGTGCTGTATGATATCCAGCAGCTTAGGGACTGCAGAGCGGAAGGTTGATGATAAGGCGCTTTTGAAGAGCGTCTTTTTTGTATTTAATTCATAATAAAATATTTTATATTTAGGTAAAATAAATATTGTTTCTTTTTTCAATTTATGATAAAAATATAGTATACAATTCATTTAAATCGGAGGGTAATCATGAAAACAGGAAAAAATTATAAGTTTTGGTTTGCGACAGGTTCACAGGATCTGTATGGCGATGCGTGTTTGAAGAACGTGGCGGAGCATTCGAGGATCATCGTGGACGGGCTCAACAAGTCCGGCCTGCTGCCCTATGAGGTAGTGTGGAAGCCGACACTGATCACAAACGCAGTGATCAGGAAGACATTTAACGAGGCGAATGCCGACGAGGAGTGCGCGGGCGTCATCACCTGGATGCATACGTTCTCACCGGCAAAATCATGGATCCTGGGACTGCAGGAGTACAGAAAGCCGCTGATGCACTTCCACACACAGTTCAACGAGGAGATCCCATATG
>CAJUQU010000400.1 GCA_910588595.1 uncultured Lachnospiraceae bacterium | reverse complement strand
GATCTCGGACAGGGACAGCGTTATCGCCATACTGCCGGTCGGTTATGCGGACGGTTTTCCGCGCAGTCTCTCCGGCGGTGGCAGCTATGTGCTTATCAATGGCAGCTGGGCGCCGATCGTCGGGAGGATCTGCATGGATCAGCTTGCGGTCGACGTCACGGACATCGCGGATATCGAGGTCGGCATGACCGCGACGCTGATCGGCTGCGACGCCGGCGGGCAGATCGCTGCGCCGGATGTGGCAGATGATTCCGGGAGCATCACGAACGAGCTGCTCAGCCGCATGGGGAGCAGGCTGGCGAGGCTTTAGATTCAGGGGTATATCCAGGAGGAATATCCAGGAGTTTTCCGCGATCCGCTTGCAGGATCGGATCAGACAGCGTATAATACTTGTGAGGCAAAGTATGATACGGACACGCTCTGGCGGAAAGGGATAAAGGGATATAAAAAGTATGGGTACAGTACGCTTATTCACAGATGGCTGGGAGTTTGCAAAGACACCACTTGGCACTGAGATGGACAGCATCGACGCCGGACAGTATGTATTTGAACCGGTGGAGCTGCCCCATGACTGGCTGATCCGGGACAGCAGGAATCTGTATGAAAACAGCTGCGGGTGGTACAGGAAAGAGCTTGTCCTGGCGGAACCGGTGCCGGAGAAAGTGATCCTGCGTTTTGACGGCGTGTACATGGATTCCACACTGTATGCCAACGGGCGGAAAGTGGGTGACTGGAAATACGGCTACTCCACTTTTGAGATGGATATAACGGATCATCTGCACGCGGGCGGGAACCGCATTCTCCTCCAGGTGCGCTTCCAGTCGCCAAACAGCCGCTGGTATTCGGGTGCCGGGATCTACAGGCGCGTCTGGCTGCAGATGTGCGGGGAGGCGTTCCTCCCTGTGGACGGCTGCAGGGTGGAGACGACAGCGTGTGAGGATGGTTTCTGGCTGGATGTCTCGACAGAGGTGGAGTGCTGTGCGGATGATCTGTCCGTGGACGGGGAAGTGGAGTGCCGGTATTTTTTATACCGGGACAATGCGCTGGCACAGGAGCTGGGCGGACAGCAGTGGCGCCGCACGGCGGACGCGGAGGAGACAGAGAGTGTATTTCTCGCAAGACAGGGAGGCGGAGGCGGCAGGATCCTTCTGATGGGAGCGCGGGCAAAGATCCCCGCACCAGCCCTGTGGGATCTGGAAAGTCCGGCGTGTTATACGCTCGGCGTGGAGCTGTGGCGGGGGGATGTGCAGCTGGACGGGCAGCGGATCACGATTGGATTCCGTACCATGGTGTTTGACCCGGACAAAGGTTTGCTGCTGAACGGGAGGCGCGTCAAGGTACACGGCGTCTGTGAGCATCACGATCTGGGCTGTCTGGGCGCAGCCTTCTCTGTCTGTGCCATGGAGAGAAAGCTGCGGATCCTGCGCGGAATGGGGGTCAACGCCATACGCACGAGCCATAATATGCCCGACCCGCAGCTGATGGATCTGGCGGACTCGATGGGCTTTCTGGTCTTAAGTGAGGCGTTTGACATGTGGGAATCCCCGAAGACACAGTACGATTATGCGCGCTTTTTCAGCGAGTGGGCGGAGCGCGATGTCGCGAGCTGGATCCGCAGGGACAGGAACCACCCAAGCCTGATGCTCTGGTCGATCGGAAACGAGATCGGCGATACCAGGGATGAAAAACGGGGACTGGAGATCACCAGAAGGCTTGCGGACTGGGTGCGCAGACATGACAGGAGGACACCGGTCACGATCGGATCCAATTATATGTTCTGGGAGAGCGCAAGAAAATGTTCGGATATCTTGAAGATCGCCGGATATAACTATGGCGAGAAGTATTACAGGGAGCACCACGAGCGCTACCCCGACTGGGTGATCTACGGGAGCGAGACTTCGTCGATCGTGCAGAGCAGGGGGATCTATCATTTCCCGGCATCGAAGCCCATCCTTGCCGACGAGGACGAACAGTGCTCGTCGCTTGGCAATTCCACGACCAGCTGGGGGGCAGAGAGCATAGAGAAATGCATCGCGGGTGACAGGGATGCAGCATTTTCGTTTGGACAGTTTCTCTGGACAGGATTTGATTATATCGGCGAGCCGACGCCGTACCACACCAAGAACTCTTATTTTGGGCAGGTGGATACGGCTGGTTTTCCAAAGGATTCCTACTATATCTATGCCGCGGAGTGGACGGATGCGGCGAGGGATCCCATGGTGCACCTCTTTCCCTGCTGGGATTTTAACGAGGGACAGCTGATCGATGTGCGGGCGTGCACGAACCAGCCCAGCGTGGAGCTGTTTGTCAATGACGTGTCCTGCGGCAGGCAGACGATCGACCATGCCCACGGCAGCAGGCTGCTCGCAGACTGGCAGGTGCGGTATCAGCCGGGGACGATCCGCGCGGTGGCATACGACGACGGGGGCAGGGCAGTGGCATGGGACAGCCATACTTCCTTTGGGGACAGCAGGATGATCCGCCTGACGCCCGACCGGCAATGTCTGCGGGCGGGGAGCAGGGAACTGTGTTTCCTGACGATAGAGACACTGGACGAGAAAGGGAACCCGGTGGAGAACGCGGCAGATTACGTCCGGGTGGACGTGCAGGGGAGCGGACGGCTGGTCGGGACGGATAACGGGGACAGCACGGACTACGATTCCTACCAGTCGTGCTGCCGCAGACTGTTTTCGGGGAAACTGCTTGCGGTGATCGGTGCGGGGGAGGAGGAAGGCGTGATCCTGGTCCGGGTGGACGGAAACGGGCTAAAGCCGGCACTGTTATCGATCCCGGTCCTGTCCCCGCAGATGCAGATGAACCTGCCGGTTCCGGTCAGAAAGATCGAGCTGCGCAGGGTAGGGGAAGGGATCCTGACAAAACAGCAGC
>CAJUQU010000399.1 GCA_910588595.1 uncultured Lachnospiraceae bacterium | reverse complement strand
AAAACTTTTGACATTCTCCTTTTCGGCACACACATTCATCGTGTAGGGGGCATGCGCCACCAGCCTGCCGAAATGATGCTCATCCATCAGCCTGCGAAGTTTCATCGCATCGTCCGGATTGATCTCCTTTGCTGCACCGCCCCTTGGATTTCTTGTGAAAAAAGCAAACGTATTGGCACCCAGCTTCAATGCCTCCTGTCCCATTTTTTCAAAACCGCTTGCCGATGAAAGATGATTTCCTATATACATGTATCCATTCTCCTTTTCTTACTATCCTGTGCGTCAGACCAGCGGCGCAAATATCCGCAAGGTCCCATTGATGATTCTGTGCAGCAGTCCCTTCTTTTCCCCCTGTAAAGTGCACACCCTGCTCACTTTCATCGAAGCCTCAAAATCCTTTTTCAGATCAATGAGAACAGATGCTTTGTAGAACAATGCATTGCACTCATAATGCAGATATAGACTCCTATAGTCAAGATTGACTGTCCCGATCGAACCGACACAGTCATCAGCCAGACAGGCTTTTGCGTGCACGAAACCAGGTGAATATTCAAAAATCTTTACGCCCGCTTCGAGCAGTTCGCGATAATAACTTCTCGACATTCGGTACACTACCTTCTTATCCGGGATTCCCGGCATGATGATCCGGACGTCCACACCTCTCTGCGCCGCCCGCACAAACGCCTCGCGCAGTCCGTCCCCCAGCAGAAGATACGGCGTATAAAACCAGATATAATCCCTCGCTTGACCCAACAAGTCTATGAAAAGGTTGTTGCTCGCCGCCTCTGTCCTGCCAGGCGAATCGTAATACGGCAGTACATATCCGTCAAAAGCCGTACTGACAGACCCCTGTGCAAAATCATCTCCGACCAGCTCCTTCGTGATCTTGTTAAGTGAAGACGCATTCCAGAACTCTATGAACATAAATGTGTAACTTCTGATGGCATCCCCTGTGATCTCAAAACCGATATCCTTCCAATGTCCAAAAGGATGTTCCTCGTTGATATACTCGTCCGCAAGATTTATGCCGCCGCTGAATGCCACGATCCCGTCCACAACCATGATCTTGCGGTGATCCCGGTTATTCAGCGCACCGCTCAGCACGATCAGCGGATTGAACTTCTCACACTTGATTCCCATTTTTAAGAGGGATGCTCTGTTTCGGGCAGAAAAAGTCCCTATGCTGCCGATATCATCATACAAAACCCGAACATCCACGCCCTCCTGAACCTTCCGCTGCATGACGTCGACCATTGCCGCCCACATGACGCCTTCCTGAACAATAAAATATTCAATGAACACATACTTTGTTGCCTTCTTTAAAGCGGAAAGCATCTGTTCGAACAACAATTCTCCAACCGGATAATATCTGGCAGTATCATTCCTCAGGGCTGGAAATCCGGTAATCTTTGTAATATAAGCAAATGTCTGAGCAATCCTTTTATCATCGCACTGCAGCTGTTCCTGAACCTGCGCGCCATCATTTAGCGCTATGGGAATGCTGTCATGGATAGCACTCAGGCGCTGTTCCAGCACATTTCCGGTCCGTTTGTTCCCATAAAACAGATACATCAGGGCTCCTGGCAGCGGCGCCACAAACATTGCCAGCAGCCACAGCATTTTGTAGGCGCCCTCGCCCCTGTTTGATATGAGAAAAAGGACAAACAGTGCAGACAGCACCGACAATACACTATAGAAAAGTGTTGCAAACGGTGCCAGCCACTTCGCGATCCCATAAATGATCAACCCCTGCAAAATCACAACCGGCAGCACCGTAACAATCCTTCCGGTAACGATCCTTAACACGCTCGTCTTTTTCTTCTTATGCATAAAATGCGGCTCCTTCCTCCGCCTGTGAGAATGTGTCCTGCGTCATTTGCGCAAGTTATCCTGCAGCGGCTCCTATGCCCTGTGCAGATTATCGATAAAATCCGTAAAATTAAAATTTTTATCCCTGTTTGCCTTGAAGATCGTACCGTAATCTCTCCCTTCAATGATCCGGTGGATCACGCGGACATCACCGCCGTTTGCGATGACCATATCTGCACCGGAATAAGTCGCTATCTTAGCCGCTGTCAGTTTGGTCTCCATCCCGCCAGTGCCGACACTGCTTCCTGTCGATGCCTTGCCCATGCTGAGCAGCTCATCTGTGATATCCTCAACGATTGGGATATACTTTGCAGCGGGATTGCGCCTCGGATCATCTGTGTACAGCCCGTCGATATCAGAGAGCAGGATCAGCAGATCGGCACCCACAAGCGCTGTGACGATCGCCGACAGCGTATCGTTATCCCCGATGACATCCTCCACCTCGAAGGTCGAGATCGTATCATTTTCGTTCACGACCGGGATCACTTCCATAGCAAGCAGCTCGTTAAACGTATTCTGTGCATTTTTTCTGTTTAAGTCTGCCTCGATCGTATTTTTCGTCAGCAGGATCTGTGCAGCCTGATGATTATACTCCGAGAAGATCCGCTGATAGGTGGTCATGAGCCGTGCCTGTCCGATCGCCGCACACGCCTGCTTTTGCGCAATGGTAAAGGGAGGCTTGATATGCAGCGCTTTCCTGCCGCACCCGATCGCGCCGGATGTCACCAGGATCACATCCTTGCCCTGATTTCTGATATTGCACAGCTCTCTCACGAGAATATCCATCTTGGTATAGTCAAGATCACCTGTCTCAGGGTGCTGCAGCGAGGAGGAACCAATCTTCACAACAATCCGTTTCTTATCCTTTAATTTCGCACGTAACTCTTCCACTGTCTTTTGCCTCCGTATTTCATTTTCCATAATCCTCTTTATTTTAATTCCATTTTCGCAATAAGTCCAGCACTTATACCAAAACTTCGATCCAAAACTTTTCTACCTGTGCGGTTAGATTTTATAACTATACCACAAAATTAGGCGCACAGA
>CAJUQU010000398.1 GCA_910588595.1 uncultured Lachnospiraceae bacterium | reverse complement strand
GAAACGGACGCTCCTGTGCTGTACCTCCTCCCCCGGGAGGAGCCGCATCCTGTCATCGTCCACCATGATGATGTTCCCGTCCCTGTACACGACAGGGCGCTCTTTCGCAAAATACAGGGGCACGATGTCGATCCGCTCCCGCGCGATATACTGCCAGATATCCTTCTCCGTCCAGTTTGAGAGCGGGAAGACGCGGATGCTCTCGCCCCTGTGGATCCGTGTATTGTACAGGTTCCACATCTCGGGACGCTGATTCTTCGGATCCCACGCCTGCCCGCTGTTGCGGAACGAGAAGATGCGCTCCTTCGCCCGCGACTTCTCCTCATCCCTTCGCCCGCCGCCAAATGCCGCGGTGAATCCGTATTTCGAGAGTGCCTGCTTCAACGCCTGGGTCTTCATGATATCTGTATATGCCGAACCATGGTCAAACGGATTGATCCCCTGCCTCACACCTTCCTCATTGGTGTAGACGAGCATCTCGATCCCTTTTTCCTCTGCAATGCGGTCACGAAATGCGATCATCTCCCTGAATTTCCATGTCGTGTCGATGTGCAGAAAAGGGAACGGGGGCTTTTCCGGGTAAAATGCCTTCATGGCAAGGTGCAGCATGACCGAGCTGTCCTTCCCAATGGAATACAGCATGACCGGTTTCTCACACTCCGCCGCCACTTCCCGCATGATGTATATTGCTTCTGCCTCGAGGGCATCAAGATGGGTGTTCATTCTTTTTCCTCCCTAACTAATCTTTGCTAAACCGCTGCATGTACAGCTGCACAGAATTGATGGACAGCATCAGCAGAAAGGATATCACAAGCAGCACCAGCGCGATCGCTGTGGCATCCGCATATTTATACTGCTCGAGCTTCGTCATGATCAGCAGCGGCGCGATCTGCGTCTTATTCGGGATATTTCCGGCTATAAATACCACGCTTCCATACTCACCGATCCCCCTTGCAAATGCCAGCCCGAACCCGGCGAGCAGTGCAGGAAACAGTTCCGGCATCACAACGCGGAAAAATGTGCAGACTCTGCCTGCCCCGAGCATCTCGGCAGCCTCCTCATACTGTCTGTCCAGCTTCTCCAGCACAGGCTGGACTGCACGCACCACGAAGGGGATCCCCACAAACACCATGGCGATCGTGATCCCTGCCCGCGTGTATGCAATCCTGATCCCTGCCTTCGCAAACAGCGCACCGATCCAGCCCTTGTCCGAGTAAAGATACGTCAGCGCGATACCCGCCACCGAGGTCGGAAGGGCAAAAGGCAGTTCGATCAGACCGTCCAGCAGGCGCTTCCACGGAAAGTCATAGCGCACCAGCACCCATGCGGTCAGCAGGCCGAACACTGCGTTTACCAGCGCCGCCAGGAACGCGCAGGAGAGACTGATCGCATAGCCCGACAGCACCTGTCTGGATGTCACTATGTCAGCGAATTCCGTCAGGCTCAGCCTTGCTGCGCTGACAAAGATGGAAGCCAGCGGGACCAGTACCAGTGTCCCCAGCATGGCGAGCGTTACGCCCAGCGAGAGCCCGAATCCCGGGATCACCCGGACGCCCCTTTTGTTTTTTACTTTTATGATCTGCTGCTCCATTGTATGGTGTCCTTTCCGAAAATGACATGATACAGATACCTGTACACCTGTCCTGTAGCTCCCAATCCCTTCAACGAACTGCACTGCTGCAATGCAGGTTCGTCAATGATTCTTTAACATGTATCGGAGACGTGAAAAACTCACTCCGCATAGATCTGGTCAAAGACCGCACCGTCCTCAAAGTATGTCTGATACGCAGCGTCCCAGCCGCCAAAATCATCGATCGTTACAAGGTGCATATCAAGGTCAAACTGGTCCGCAAACTCCTGTAAGACCGCCTCGTCAGAAGGACGGTAATAGTTTTGTCCCGCCAGCCGCTGTGCCTCATCACTGTACAGATATTCCAGATACGCGGCTGCGGCTTCCTGCGTCCCGTGCTCCGCGGCATTGCTGTCCACCACTGCCACGGAGGGCTGTGCCAGAATGCTGACGCTCGGGGTCACGATCTCAAAGTCGTCAGGATATTCTTTCATGGAGAGATACGCCTCATTCTCCCATGCGACCAGCACGTCGCCCTGCCTGTTCTCCACAAACGTGTTGGTCGCGCCCCTCGCGCCGGAATCCAGAACCAGCACGTTCTGATACAGTTTTTTCATGTATTCTGCAGTCATGCTCTCATCGCCGCCGTCCTGCTCCTGCCAGTACGCCCACGCTGCGAGGAAGTTCCAGCATGCACCGCCGGAGGTCTTCGGGTTCGGTGTGATCACCTCGACACCGTCCTTTATGAGGTCATCCCAGTCCCTTATCTCCTTGTCATTGCCCTTCCGCACAAGGAACACGACCGTCGACGTGTACGGCGAACTGTCAAGCCCATACTCCCCGATCCAGCCGCCCTCGATCAGTCCCGCGTCCTCGATCGCCGTGATATCGTGCGCCAATGCCAGTGTCACCACGTCCGCCTCGTTCCCCTCGATCACGGAGCGCGCCTGCGAGCCGGAGCCGCCGTGGGACTGCGTGACCTTTACTTCCTGTCCGCTCTTTTCTTTCCAGTAGCCGCGGAATAATTCATTGTACGCCGTGTAGAATTCGCGGGTCGGGTCGTAGGAGACGTTTAGCAGTTCGATGACACTCGTGTCATTTTTATCTTTTCCCTGCTTTTGCCCGCAGCCTGTAAACAAAGCAGCTAAGACTGATACTGTGAGTCCTAAAAAGATCAGTGATGGTATTCTTTTTTTCATAGTCATATTCTCCTTTTGCATGAACTTAAGAATTTTCGCATACTTTAATTCGCCATATAAGAATCCTATCATTTTGGTCTTAATGCTTAATTGAAAAATTTCCTACCTGTGCGGTTAGATTTTATAACTATACCACAAAATTAGGCGCACAGATCCA
>CAJUQU010000397.1 GCA_910588595.1 uncultured Lachnospiraceae bacterium | reverse complement strand
TGGAGCAGATGTAAGAGTTGGAAGTTGCAAATATTTGCTTAATCAGCAGACACTAGGTAGAGGCAATGTCAATGTTGCTAAAACACATTTAGATGCGGCATTTTTAACAAGGATGGGATTATTGACGAAACCATATGAATATATCTTCTGCAAAGCGATAAAACGAATTCAAAGCGGAAAAGCAATTCCTAAATTTATGATGGATGCTGTTATGGGCAAAGACAACAACAGCATTACAGAAATGCTTTATCCTAACATTACGTCAATTACTATAAAAAACGCATGTGAATTTATGTATCGCTACAATGTCCCTAAAAATATAAAAAGTTACAAGGGAACTGTCCTGTTTTGGCGAGGTTCAAATGAGCAATATCCAAAGAAAAGTGTTACATTATTAAAAAAATATCTGCCTGCTATCATAGATGTAGAGATTGAACATATGGGACATGGGCAATATTTACACGAACATAGTGATGAATATGCAAGTAAGGAACTGTAGAAAAATAAGTGACACATCTTGCTTGACTATTTCTCCAATCTTGCAGGACAAAAAGCCTCGCCGTAGCCCACTACGCCTACGTTTTTTCTCCTACAATCTTGAAGAAATATCCTGCGCAATCTGAGCACTTATTTTCCTACAATTCCTAAGCTGATTGAATATCTGCAAAGTTGAT
Source organism: uncultured Lachnospiraceae bacterium (assembly GCA_910588595.1). GTDB lineage: Bacteria > Bacillota > Clostridia > Lachnospirales > Lachnospiraceae > COE1. The sequence goes on along the minus strand of CAJUQU010000397.1, from coordinate 2,281 downwards.
ACAATTTCCAGTCTATTTAAGTAACCATCACAATCACAACTGAATAAGCAACACAGCGTCAGAGCGTATAGAAACAGTTGAAGGATGCCCCTTATTTTGTGCTTTAACGGGAGTGAGAGATTCACTTTTCGTATAAATATAAGCGATGTGTGGCGAAAATAGTCAATAGCAGCAAAGAAACGAATTGGGAGTAAAGAAATATAGAAGGGAAACAAAGAAATGAGTGAAGATAACAAACTGCTGACCATCGGGCAGTTCGCCGCACTCCACGGCATCAACAAAAAGACACTGATGTGGTACGACGAGATCGGACTGTTCAAGCCTGCTGCCATCAATCCGGAAAACGGGTATCGCTGCTACAGCTACCATCAGAGTCCCATACTCGAGACGATCCTGCTCCTGCGCGAACTCGATGTATCTGTAGCGGAGACCCAGGATTTCATGCAGCACCGCTCCGCCGAAAATCTGAAAAACCTCTTAGATCAGAAGATCACAGAGCTGGACCTGCAGCTCATGCACCTGCAGGCTGTCAGAAAAACCGTGTCCAACCACCGACAAAATATGGAAACCCTGTTGACGATGGACCTGTCAAAGATCAGTATTGTCGAAAAGGAAAAACGCTGTCTGGTGACAGTGGACATAGACCCAGACATCACGTTTGAAAAAGAAGTGGAGCTGATCACCGCCCAGACATCAAAATACCAGCTCGGGCGGCTGCACGATGCCTCTTATGGCTCCATTATCCCTGTCGAGAGCATCCAAAAAAGGGACTATGCCAACTACACCAAACTGTTCATCGAGATCCCCTTCCTGGAACACAAGAAGGGGCTGCACATACAGCCAGGCGGAAAATACCTCAGGGCATTCCACAAGGGAGACTGGGGCAAGATCCCCCTGCGCTACTGGGAAATCCTCGACTACGCCCGCAGAGAAGGACTGACACTGTGCGGTTATTCCTACGAGAAGGGCATCAACGAAACCGTCATTGATCGTGTGGAGGACTACATCATACAGATTGAGATCCCCCTGGCAAGCCACTGATCAATCGCTCCAGATCGCTGCACGCCTGCTCGTAATCTTTGAACACGATCCCCTTCATCCCAAGCGCCCTTGCAGCATCCACGTTCTCCTCCCTGTCGTCGACAAAGACGCACTCGCCGGCATCCAGACCATACTCCGACAGGAGATGATCGTAGATGTCAGCGTTTGGCTTGACCATCTTGACAAAGCCTGAGACCACTTTGCCGTCCACCTTGTCCAGAAAAGGAAAGCACCCGCACTCCGTGTGGAGCGCAAACACGTCTCTCGGATAATTTGACAGCAGATATACCTTTAAACCGGATGCCTTCAACTGCTCGATCCACTCCAGCGCATACGCGTACGGCTCCACCAGCTTGTCGCGGTTGTCCCACACCAGGTTGAACTCGTCCAGATGCTCCCTGTTGTCCTCGCGGAAATGCGCCAGGATCTCATCCTCCTCATAGATCCCGTGGTCAAGCTCTCCCCACCAGCGGCTGCCAAACACCGTTTTCTCAAATACCGCCTGTGTCTCTTTTGCGATCCTCAGATCCTCCATCAGCACACGCCATCGGAAATCCACAAGCACATTTCCGATATCAAATATCACATTCCTGATCATAATTCCACACCATTTTTCTGCAGGAGTGCCCTCGCGCTCTCCACAGAATCCACGCCTGTCTTATTCTTGATCGGCGCAAATTCATGATCGCGCACTACCTCGTAGGACAGACAGTTGTCGAACATATGGATCATATCGAGCACTAAGAGCTCAAACTTATATCCGTTGGGCGTCTCCGGTTTGACCAGTTCGCCGTTCCCGTCAATATAAGGAATCTTTTTCTCAACGACATGCACCGGCATTTTCTGGCTCATGATCTCCTCGAGCTGATCCACGCGGAACAGATAGTTTAAGATCACGCCAAAGTTGTAGGAGAGCTCGCCGTCTGCCTCCCTTGAATTGATGATCTCATCGGTCATTTCATAGTACTCGACGATCGACGGTCTGCCATCCTCGAGGCAGAGCACACCGATCTTTTCCTGCGGATCCGCCTTTCGTACGACCTTCGCCCCACTGACGCAGCCCGAATCGAGCGTCGCGCCGACAAACACCGGATCGGCAATCCGCTGCAGCACATTGTCCACCGCAAAGATGTTCAGCCATTCTACCCCTCTTGCCTTCACGTCCTTTAGCACACCTGTCACTGCCATCGAGTAGAACCAGCCGCCGTTTCCGTTGGGCGAGAGCGACAGGGAATCCGCA
>CAJUQU010000396.1:815-2956 GCA_910588595.1 uncultured Lachnospiraceae bacterium | reverse complement strand
GACATTATACCCGCCCGAATGGGCATGTTCTTACCGTAATTGCGCAGCAATTATGATATAATGTCTCAATAATAACTTATCAAATATATGTGCTGCCGTGCAGGGACTGCCGGTGATCGCGGCGGGGCGTACTGCGTGTCTGCTGCGGATCACAGGCTGTCAGTGTATGGCGGTGCGGATCAAAAACGGAGGACTTGCCATGAAGCAGATTTCATATGAGTACAAAAACCTTCCCATCCCCGGCGGAGGTTATGTCACAGGATTTTTATATCACAGAAAAGAGAGGGATGTCCTGTATGCGAGAACCGATATTGGCGGCGCATACAGATTCGACGCGGAGACGCAGACGTGGATAAGCCTGATCTCCCACGTCACTATGAGGGATCTGAGCGAGACGTTTCCGATCTCGATGGCGCTGGACGACGCGGATCCCGCAATGCTGTACATCGCCTGCGGCGTCAATGCGGAAAAGTCCGGTGTGCTGGCAGTCTCGGAGGACCATGGCGGACACTTTCGCTATGAGAGGATTCCCGTGATGATCCACGGGAACTTAAACGGCAGGGGAACCGGAGAGCGGCTGATCGTGGATCAGAAGGATCCGCAGCGACTGTACTATGCAAGCCAGCAGGAGGGCTTGTGGGTCACGGACGATCAGGGGAAGAAGTGGCGCAGGCTCACGGCTCTGGCGGAAGAGTACCTCGCGTTTGTCACACAGGCTGGCAATGCGCTGGTCGTCTCGTCCGCGGGCGTGACGGGCATGGATCGGGATCAGAATATGAGAGGGCACAGCCTGTATGTCTCCTACGACGACGGCGCGCACTTCGAAGCGCTCCCCGAACCGCAGGGCACAGTCATTGAGGGCTGCCGCCTGAACGGTCTGGTGGCGCAGCGGTGTGCATTTGACGGGAAATATCTGTATGTGACCTTTGCCTCCACCGGAAGGCGCTCCTACGTGACCGAAAACGGGTACAGCTGTGACTCCGGCGACACGATCGACGGCAGGATCGCGCGCTATGCGATACTTGACGATGGAACGATCGGCGCCTTCAAGGAGATCACACCGGTGAGGGCTGGCAGGACTGCCGGGATCGGGCTGGACAGGATTCCGGCTGGCTTAGACAGACCGCTGGACTTTGGGTTTTCCGGTATCGATGTGTCCATGCAGACGCCCGGGATGGTCGTGTGTACCACGATCGTCAAGGATGATGGGGACAGTGTGTTCCGCTCCTTCGATCACGGCGAGAGCTGGCAGCAGATTCTGTACGATCTGGATGAGGGTGAGATCACGTTCCGCGCGCCCTACATGCAGCCGGCGTGCAACGGGGGACACTCGCTGATCCACTGGCTCAGCGACTTCAAGATCAATCCTCATGACGACGGCGAGGCGTGGTTCAATACAGGGACGGGCGTTTTTCGGACGCGGAACCTGAGAGACGGGAAGTGCTGTTTCACGGACTGGTGTGACGGGATCGAGGAGACTGTCCATCTGAATGTGTACGCCATGCCAAAGGGTGACGTGCAGGTTGTCGATATCGTGGGCGATCTCGGCGGATTTGCGTTTGCGGAGCTGGACAGCCCCTGTGCAAACTCTTTTGCGGACGACGACGGGAACCGGTACATCACATGTATCAACGCGGACTTTTCGGATGCGGATCCCAGTGTCCTTGTCGTGACGCCGCGCGGAAACTGGACGGGAAAGACCAAGGGCGGACTGATTCTTTCGCGTGACCAGGGGCGCACGTTTACGAGACTCGACATGCCGTTTGGACTGGACAGTGAGCTGGATGCGGCGCTGCGGAACATAGAGAATCCGAATGTCAATTCCGGCTGGGTCGCGATGTCGCCGGACTGCAAAAATATCGTGTGGTCCGTTGCGGACGGCATAAACCTTCCGGTGGGCAGGGTGATCGTGAGTCATGACACGGGTGTCAGTTTCTCGATCTGTGAGGTCTTTACGCTGGACGGAAAGCGGAAGGTGCAGGGGGATATCAAGGTCTTTTCCGACAGGGTGGACAGCAGCCTGTTCTACGCTTTTGGCGACCATTCGGATTTTTATGTCAGCACGGACGGGGGAAGTACCTATCACGAGCGCCTGCTTCCGGCGGGGTTCCCGAAGGTGCACTTTGGGAAGATCGACTGCG
>CAJUQU010000396.1:0-805 GCA_910588595.1 uncultured Lachnospiraceae bacterium | reverse complement strand
ACGGAAGTGCGCGCGGAGACCGGAAAGCGGGGCGTACTATATATGGCGCTCGGAGCGGACGGGCTGTGGAAACTGACGTACGATCCTGACACGGATGTCATACAGACAGCAAGGCTGAGCAGAGAAGGTGACAGCGTGTTTCGGATGGGACTCGGGATCCTTTCACCGGAGAGCGATTACGCTACGGACGATAAGGCAATCTATTGTAACGGCATCGTTGACGGGGCGTATGGCTTTTACAGGACACTCGACGGGGGAAAGAGTTATGAGCGGCTGAATACGGACAGGCAGATGTACGGAGAGATCAACAGTATTGACGGGGACTGCCGCGTGTTTGGCAGATTTTATCTCGCGACGGGCTCAAACGGACTAAAGTACGGTGAGGAGGTTACAGCATGAGGATATATCAAGAGGGAAACAGACTGGTGATAGCGGAGGGAAAGAGCGCGGTGTGGATCGAGCCGTGGGGAGCAAACTCCCTGCGCGTGCGCATGAGCGCGGTGCCGCAGATGGACGCGAACGACTGGGCGCTCACGGAGAAAATGGAGGATATCACGCCGCAGATCGCCTTTGAGGAGATCGATGTGACAGATCCGTGGTACAGGGGTGAGGCGTACGCAAAATATCACCAGCGGGCGAAACAGGCGCGTATCACCAACGGAAAGATCACGGCAAAGGTGTCGCATGAGGGCTGGATCTCGTATTACAATCAGCGGGGCGAACTCCTGACAGAGGAGTACTGGCGCACGCGCGACAGGATCAACCGCTACTGTGTGCCGCTCCGGGTCGTGGCGAGGGAGCTGAG
>CAJUQU010000395.1 GCA_910588595.1 uncultured Lachnospiraceae bacterium | reverse complement strand
GCGACCACCGAGATCTACACTCTTTCCCTACACGACGCTCTTCCGATCTACCCGACAGTGGAAGACCGCCAAAAATATATTCTGCGGGCAAAGGAAAACGGGTACAGGGTGATCGGTTACTTTATGCAGTCGCGGCTGCAGGCGTGTGCCGCACGCAATGAACAGCGGGTGGGAAAAGAAAAGGTTCCGTCAAGAGCGATCGCAGCAACTTCCAATAAGCTGGAGGTCCCGTCATATGAGGAGGGCTTTGATGAGCTGTATTTTGTGCGGATCACAGATACGGGCATGGCGGTTGAAGCGTGGAGGGATAAATAGACGGTAGCATCGTGTTCTGATGGTTACGGTCTGCGTCACGAAGTTATGTAGGAGGGGTAACATGAATTTTGATGTGTTGGACAAGAAGATGCGTGTGTACGAGCAGTCGCTGGATCAGATCCTTCTGCCGGAGACGTATATGGTCGCGAGGCTGGACGGCAGGAGTTTCACGAGGCTTACGAAAGAGACCTGCGGATTCGAGGCGCCTTTTGACGTGCGGTTCCGCGATCTGATGGTGCACACGGTCGAGCACTTGATGGACTGTGGGTTCCGTGTCGTGTACGGATTTACGGAGAGTGACGAGATCTCGCTGCTGTTTGCGGTGGGGGAGAATGCGTTTGGCAGGAAGGTACGCAAGTACAATTCCACGCTGGCGGCGGAGGCGAGCGCTTCGTTTTCGCTGGAGCTTGGGAGGGCAGCTACGTTTGACTGCAGGATGGTGCCGCTGCCTACGCTGGAGAGGGTGCAGGACTACTTCCTGTGGAGGCAGGAGGACGCGCACAGAAATTCGCTGAACGCGCACTGTTACTGGATGCTCCGCAAAGAGGGCAAAACGGTGCAGGAAGCTACAAGAGCGCTCGAGGGACAGTCGGTGAGCTTTAAGAATGAACTCCTGTTTTCGAGGGGGATCAACTTTGACCAGCTTCCGTCGTGGCAGAAGCGGGGGATCGGCGTCTGGAAAGAGCAGTATGAGAAAGAAGGGTATAATCCTGTGACGGGAAGCCGCGAGACGGCGGTCAGAAACCGCATGAGCGTGGAGTATGAGCTCCCGCTGGGGGAGGCGTACGCGAAGATGGTCTGCGAACGGCTCAATGTGCCTGAGTGAGGCTGCATAATCGAGTAGGGGAATGACCTTCTCCCCTACTCGCGCGCCGGGCACCCGTCAGCGAACCGATTTATCGGTTTGATGACATTCTTCCTCTGGGTGCCCGTGTGCATAAAAAGAGGCTGTCGGAAATTTTCCGTCAGCCTCTTTTTATACGCAGCCCCGTGCGCCGCTTAGCGGCGCAGCGAGCAGAAAAGCCTTACTCACTCGATTACCTTATGTAGATGTCTGAACAGTGTGCGGAATATGCGGTAAGCAGGTCGTTCCTCTACGCAATTACATTTGATTCATGGAAGTGAGAAAACATTTCTCACGATACCGTATAGAACCAAAAAAGTGATACAAATCCATAGTACTGTATTTTGCCACGAACTCATCTGCCGACTACCTGTGCGGATATATCCAGCAAGATATGGAATGAAAATGATCATGAGCAGGGGAGCTGACAAAAACAATGCCGGATTTGCCATAAAAGCCGTTGCAAAATCAAGCCGCATCAGTGCAAGGCACATATGTGTGACTCCACATCCAGGGCATTTCAACCCTGTCACAAAACGTACGGGACAAACCAGTCCAATACCTGTATAGTGAAGTAATATACCATATGTACAGCCTGCGATCAGAAGAATTGCAGCGGTGCGCAATATAAGAAACCAACGTTTCTGAAACATTCGTTTCCGCGACAATTGACTTCGAAACAGCCATTTCCGGATCATATCCGCAGAACCTGATTGTTTTAGGCAGCGAGGTTGTTCAGCTCATTCTGCATGAGCGCCCATGCTACAACAGGTACGAACAGGCAGAGAAGCAGATACAGTACATTGCTGTTGCTAGAAGGCATACCCTTCTTCTGCTTTGCCATGTCGATCTTCTCGCCCTGCTTGTAGCCCCAGTACAGGCTGTAAATATTGCAGGTTACGATCGTGAGAAGAAGTACCATACCACCGGATGTTCCCTCTGTTCCAGCTGCGGTATTGGTGTCATTGGTCAGGCAGACCAGCCAGTAAAGACCATAGATCCCGCAGGTAACGATGGACAAAATGATGCATACTGCGATGTTTCTTTGTTGAATCATAAATAAAATCTCCTTTGTATTAAATTTTTATAAACTTTTCGGGAATATTATATAGTAGATAATGTTATATGTCAATAGATAATACAAAACTTTTATTATTTCTTTTGAAAATTAGAAATTATAAAGTTGCGCATAAACAAAAGTTTATATTTTCCCCCTCCACTTAACAGTGTAAGGACAAATCATTATATACCGAAACCGGAGGTCGGCTGCTTCCTTAACGGGATGATCGACCTGACGGCGCGTCAAAAAAGCACTGTCACTGGCGGAGCAGTTCCCGGTACTGGATCGGCGAGATCCGGTATTCTTTCCTGAAAGCGCGGTAGAAGGCGGCATAGTCACAGAAACCAGCCTGCGCACTCGCCTGGTTTAGCGACAGTCCGCTGTCAACCAGCTGCTTTGCGGCGATCAGGCGGCGCTGCGTGACGTACTGGTAAAAGCTTTCATTTAAGCGGCTGCGGAAAAGCTTGCTGAGTGTGCTCTGGCTTACATAAAAATAGCGCGCCGTCTCCTCCCGATAAGCAATACCCGTTTTGGCAGAAGGTGATGGCACGCGCCGGCTGCGAATCCCTGGCTGCGTTCCGTGCGCTCAGCCCGGAAAAGCTGTTCGCGGCATGGCAGGAGGAGAAGGCGGATCAGTCGAGGATGGCACAGCTGATGGGACACTGCATGGACGGCTGTCTGCTCACTAAGAGTACGGTGGCGGCAGCGCAGGGAGGGGAGCAGAAAAACATTCCCTACA
>CAJUQU010000394.1 GCA_910588595.1 uncultured Lachnospiraceae bacterium | reverse complement strand
AGTATTTTTGTGTAAAATTTTCAAGGTACTATAGGGGGCTTTTGACCCCAACATCTTAGCAACGAAAGATATGATAAACAGCATTTTAATATGGAAGGAATAAGAATATTTCCGACAAACGTGAAGTGTTCTGAACAAATAATTTTTCATCGGAAAGGATGTGTTATGGCAATGCAGACAAAGCTCCCCATGGGGATTGAGAATTTTAGAGAAATACGTACAGGGGGATTCTACTATATCGATAAGACCGGACTGATTAAAACACTGCTGGAGAATCCAGGAAAAGTGAACCTGTTTACACGTCCGAGGCGGTTTGGAAAAACCCTGAACATGAGTATGCTGAAATATTTTTTTGAAGCAGGCCGTGACGTCATGCCGTTTAACAACGACATGACGTTTAACAACGGCATGTCGTTTGACAACAGTACGCTTTTTGACGGGCTTGAGATTTCAAAGGAAAAAGAGCTGTGTGAAGAATACATGGGAAAATTTCCTGTGATTTCAATTACCTTAAAAGGAGCGACTGGAGAAAACTTTGAAGATGCAAAAGTAATGCTGCGAAGAATTATAGGGAAAGAGGCAATGCGGTTTCGGTTCCTGCTGGAAAGCGACAGGATTGATGACGCCGAACGCAGTCAGTATGAGGCACTTGTCTCTATGGATAAAACAGGTGCATTTACCATGTCCGACGAACTTTTAAAGGACAGCATGCAGATGTTATCATATCTTTTACAGAAGCATTATGGACAGGAAGTCATCATGCTGATTGATGAATATGATGTGCCTCTTGATAAGGCATACCAGTCAGGATATTATGATTCCATGGTGGAGCTGGTCAGAATCCTGTTTGGAAATGCATTTAAGACAAATGACAGCCTGAAATTTGCAGTTCTGACAGGGTGCCTGAGAATTTCAAAGGAAAGCATTTTTACCGGACTGAATAATTTCAAAGTATACACTGTAAAAGATGTGCGTTATAAGGAATATTTTGGTTTTACAGATTTGGAAGTCCGGCAGATGTTAAAATATTATGGATTTTCAGACCAGTATGATGCTGTTAAGGAATGGTATGACGGTTATCTGTTTGGAAATCTGGGAATATACTGTCCATGGGATGTAATTAATTACTGCGGTGATTTGCGTGACGGGAGTGTGGCGGAACCACAGAATTACTGGGTAAACACGAGCAGCAATGACATTATCAGGAGATTTTTAAGCAGAGCGAAAACATCTGACAGAAACGATATCGAACAACTGATTAACGGAAACAGCATTAAAAAAATAATCCGTCAGGAACTGACCTACAGGGATCTTGACTCCGATTCGGATAACCTGTGGAGTATCCTCTTTACAACTGGATATCTGACACAGCGCAATGTGCAGACTGGGGAACTGACAGAACTTGTCATTCCAAACAGGGAAATACAGTGGATTTTTATCCGGCAAATCCGCGAATGGTTCAAGTGGGAAACTGAAAAAAATATGGAAAAACTGGAAAATTTTTGCAGCGCTTTCCTGGAAAATGACACGGCCGCCATCGAGGAGGGATTCAATGCCTACCTGAAAAAGACAATCAGCATTCGTGACACAAATGTCAGAAAAGAAATGAAGGAGAATTTTTATCATGGTATCTTACTTGGCCTTTTTGGAAACATGGACGGATGGAATGTCCGGTCAAACGCCGAGTCCGGTGATGGTTACAGCGACATCAGTATAGAAATCGAGGATCAGGAAACAGGTATTGTCATTGAATTAAAATATGCGGAGAATGCGTCATTTGACACCGCCTGCCGGGAGGCACTGAAGCAGATCAATGACCAAAACTATGGGGAAAAACTGGTTGATGACGGTATGACAACAATCCGCAAATATGGAATCGCGTGTTATAAAAGACGCTGCAAGGTAATTTCCGAAGAAAAATAATAATAACTGGCACCACATCCAAATTACAATATATATAGTATGGTATTTTTCAATGTATTCTTGAAATTAGGGAAACGCTGATGAAAGCGTTTCCCTAAATGGGACATATTATTTGGGTGCAGCTTCCGCGTTGAGGGGCTTATAGTTGCTGTCCATGTAGTTCTTTTTCCCGAATGGAATATAATTTTCATCCAGCAAAATCAAGTATCCGTTTCCCAAATCAGCGAACTGCTGCGAAACCTCCTTGAGCACTTCCCATTCATCTCGGGCATTTTCTTTGTTGTCCTTCTCCACCTGTCTTAGCGCCTCTTGAATAGACTGCTGATCTGCCGTTCCCCAATTTTCAAATAGAATTTTTTGTGCCCCGTCAAGCTCTTTCACCTCCAGACAGTAGCACCCATTTACGGTTGCCGCACCATCCTGCGCGTTCATGTTTGCGATTGCCATGATGGTGAGGGGTTCCGTTTTCACGATCATGCCGGGTCAAAGGCAGCGTCACCAAGAAACGTTTTGGGATTGATGAGCGGATACTTTTTAAGGAAGTCTCTCATGACCGGGATGAGTGCCTTTGAATCGGGGTAAACCCGGAAGCATCAGGAACAGAGGTGAAACCGCAAAAGTCCCTTAATTCCCGGGAGAACCTAAGAAAGATGATCAGCAGAGTGATGGCAGGGACAGAGAAGATCAGCTGGAGCAGAAGGGCTTTGAGCATCGAAAAAAGAGAATATGTGCGGGCCTTCCGGTAGCGGCATTGAAATGTACAACAAAGGATGCCGGGACAATATCGTATGGCAAACAAGCACGGCACTGTCTTAACGGTTGTTCCACTATCCACTAAAATTTATAAGAAACGGAACCTGCCTACGCATGTATTCATATCTGCGTATAAGACGGAGGGACTGGATAGAACACATGGGAAAGGTTGATGAAGAAACGCTTGACAGGATCACGGAGGGCGTACAGGTGCAGGTGGGAGTGTTTGACAGATATAATTAGTGTCTGCTGATTAAGCAAATATTTGCAACTTCCAACTCTTACATCTGC
>CAJUQU010000393.1 GCA_910588595.1 uncultured Lachnospiraceae bacterium | reverse complement strand
CCCTACACGACGCTCTTCCGATCTTCGAATGCAGGATCCGGATACAGCGCCGCATGATATTTCGCAAATACCCGTTTTAAGAACTCCCAGTCTGTCTCTTCATACTGGACCAGGATTTGTTCGATCTTCTCTTCAGGTACATGTACTTTGTAATCCGCTCCGGGATATGTCTTCATGATTTTGTCTATCAGCTGATGTGTTGTCATATCAAGATCCTGATATGCGATCAGCCTCTTGTCCGTGTCCATGAGCCGCGTGGCATCCCATGCATCCAGCCGCAGGATCAGGCTCTCCCCGTCCTTCACTGTCTGTACTTTATCGATCACGCCATAGAATAGCGGCTTCTCCTTCCCGTCCTTCTCGTACATCAGTGTCAGTGTTTCCCCTATGCCGTGAATCTCATTTTCCTTTGCCTCCCCGCTCAGGACGGCCTCTAAGTACATGCTCCCGTGCTGTCCCGGTTCCTGCCGGATCTCAAGTTCACGGATGTACTCCGTCTTCATGGACGACAGAAATAGTTCCTTGTATGACACTGCTTCACTTTTATGATTTTTGTTCTCCTGCATGATCTGACTGTGCTCCTTCCTGACCACTCATCCACTGGTCCAGCTCCCATACCATTGCTTCCATGCAGACTCCGTATGTGTCCGCATCCTGCGCAAGACAGTTATAATTGCCGCTAAACCACTGAAAACGATCCTTAAACCGGAACATGATGTTCCATACCACGCTGCTTCCTGCCGGAACCTCAAAACATATGTATTCCAGTGTCTTGAGCTTTTCCTTTTTGATCACCTTTGCATGCATACGGTTGGCTGCCATTCCGTTCACCAGCAGATTTGCCCACTGGTTCAATGTGACAGCCTTTCTCTTTTCCGGATTCCAGCTCATGATCTGACCGACATTCCGGTCATGATTCACTAAGATAAGCCCGCTGTCCTCTTCCTGTGACGCCTGATAAAAATTTTTAAACATCACAAAGGGAATCTCCTGTTTAAAATATTTCCGGATTTCAAACTCCATGAACTCACCGTTTCCCAGATCCAGTTTCCCCTCGTGGATCCCCTCCAGGGCTTTCTCCACTGTCAGCGGATCATTCTCTGTCGTATCCGCCTGCTCCTCCTGTTCCATCTGTTCCTTGATCCTGCGCATCCGCTCCAGTTCCGCGATCTTTTCATCTACCTGCATAAAATAATCCTCCATTTCTGATATACCTGCCAATTTGGCCTGCTGTTTATCACCACAGTATCACCTGCCGCTTCTTTGCTTTTTCACCTGACTGCTCTGTCCTTCCTGTCTGCTCCTGTCTGAGCACTTCCTGCAGATCCATATACATACTGTAGTTCCCGTGCCCTGTCTCTTTTCTTCCCAGACGTCTTTTGAGATAACTGTTCACACAGCCCGCTGGGATCTCCCCCTCATTTGCGAGGACATTCATCGCAAAACTGATGTCATATACATTCTGCCCCCTGCTCTCGAGTATCTCCTGCGCAAACTGCTTTAATATGGCAGGCCATATCGTCGCCTGCCCATACGAGGCATAGGGAGCATGGATCCGATTGACCGTATCATATCCTGTCGCATAATCCTCAAAGCTCTCATATGTGTCCCGCAGTCTTGCCCCTTCCTGCAGCCGGAACCGGCACAATTCCATTTCGCAGGCAGCATCTGGTTTTTGCTCATTGAGCACGATCCTGGTGCTTCCCTCTATCTTTCCCTCCTCGCGAACCTGCGTCATGAACTGAACTTTCAGGTATCTCATAATATCCTTTGACAGGCATTCCATCCTGCACGGCTCTTCCATAAAATACAGATTTCCTGCATGGTAAAGGATCCCTGGAGCAATCTCTAACTGCCCGCTGTCCCATGTGATCTGACAACCGCATATGATCCCGTCACTATACCCCTGATACCGGAGTTTCAGGTAGTTTCTCGGATAATCTCGAAGCTGTTCTAACATTTCTATGCGCAGCACTCTCTTCTTTTGGAAAATGGGTTCCTCATATCTGAACATCTATTCACCTCCCCCGACATGCTATCTTTTATCCCAAACTGAACCCTTTGAATCTGCATCTGGCAATGTCGTTCTTGTCGAATTTATACAAATATTGTCGACTTTTTGTTTTTAATCCTACCATCTATACCAAAAAAAGATTATGACGTTAACCGAAAATATTTTTTTCGGAAAACATCATAATCTTTTATCATGCCGCGCTGGTCAGAATGCTTTCTGCATAGTAAACTTTTCTTCCTGTCTGAAGAAATTTTCCCGTTTTCATTGGTCTGTAAGTGAGTCTGTAGCAGATTGAGTTTGGCAACTCCCCCAATACTTCCTGTCCTGCGCCAAATACATCGTTCTGATACTGATTTCTAAGCTCCCCATTTACAACAATAATACCCTCTGGTTCACCCCGAGAGGGCTGGTGATGTCCACCACACGTTCCAGGTAATCATAGCGGTTCTATGTCTCACGCCCTTCGCTGTCCCATGTGTGCACAAGGTCATGGTTCCCGTCATATTTGTGCCACACCGTAAAGCCGTCAGGCGATACCTCACTAAGCTGACTTTATATAGTCATTAGGTTAAATTTAAACACCCTAAAATTTGAATCATCAAAAATATACTCTTCTATCATTTTTATACTATAATTGCCTGGCAAGAGGTTAAATTTACAATGATTATAAATCCACTCCTTACCATAATCACATGCTGCAAATAAATACAATTCTTCATCTGTCACTTGATATTTTAAATTTGTATCAATAAACTGGTCATCTTCAATTTTGCTAATTTCATTATATAATGTATCAAACTTTAATCCCTCATTTAAATATTTTTCACCAACATAATTTATCACCACTAAAAATCCACCTGTATTGCCATGTGAAATCCAAGTGCTCGAAGTAATATCATCACTTATCACAATGCATTTCCCTGAACCTATGCTAAGTTCTCCTATATACTCATCGATAAGACA
>CAJUQU010000392.1 GCA_910588595.1 uncultured Lachnospiraceae bacterium | reverse complement strand
CTAATTATGTGATTTAACAAATAAAGAAAATAGTATCTACCATTTCAGGTAAATACTATCTCTTCAAACATCTTTTGCAGAGTGCAAGCAGTCATTGTAAAGTTCCCTATTCTTTTTTTGCTCATTTTTATACTGTGTCCAGTATATATTTTGAACAAATACTTCTATTTATTGTTGTGAAAAATGTCAATTGCATTTATACTGCACCCAGTATGCAATTATCTTATCACCAAACCACAAAGCACCTTGACGATTGAATAGACTTTACACTTCGAATGTGATATACTCATTACAATACAACTTGAAACACGATCCAATAAGGGAGTGATCACATGACTGATAATGAATTATTACTTGCGATTTCTGAAATGCTGGACAAGAAACTTGATGCAAGACTAAACCCAATTGAAAACAGGATAAAACGCATAGAGGTAGATCTCCTTGAAAGCAAAGTAATCCCACGTTTGAACACTATCGAATCTTGCTACACTTCTACTTTTGATAGATACAAAGACAGTGTTGAGGATTATGAAGCAATCAAACAAGATATTTCTATTATGAAAAGAGTCATTAAAGAACACAGCGAAAAATGAAACAAATTAGCATAGCAACTACATAATGAATATCACATGAAAAGTGTAAAGTCTATTGAATTGTCAAGAGACTTTACACTTTTTTATTTTAGGAGAGACAACAACAATGATCAAAACAGTCACATACTTTGAATATCAGGCTTTAAAGGTAATCGGTAAAAAGATCACAGATGTTTTGCAAACCTGATGCAGGCAGAAATATCAGCAGTTGGAAACGGTACATCTTTCGTTTTCCCGAAGCTTATCCATGTCCAGCATCTTAAGCTCTCCCGCCAGTTCTGTCAGCTCCGCCTCTAAGCAGAACAGATCCACTGCGGTGGCAAAAAAATCCAGTATCACATTAATTGCCACGGCAATCGCAATAGCCTGTGCCGGAATTTCAAGCTGTAACAGCAAGATCGTATAACAGGCAAGCGCGCCCCCCGGGATAGGAGGCGTGGCCACAGCCAGCACCACCGCAAGAGCCAGCGCTGTGACCAGCCATATCGGAGAAATCTCCACACCGTAAATCTCCGCCATACAGATTCCCATCACAAAATATAAAACGGAAAATCCCGGCATGAACACCACCTGTCCGAGGGGAACCCCGATATCTACATTTTTTTTGTCAATACCCAGCTTTTCCTCACATACTTTCCTGTTCTCTAAAAACGCGGCAGCGGAAGAAGCCGTTGTCAGCCCGATCAGAAAAACCGGCGCAAGCTTTCTCGCGAAAACTGTGGGGGAAACTTTTTTACGGATACAGACACTCCCTGCATAAACCGCCATCAGAAAAACATGCCCAAGCAGCATGACAGGCAGCACTTTATACGCTTTCAGCAGCACGGAAAGATGATCGCCGAGGATCATATTGAAAAGGCTGCCAAAGATAAAGACAGGAACAAAGGCACTGATCCCCTCCATGAGCAGTAATACAATCGCATTTGCCTGGTCTAAAAATACTGCAACAGTCCCGGTTCTTTCTCCAAGGATCAGCATTGCCATACCGATCAGGACTGCGACGAAAATGATCTGCAGGGGATTCCCCTCTGTAAAGGGTGTAAAAAAATTCCCTGGAACAATGTCCAGAACCATTTGAAACAGTTCGGAAAAGTCAAAGCTCCCCCCGCCTCCGGCGTTAAGGGAAAAAAGAGGTATCGCTGCCCCGCAGGCAGGCAGTGTCAGAAGGACTGTCATCAGCATAAAACGCCCGATCATCCTTTTTCCGATCCTGCCCATGGTGGCTGTGTCCCCGCTGCTGTATATCCCCCAGGCAACCGAAAGGAACACCATCGGTCCTGCAATGGCGGACAAAAGCCCCATAAAACGGTTAAACACAGGACCGATAAGCTCCTCCGCAATCAAGGCACGGACACCCGCCGGCAGGAAACGGCACAATCCGCCGCACAAAAGGGCAAGAACCACTGACGGCGCCAGGGAAACCATCTGGGAACGCTTTTTCTTTTTCGGCGTAAATAAGATCATATTCACACCATTTTTGTACTGCCACACAGGGGCGACACCCATATTGGCAAGCAGCCCCCCTAAGCACTTCGCTCTGTTAAATCTT
Organism: uncultured Lachnospiraceae bacterium; assembly: GCA_910588595.1. Taxonomy (GTDB): domain Bacteria; phylum Bacillota; class Clostridia; order Lachnospirales; family Lachnospiraceae; genus COE1. The sequence goes on along the minus strand of CAJUQU010000392.1, from coordinate 841 downwards.
TTTCCGCAAGGCTGCTTGCCCTGGCAATATTTTCATTGCGAAGTGTCCGTTTTTCCATTGTTATCCTTTTATATACTGATGGTCAAATGATTGCATTCGTCTGCAAACATATGTTCTATCTCTCTGGACATCCCTTTTATCATCCTGCCGGACAGATCTTCTTTCGTGCCAAAGGGATGATACGCAGCGCCTCCGTAGGAGAAACGCATCTGTGCCAGATTCTCCCGCTCACTGTACTCCACATCCAGGGAAATATCCATACCGCGCGCTTCCCCGGCTGCCGGCAGGAGCTTTTGCATCAGCACTTCCTCCGCCGTAAGCTGTATGGCGTAAATCTGTCTCTGGGAAAGCTGCTGCCGTCGCCCGAACTCCTCAAGCTGTGTCATAAAAGCCGGGAAGTCAAAATCGCGTGAAATCTTTTCCACATGGAGCACCTTAAGCTGCCGGATAAAGATCCGGGTCCTCTCCCTCTTAGGGTGCTCAAAAATCTGCTCCGGCGTTCCGTCCTCATAAATCTCTCCCTGATCCATATAAAAGATCCTCGTGGACACATCCCGGGCAAACTTCATCTCATGGGTCACGATCATCATGGTCATACCCTGCCCTGCCAGCCTGCGGATAACGGAAAGCACTTCGCCCACCATAGTCGGGTCCAAAGCCGAGGTAGGCTCGTCAAAGAGAATGATCTCCGGCTCCATGGCAACCGTCCGGGCAATCGCCGCACGCTGCTTCTGTCCCCCGGAGAGCTCATCCGGGTAGGCAAGGGCTTTGTCCCCAAGTCCTATGGTGCGCAAAAGTTCCATTCCCCTGTCATAAGCTTCCTGCCGGCTCCTGCCAAGGA
>CAJUQU010000391.1 GCA_910588595.1 uncultured Lachnospiraceae bacterium | reverse complement strand
CTACACGACGCTCTTCCGATCTCGAGCAGCGCGATATCCTCCTCCGCCTCATTGGAATCAAGACCGGAACCATTCATATAACTTTTTCCCGCATAAACCACGCAGTCCGGCGCGATGGAACGCAGCACACCCTCAAACCGGTCTCCCTCCAAAGAACTTTTGTAATATCGGTGTTTAAAGATGTCAACCGCCTTTCTGGGAAATTCTGCGTCAGACAAAAAATAGACCTCGTTTCCTTCCTTGTTCATGCGCTCGATCAATGTTTCTGCCAACGGGTCTCTCGTGCCTATATAAACCACTTTCACAAATTTTTCCTCCAAAATGGAACAATCAACTTAACTATATTGTTGCCTATCTTCTTGTGTACTACCAAATTATAATATATTGTGCCGAATTCAGCAAGCTAAAAGGCACTGCTCTTAAATTGCGTCGCACATCTGACAGAAAGTTTTTTCATGCACAGCTATTTTACTGTCTGATAGTGCATTATGTTAAAAATGCACAAAGGATTTTGATCCAGGCTGATGAACATATGATCTTAAAGCATTTGCAGCAATATGAATCGTGCATAAACTGCATAATTTTCGTGCATTATTCCGTGTTAGAATTGTGTTTTGGTAAATATTTACCAATTCAACTCTTCATAGTACCTATAATACAATATAATGTAAAGTATGTCAATCAAACATCAATTATTTTAAAAGTGAGTCTAAACTTTTTTCAGATCATGCCGATACATATAAGAGGGCATTTTTATTTTTAATCAACGGAGGACATACAATGAAAGCTGAACCGAATGACTGGAGACCATATGGTAAAATAGTTTATCAAAAACAAAATTTCATCGTCAAGCAGGTCGCAATGCTGCCCGAAAAAGCAGCGGAGTATGACAGTGCTCCCGATTACGCCTGTTGTCCGATTCAATCCTGGCAGCACACGGATTTACATAAGTTGTTTGATGACTGGCGCAAACAGTTTGCAAAGGCATCAGGAAACGGTATCTGCAAACGGATTCCCTGTATCTGCTACCCGGATCCTATAACCTTTAGGGCTGCTTACCTTGCAGGACTAAAACATAGCTCATTTATGAAAGCCATGCAGGATAACATTGATAACGGCTGGGATAAGGCAAGACTCGTCGCTCATGATGTCGTGACAAAGGCAACGAAATCCAAAGATCTCAAGGAGATCTGCAAAGCAATCGGTTATCCGCCATTTATAATAGCCGCTCTCGGCAAAGCCCTTCTCAAGTTCGAAGACGGAAATGCAGCACCACTGATCGCCAAGTTCTATGAGGAGCTGATCACAGGTATTCTCTACGTACCTGTAGACAAGCTTGACGAGCTTGCGTTTAAGATTTCCGATAAGACATGGGAAGTGATTGATTCTACTGAATTTAATTATTAAAATACAAACAAGCCATCCGTGATACACTCTCACAGATGGCTTGTATTATGCACAGCCTTAAATCTTTCCGTCCAACAGCACACCCCTGTTTTTCACCAGGTAATCGACAAGCGAAACGACCGTGAGCACGAGTGCAATCCACATGACGATCTGTGTGAGCACTGCAAGCGCCTCGATATTGATGATCATCAGACAGACCATGATCATCTGGAAGGTCGTCTTGAACTTCCCCCAGTAGTTTGCAGCGATGACCACGCGGTTGTCCGCCGCCACCAGCCGGAATCCGCTGATGATAAATTCCCTGCTGATAATGACGATGACGATCCACGCCGGGATCCTGCCCAGCTCGATCAGACAGATCATCGCAGCGCACACGAGCAGCTTGTCCGCCAGCGGATCCATAAATTTCCCGAAATTGGTGACAAGATTGTACTTTCTGGCAATCTTACCGTCGAGCAGGTCTGTGAGACTTGCGATGATAAAAATCGCAAGCGCGATAGGATCCGCATAGTCCGCGATACCGCCAAACACGGTCATGAACCACCCCCACTGGGCATGGCTGCCAAGCATGATCAACACGAACGGAATGATCAAAATCACTCTGAATACAGTCAGTTTATTCGGTAAATTCATCTTCAATCTCTCCTATCAGGTCATATTCATGTGAGCCAGTGATGCGCACCCGCACAAAATCGCCTGTCATCAATTCCCTTCCAGTCTGGACAAACACAAAACCATCGACATTCGGGGCATCCTTGTAACTTCTTGCCACATAGGCGTGCTCGTCCGGCACCTTGCCCTCCACCATGACAAGCAGCGTCCTTCCCACAGTCTCCTGCGCCTTCTCGAACGCGATCTCCTGCTGCAGCTCCATGATGTCCGCCTGACGGTCAAGCTTCACCTGCTCGTCGATCTGGTCTTCAAACAGCGCCGCCGGTGTATCCTCCTCCGGCGAATAGGTAAACACGCCGAGCCGGTCAAACTCCATCTCGTCGACAAACGCCAGCAGGGACTCGTGATCCTCCTGCGTCTCTCCGGGAAATCCGGTGATGAGTGTCGTCCGCAGACAGATATCCGGGATCCGCTCCCGCAGCTTCGCGATCATGTCCGCAAGTTCCTGCCGGCTCGTCCGCCGCCCCATGCGCTTTAAGATCGTATCGGAAGCGTGCTGTATCGGAATATCCAGATAATCGCACACTTTCTGCTCGCTCCGTATCGTCTCGATCAGCTCATCGGTGATCTCTTCCGGGTAACAATACAGGATCCTCACCCAATAGATCCCCGGAATCGCGCACAGCCTGTGCAGCAGATCGGGAAGACGCTTCTCTCCGTACAGATCCACCCCGTACAGCGTCGTCTCCTGCGCCACCAGAATGATCTCCTTGGCACCGAACGCAACGAGCCGCTCCGCCTCACGGACAAGGCTGTCTATGGGGATACTTCTGTAGTTTCCCCGCACTTTCGGAATGATACAGTAGCTGCAGTGCTTGTCACAGCCCTCGGCGATCTTCAAGTACGCATAATGACCGCCGGTCGTCACGATCCTTTTCCAATCCTCATGATCATACACCGGCTTGCGGTT
>CAJUQU010000390.1 GCA_910588595.1 uncultured Lachnospiraceae bacterium | reverse complement strand
GCCCGGCGCGCGAGTAGTGGAGAAGGTCATTCCTCTGCTTGATTGCACACGGGCACCAGAGGAAGAATGTCAGCAAAGGCGTCTGGTTGCCCGGCGCGCGAGTAGTGGAGAAGGTCAATCCCCTACTCGATTGCATATTCAGCTGGCAGGAGTGGCTAATTTGAAAATTGCTTGCATTGACAAAATAAATGGGTGATAATAAAAAAGATAATACATATATGGAGGAAATTACATGATATGGAATAAAGCAAGAGAGTGTATGAGCCGTGATGAGCTGGCTGCTTTACAGGGGAAACGCCTTGTAAAGCTCGTAAAGTATATGTATCAGAACGCAGGATATTATAAGAAAAAAATGCGTAGTCTGGGACTTGAGCCAGGGGACATACGAGGGATTGAAGACTTGGAGAAACTGCCTTTTACGACAAAGGAGGATCTGATGGATGCCTATCCTCTGGGGGTATTTGCCATGTCTGGCAGTAAAATCTTACGTTACCACGCATCACATCACAGTACAGCATATGCCGGAATGGAGATATTGGTGGGATACACACAAAATGACATAGACATCTGGAAAGAATGTATGGCGCGGTCGATCAGCATGGCAGGTCTGGGGGAAAAGGATGTCATACAGGTGGCGTGTGATTATGGTCTGTGCGTGGAGGGGCTCGGCGCACATTATGGTGCGGAAAAGATCGGAGCGGCGGTGATACCGGCAGCTGACTGCAAACCTGCGACATCAGCCGCGCTGATGCGGCGGCTGCAGGTAACGGGAGTCATCAGCACGTCATCTTATCTGATGCGTATCGCACAGATATTGGAGGAAAGAGGGTGGAAAGACAAGCTGCAGTTAAAGGCGGCGATATGTGGAGGGGAGCCCTGGACAGAGAGTATACGAAAAAGGATTCAGGAAAGACTTGGGATCAAGGTTTATGATATTTTCGGATTGAACGAACTGACCGGACTCGGAGTGGCATGTGAGTGTGAAAGCCAAAAAGGGATGCATATTCAGGAGGATTTTTTTCTGGCGGAGATAGTGGATACACATACGCTGCTCGTCATTCCCGGCGGAATCAGGGGAGAACTGGTGTTTACAACCCTGCAGAAACAAGGGATTCCACTGATCAGATATCGGACAAAGGGGCTTACTAAAATATATTATGAGAAATGTGAATGCGGCAGAACAATGGCAAGGATGGATAACGTTTGCTTTGAGCCGGATGATATGCTGCAGATCAGAGGCAGCAGTGTGTCTGTGTCCTGTATAGGAACAATACTTTCCGAGCTGCAGGACATTAGGGCTTCCTATGTAATATGTATCAGAAGAGAACATAATATGGATGAGGTGGATGTATACATGGAAGTCACCAGGAGAAATGACGCGTTGGTTTCCGGAAGTGAAACAGATATAAAACGGCAAGTGGCAGAGGCAGTTTTCCGTGTGATCGGAGTGAAGCCCCATGTCCGGTTTGTAGAGTGTGCAAAGGCATTGCTCTCCGGTGAAAACACTGATAATATTTTCACAAAAGGAAATGTAACGATTGTGGACAAGAGAAAGTACGAACCGTAATTGTGCATATTTCATGCAAAATTGCTTAAAAAAGAGTAAAATATAGACATTGAAAAAAAACTGCGGATAGTATACAATTAAAAATAAGGAATTGTCGGAAAATAATTTACGAAAGGAGAGTTACTGTGAAGAAGAAATTATTAGTGGCAGCGCTATCCGCTTCTTTATTGGCAACAGTATTTGCAGGTTGTGGAAATAAGGATGCCAAGGATCAGACTGATACAGAGGCGGCAAATGCAGAGACGCAGCAGGCTGATGAAGGGGAGCAGCTTGAGTCAGGCGAGGTGGCGTTGAGAGTCTGGGTTGAGGAGGCGAATATCGATAACCTGCAGAAGATGATCGATAGTTTCGAGCAGAAGTACGCCGGACAGGCTGATTTTGATATCACGATCGAGGTGTCAGGCGATGCGGATACCAGGAAAAATGTTCTTGGAGATATCCACAATGCAGCCGATATCTTCTCCATGCCGGATGACCAGCTCTACAGTCTGATCGCAGGAGGTGCGCTCTCGCCGGTGGTGTATCAGGACGAAGTAAAGGGTGCCAATCTTGCTGATGCGGTCGATGCAGCATCGTACAACGGGACTTTGTACGCATATCCCTACACTGCTGACAACGGCTATTTTCTTTACTATAATAAGGCGTATTTATCTGATGCGGATGTGCAGACGCTGGACAGGATTCTAGAGGTTGCGGCAGAAAACGAAAAGAAATTGTCAATGGAATTCAATTCGGGTTGGTATCTGTATTCTTTTTATGGTAATACGGGACTTGAATTTGGGATCAACGATGACGGTGTGACGAATTATTGCAACTGGAATTCAACAGAGGGAAGCATCAAGGGAGTCGATGTGGCACAGGCGCTGCTCGATGTAGCGACCCATCCGGGATTTATCGCACAGCCTGATGCGAGTTTTGTGGAAGGCATTCAGGGCGATACATTGATTGCCGGGGTCAGCGGTGTGTGGAATGCGGTCGCAGTGCAGGAGGCGTGGGGAAATAATTATGGCGCGTGCAAGCTCCCGACGTACACCTGCAAGGGGCAGCAGATACAGATGTCGTCCTTCAAAGGGTACAAGATGTTTGGCGTGAACGCATATTCAGAGCACCTTACGTGGGCACATAAGCTGGCGGACTGGATCACGAATGAGGAGAATCAGATTCTCCGATTCCAGGAGAGAAGCCAGGGACCGGCAAACATTGTGGCAGCTGCTTCCGATGAGGTCGGGAAAGTTCCGGCGATCGCGGCAGTCATTGACCAGTCGCAGTACGGCGTGCTCCAGCGGGTGGGCAATAGTTACTGGAATGCATGTACGAGCTTTGCAGATACGATCGCAGCAGGGAATCCAGACAATATACCGCTTCAGGATCTGGTGGACAGACTTGTCAACGGTATCACTGCTTCTGTTGTTCAGTAGGAGGG
>CAJUQU010000389.1 GCA_910588595.1 uncultured Lachnospiraceae bacterium | reverse complement strand
ATATGACGGTAAATCTGCCACAATAGCAGGTGCAGGGGAGATTCCGAGAGGCTATTTTATTAATCTACACTGCTACAGCCACTGTATAAACGCAGTCTTATCATTTTTATTGTATCCTGCCTGCTCGTAAAACCGTAAGGTGCTTTCCTGCCTGGCACCTGTGAGCAGCATCATTTTATAGCAATTTTTGCGCTGTGCGAGTTCCCTTGCATAGTCCAGACAGGCAGTTGCGAGACCTCTTTTGCGGTACTTCTCATCGGTGATCACGTTTTCAACGAACGCATAAGGCCGCTGTCCCCTTGTGAGATTGGGTATGATGACGCACACGCAGGAAGATACGATATTGCCGTCCTCTTCCGCCACAATGATGTGATGATTTTCATCGGCAAGAATATTGTTCCAGACTGCCAGTACGCGCTCGCTCTTCTCGGGAAACGGATTATCGTGGAGCTGCATGTATAGTCTCAGCAGCCGGTCAAAATCGTTTTCTGTGATCTCTCTGATCATAACGTATAGTCCCTCCTGTATACATAGTTATGAGTGGATCTCCATTCCAGACCGTCGCATGACGGCATGCTTACAACTGTCTCTATTATATACCCAAGCACGGCATTTCTCAATCAATTTCTATATACAGATCTATGCAATACAGATCTATGCAGACAGACCGAATGGAGTGCTATTACTCCGCCACGCCAGCATCCGCTTCCGCCCCAGCCGCAAGCTGCCGTATATCATATCGGGTATCGATCATATCCCTTCCGGCTTCCCTGTGGTACTTGCGGAGTACCCTTTCCGCAACTGTGCGCGCATTTTTTGTGCTCACGTCCATCAGCAGCGCAAGCACCTGCGTCGGGCTGTATTTCGACGTCACATCGCCTTTCCTTAGAGAACTCTCGATCGCATGCTGCAAATACTTTAACTGTCTCTGAATTATGGCTGCATCCGCATTTGTATAATTTTCCAACGTAAAAAGGACACACTGTATCTCCCGGCGATCACGGATCAGAGTTCTCTCCATAAAGCGATAGATTTTCTCAAAATGACTGAACTCCACCTCAAACGAACCCTGCACTTTCTTCTCTTTCAGCTTTCTCGTTATCTCATCGATCGAACTGTGTGGTCTGCAGTAGACAACATCGCCGTACCCCATACCATTCAGGTCACAAAAAAAGCGGTAGCCATTCTTCCCCTCATTTTTGACGCCATAGAGCGCTCTGTCCGCATTTCCATAGAGCGCCTCGTAGGTTGTACCGTCATGCGGCGCACTGGCAATTCCCATCGATACTGTAACCTGCACTGCCCTCCCCGGGACGGTGAGACTTCGTTCGATCTGTCGGATGAAGCGCCGAGCACGCGATTTCACTTCATCTGTATCATAATGTTTTGGAGAAAAGACGGCAAATTCGTCGCCTCCAAGCCTCGCGATGATATCCTCCGGATCCATGGCTGCCTTGAGCGCTTTGGCAAATTTTATGAGCATGCGGTCCCCTTCCATGTGGCCATATGTATCGTTGATACACTTGAAATTATCCAGGTCCATAATAAAAAAAAGACCTTCGCAATGCGCTCGCAGGCTGGCATTGACCAGTTCAGGAATTCCCTGACGGTTCCGCAGTCCCGTCAGCGGATCCCGCTTCGCCATGGTGATCATTTCCTGCTGCCGTTCAATGATCTTTGTCATCTCCTGCAGTTGTTGTTCCAAATTCTGTTTCATATTCTCAAGTTCCAATAATTTCAGCTTTTCATCGTCTGTTGTTTCTGACTGAACAGTACGCATTCTCTTCCCCCCACTACTTTTGTAACTTTAGAGCGTGTTTGTTAAATCATTATGACATTTGCTCACTTTTGTGTTTTGCAAACCGTAGTTAGGTTTATTTTAATTGATTTTCTATTCTTTTTAAAGTACCCATGCGCCGTTTGCGTTTTTTCCGGTATCAATCGCAGCTGTCAAGCGAATGGAGCAAGGAATTCTTCCAGGATGATCGCATTGCAGAGTGTCATATAGGTATAATTTATTGTCTGCAAATATCGCACTGCAGAATGTCACACAGGCATTAAGAAAAAGTATCTTGAATGCTTGTCACATAAAGAATGATGTGATATATTGTCGATATGGAACAACCCCATTCCGATTGTGGATAAAATCTAAAGACGCTGGATTCCGATTTCCTGAAATTCTATGACAATGGCACTTTCCAGAGCCTTGACACAAACTATAAAGGCTATCACAGAACCTATACCATTGATAGCAATGCCTTAACCTTTCCGACAAAACCTATGCCGGTGCAAAATTGCTAAATCCTTAACCTTTTTAATCCAATTTCAGAAGGAGGTCTAATATGCCCTTAGCACAAGTCAAATTTTACACTGAGGAAGATTATTACAATCTGCCGGAAAATGTCCGGGCAGAGCTGATCGAGGGAAAACTGATTTATAACCAGGCGGCGCCGTCTAGAATCCACCAGGCAATACTCATGGAGCTTTCCGGAACAATCCGGGACTATCTCAAATCAAAAAGTGGGCCTTGCCGTGTCTATCCCGCACCGTTCGCCGTCAAGCTGATGGAGAACCGCAAAACTATAGTAGAGCCGGACATAAGTGTTATCTGTGACAAGAGCAAACTTACAGATCGTGGCTGTACTGGAGCCCCCGACTGGATTATTGAAATTGTCTCTCCCAGCAATTCCAGCCATGACTATATCCTAAAGCTGAATCTGTACGCAAACGCAGGTGTCCGTGAATATTGGATTGTAGACCCTTACAAGGAACGCATTTTTGTTTACCGTTTGGAGCAGGAGCACTTTGAAGTGGAAACATACACATTCCATGACTGTATTCCGGCAGGCATTTATGCAGATTTACAGATTGATTTCCCCAGTCTGGATTTCTAAAAACATGATCCGTTTCTTTTTTCTGCAGGGCAGCAGTCGTAACTTAAACTTAGGAACTGTAGAAAAATAACTGACGCATCTTGACTTGTCTATTTCTCCGAT
>CAJUQU010000388.1 GCA_910588595.1 uncultured Lachnospiraceae bacterium | reverse complement strand
AATTTACTGGGATTCACTGGCTTCTTAGTGGTACAAACTTTTTACTCTCAAGAATTAATGGTTTTCAAACGATTTCGCAGATCATATAAATCTGCGAAATTTATCTATCTTACTTCAATTTTCTACATATGACTTCCAACACTCTTTTCTGATCAGAATCACCGACTCCATCTATATCAATATATACGATGAATAACCCAACATCGAACAGTGTGAAAATCTATGAAATATGAGCATATTTACTATGCATACTTAAAGAGAGAAACATCTCGTGCTGATCAAATGCATATTATGACAGATCGGACAGCAATTCCGAATACATCCATTGATATCACTATCTCGTATAAAAATCATGCCCACCATACGTAAATAGAAACGTCAGATTGTTGTCAAACCACTCCGCATTTTCAGGCGCAACATATTTCCTCGCCATAAAAAACAATGCACCGTTTGACACATCTTCCCCCTTGAGGGCACTGTATACCACCTCCCTCGTCTCATCTGATACTGTCACCTTATTGATGATCCCATTGGAAACCGGAGAAAACTGTGTGACGTTTTTTGCTTTCTGATATACCACATCTGTGACATTGTTTGGAAATCTCCTGCTCCTTACGCGGTTGATCACGACATTTGCCACCAGAAGTTTTCCTTTTCTATCCTCACCGCCTGCTTCCGCCTCCACGATCCGCATCAGCGTATCCAAATCCTTATCTGAGACTTCGATACAAAAACGCTGTTTCATTGTCTCGTAGGAAATGATACGCTCTACCGATTCAAACTGCTCAAGCGCCACATGCTCAGTCACCACTGTCACTGTCGCTGCCTCCTGACGTGCAACACTCTCCGCCTGCACATCATAGCGCTTCGAGAAAATCAGCATACCAATGCAGATCGTATATGTGATGAATAAAAGGACATTACTTTTTGAGTACATAATATGCCGTTCGTTCCTTTCTTAATCTACAAATCCTTTTTAGTTATCGAATCTTAACCTGATAATCCTAATTGGATTACATTTCAAATTTTACCTTTATTAGTCTATTCGCTTGTCCTGCAAAAAATACTAAAAACTTTCTAAATTAAGAAATAGCATCATACGATTGCGACTGTATGTGAAATATGCTATAATCATTAGAAATTATTCAAAAACTGGGGGGAACTACATGCTTCAGATTGCGATATGCGATGATGAGCAGTATTACAGGAAAAAAATACAAACCCTGCTGACACAATACTTTTATCACAAGGATCTGGAATACTCAATTCAATCCTATCCGTCAGGAGAGGTATTTTTGTCCCAGCGTGAGAACAGCGTCAAGTATGATATTGTTTTCATGGATATCAGTATGAAGGAACTTGATGGCATTCAGACTGCCTCCCAGATCCGGGCTTTTCACAGCGACACACAGCTTGTGTTTGTGACAGCCTTTATCGACTATGCCCTGGAGGGCTACAAGGTCAACGCAGTGCGCTATATCATGAAAGACACGCTAGATACTGCAATCCCCGAATGTATGGACGCGATTTTACATAAAATGCGGCTTGCACAGGTCACATTTTCCTTCATAGATGGGGACGCGACACTTTATACAGACAATATCCTCTATATCGAAAGCCAGAAACACAAATCTTACTTCTATTATATGCAGCCAGGGCTCGTCAATTCCGTCACCGCACGGACCGGCGTTGTGACTTATCAGATTTATGAGAAATTAGACTTGATCGAACAAAAGCTTTCTGAGCATGGATTCCTGCGAATCCACAAAAGCTATCTTGTCAATATTAAGCATATCCGCAGGCTCAACAACTATACGGCTTTTCTCGATACCGGCGAAGAGCTTCCGGTTCCGCGCGTGCGGTACCAGTCTGTCAGGGAGTTGTTTGTCGCACACAAGGGCGCCCTGTAACAATGCAGACTGGAGGTAATCATGATAAGTACTATAGCGCGGTGTCTCGTACTGGCATTCATAATGGGTACAAGCTGTCAGCTGTTTTTTGAGACGATCGTTCCCAGACGCAAATGGAGGCATCAATGGATAGGTTATACGACGATCCCGGCATTTGCAGTCGGGAACATAATTATATTTTTCACTCCAATTCCGATTTATGTTTTGCAGCCTGTGCGCTTCATCTTGGCAGTTGCCGTTGCCGCACAGATTTATTTTCAGATGCGTATCCCCAGAAATCTGGTTTTGTCAATATTGTACTGTAGTATTTATTGGAGCATATCGTCTGTTGCCGTAACCTTTTTTTATTTTTTCTGCGATTCCAGCTGCTTGAACGAATCCCTTGGCAGGACAGTTGAGAATCTGACAGCATTTGTGAACTTATGTTTGATGATCACATTCCACCTTCATTATAAGAACCGTATCCGCGGTCTGACAAAATCATATTGGAAGAAATTCAGTCTGCTTCCTTTTTTGTGTCTGACCATCATCGTAGCTTTCAATCTGCTCTCTGTCGATGATACAGCGACGAATAAATATGCGATACTTGCTACGGTTTCCGGGATTCTGATCTTATATATTTTTATCTATTACTATGCTATACGTATGTTAGAAAGAGAAGAAACACTGCAGCGGCGTGCAGAGCGCACGCGCAGTCAGATGCAAACGTACCATACGATGCAAACGCAGTACGAACAGCAGCGGCGATTCCTGCACGATTACAAAAACCAGCTGAACTGTATACAGGGACTTCTAGACTGTGGTCAGACCAAAGAAGCGTCCGAATATATTGCCCGGATAACAGGAAACCTGCGGGCTCAGTTTGGTGATATCAATACCAACCATATTGTCGTAAACATCATTCTGAATCAGAAATACCAGACTGCACGCGATAAAGATATCACTATGGCATTCGTTATCAATGACCTGTCCGGATTGACCCTGCCGGAGGAAGATCTGGTCACACTGCTGACCAACCTGCTTGACAACGCGATCGAGGCATGTGAAAAACTAGTATAGCAAATATTAAGTTGTTGATAGTTTAAATGGTTGCCGCTTCATC
>CAJUQU010000387.1 GCA_910588595.1 uncultured Lachnospiraceae bacterium | reverse complement strand
ATGAGCTTGCCAATGGGCAGACATCTGTTTATGATATGCCTGCAAAAGAAGAGATCAGTAGTGAGAAGGAGAGCGAAACAGAAGAGGACGAAGACGACGAAAAGGAAGAGGTAACAAGTATTCAGGTGAAACACGCAGACGGTACCAAGGAGTGGGTAGATGTCAATACAAATATCTCCAGGAATAAGTATGATTATTCCAACTTGAAATATGATAAGCCGTTCATGAATTACTATGAAGATGAGACAATTGTGTCAAAATGCGGGGTAGACATCTCATCGAATCAGGGAGATGTCGATTTCAGCAAATTGAAGAATGCAGGATGCGATTTTGTCATGCTCAAGGTTGGCGCAAGAGGTTACAGCAGTGGAAATATCGTTTCGGATGCAAATTTTCGGGATAACATGAAGTCGGCAAAGAAAGCAGGGCTCGATATCGGGGTATACTTTTGCTCTCAGGCAGTCAGCAAGGCTGAGGCAAGGGAGGAAGCGGATGAGATTCTGGATGCCATATCGGGTTATAGTGTGAAGTATCCGGTGGCGTTTGTCATGGAAAATGTAGATGATGATATGGCACGGATCGAAGCGCTTGACATGACTGAAAGGACGCAGATCGCCAAGGCGTTTATGAACAGGATCGAGGATGCAGGTTACAAAGCAATGATCTATGGCGACAAGGAATGGCTTCTGACAATGGTGGATATGGAGGAGCTGCAGGATTATGATGTGTGGTTTGCACAGGATAGTGATGAACCAGAATATCCATATGAATTTGGTATGTGGCAGCATGATTCCGATGCCAAAGTAAAAGGGATAACAGGGGATGCTACGGTGATCATGAGCTTTAAGGACTACGCGGAATAGTACAGTTATTGAACAACACAGAAGACGGGCGGGAGAAGTCATTCCCGGCTCGTCTTCTGTGTATTATAATTTAGGATTTTATCAGATATTTTCAGATGGGAATAGATGTCAGCGTATGTTGACGGAGAAAGTCCGTCTATGTAATTAGGCGTATAGCTCTTATTGACGCCCTTCTTTTTTAAGATATCGATTGCCTTGTTGTAGGCGATAGCAGCATCAACCTCACTGGGGTAATATCCAATGACATAGTATCCAGGAACATTGATGCGCGCACGGTAACGCTGTTTTCCCTTGTAGGTGACTTCGGAAACACCCTGGTAGCGGTTTATGATCGCTATATTCTCATGGCGGAAATCCGTGTCATCGTCATTTAGAAAAAGATAATCTTTTCCGGCGACAGCAAAGTTTCGTATGCCATATCGGTTCAGGATATTTACCTGCATACCGTAATCGGCAACAAAGAGATGTGTGCCACGTTTCATGATCTTGCGCGAGGAGTAGTAAAAAAGGTCATCAATGTCAAATTTCAGCACATCTACGGGTGACAGATAGTAATAGAAAAATTTGGGCCGGGCATAGATTGGAGTGCTGAAATAAATGCCATTATCACGGAAATTAATGAGTATGACCCACTTTTCAAAGGGAAGAGGGGAGGTATCCTGATACTGGTTAATGCTCGATCTGTCATGGTTTAAGAGTCTGTCAGCTTCAAGGTATGCAGCATTTGCAGCGGATATGGTGTCAAAACCGCCCAGGCTGATATGTTTTGTCTTATATGTGATGGAAGCGCGGTAGTAAACCGCTCCCCCCTTTTTCTTTGCAGTGAATACACCCTTCATCGTCAAAATCCCCTTGACTGTATCAGTACAGTCCTTCAAACTCGCCAAACAACCGCATGATTTCTGATAAATGTATTGTATGTGTATACAAATCGTTTGTCAAGTTTTGCGCTGCCTATTCCGTCCAATGGTCGATCTTGTTTTCAAAATTTTCTGCCCATTCATTCATTTTGGCGTCGATCAGTTCTTCTAGTTCGGCGATTTCCTCAGAATCGATATCGGCGTACATATTTCCTGAAAAAGCATTGATAAAGTCGTGTGTCAGATGGATCTTCCATTGTCCGTTCTCCTGATATGCGTGGACAGTTATGCTGGTCGTATAGATATCATTGTCGTCTAGTTCATTGATAATGGAAATAATGGAATCTTTTGCTGTGACGAGTTCTGACATGCTTCCTGCAAGCTGTGTAATACCAATACCAGGGCTTTCCAGCATATCATCCAGTATCTGGACTGTATAAGTTTCGATCACATGGGACATATCAATGTTGGTGATCGACATGTCGATTTCTGCACTGTCGACTTCTTCACGTACATCCGTGATTTCCCATGTCAGGTTTTCCATTATTTTCTGGTCCAGTTTGTAGGCGGACTGATATCTGCGGCTGTTAGTGGAGTGGGGCTGCAGCAGTTCGTTAAAAGTGCGGTATTCATTCTCTACAGGGACACCGATCCAGTTGTGATAGGTCTGTACATAGTTGTCGGTGTAATTGTTCAGTGTTTCCATATCCAGATCCCGTATACTCTTCATGACGCAATCTACAGTTTCCTGCGGTGTAGACAGGACAGGTATGGTTCCTTTTTTTGCGCAGCCGCCAAGCAGCAGGGTACCTGTTAACAGAAGTGTGATCATTTTGTTAGCTGTTGTCATTATAGTGTTCTCCCTTCGTCTATAAAATATAATAAAGATTACATCCCTATTATATTTTTGCATATATAGGAGGGCAACCACCTCGGCAGAAAACACCGCCTGGACAGCAAAAAACGACGCTTTATGAGTTGGAAAGCGCGAGCATTGCGGCAAAAGAAAACCATCCGTCCTCACATTTGAGAACACTTGTTCCATTGTGTTTCCTGACAACAGTGTCCACATTGAGCAGTCCGATTCCGTGATATGCAGGATTTTTTTTGCTGGTGACGATCGTGTTGTTTATGATCTGGACTGGTTTGATCACAGGGTTACGTACTGATATGATGAGCTGGCTGTCTTCTATGACCATTTTAAACTGAATGGTCTTGTTGGATGGCGATATTTTTGGGTCTAGTATAACATAAATTAAGTTGTTGATAGTTTCAATATGTGGTATAATGGAC
>CAJUQU010000386.1 GCA_910588595.1 uncultured Lachnospiraceae bacterium | reverse complement strand
CGAGATGGTTGTCAGTGACTGGAGTTCAGACGTGTGCTCTTCCGATCTTCCTCATAAGCGCGCGCCTTCACTGGCTTTTCAGCGGCAAACGCCGCAAACTGACCCATGATCGCCGGCAGATCCCCCATGTCATCAAAGATCAGATCCAGACAATTGCGGATCTTCTCGGCATCAGAATGGATCAGATAGGCTGGCGTGATCCGTCCCATAAAGGTGTCCTTGGGGTATTTTTTCCCCTTCACGTCCATATATGTCCCCACATCTGCCACATAGTATTCCGCCTGTTTTGTATCGTCGCGCAGGCATACCATCATATAGCGTTTATCCTCCTGGAGCAGCACGATGTGGAACGGATACCACGCCTGCCCCTCCGTCTCCGGCACCCATGAAAGCCGCAGCAGCCGGAGTTTGTTCTGCATATACTCCACCAGAGCCAGTTTCACCTCATCCGTGTTTGTACTGTCGATCTTGATCACACTGTTTTTCTGATCCGTTGTCTCGATCCCGATCTGCTGCGGATAGCGCGAGAGCACGAATTTCGCCAAGATATAATTCTGTACCTGCTCTGCCGGAAATCCGCCGATCTTCTGCTTGGCGGCAAGATACCGCTGATGATTCCTGTTTCCGCTGTTGCCGATCGCCCAGAGGAGCTGGTCTCCTGCCCGCATCGCGACGGACTGCCCGCGCCCCATCTGACCAAATACCTTGTTCAGGCGGCTGATAATGCTTTCTGTATTGTGATGGATTCCATAATCCGGCAGTTTCCCCAGCCCGAAAGGTATGTAGTGTACCCTGCCATCTTCCACTGCCCTGTACACCTCCGGCATGGAGAGCAGGATGTAGCAGGTCTCCCACAGATCATCAAAGTACAAACATGCATACGCACTCCTGTCGCTCAGGAACACCAGGGAGCCCTCGCTCCACATTAACTGCAGTCTCCTGAGACTTCCCTGCGCATACCGAAAGATCAGTGCACCCAGCATCTCCTCGTTGACCGCTTCTCTCTCCAACGTCTCCGCCGGGGCATACTGCGGCTGCACGCAGATCGTGCCGGGCAGCCGCTGGAGCAGGGACAGGTCAAAACCGACAGGTGAAGCCAACTCCTGCAGCACCCTGCGCGCCATGGAAACCGCCGCTTCCTCCTCGCAAACGCCTTCATAATAGTTTCTCGGCAAATCCCGCCTGCCCTGAAAAGTCTGTTCAAAGAAAGTCAGCACGCCCCGCTGACAGTACCAGCTGCACCCGTATAAATGCTCTCCATTTTCCGCAAACAGCTCCAGCGGAAAGGCCATGCGCGCCTCCTGCTGCGCGATCATCAGTTCTCCCGTATTCTGTGCGCGCCCTGACACAGGCAGACAGCATATATAACCGGCTAAAAAACCGGCGATCACAAGCCGGTCCCGCTCTGGCGCGGCAGTCTTCCCCAGCCGGCGGGACAGCTCACTCCGGACAGCCGCGTACTGGTCAAACGGCGCAGCTGTGACCGGCAGCAGCAGAAACAGGCTGCGGTCATCCTCGTTCAATCTCTCCAGCAACGTGTCCCAATGCAAAAACGGCTGGTATACTGACCTGGCATCCACCCTGTATTCCATATACCGCAGATGGAACACCACCTCTATCGTATGACCGCCAAGTACTATCGTCTCCCTTTTTCCCGTCTCCGCAAAGCGCCTGCTCCAGTCTGGCAGATATGGCAAACAGCTGCTCAGATATCCGAGAAGCGACTGCCCGCTCTCCGGATCTTCTGCCATGTAGAAACCTGTGTTGATCCAGTGCCTGAAAAAGGGACGGCTGCGGAATGTCATGCATTCCTCCGAGACGTCCGCGGACTGGTCTTCCTCCAGCTGACGCTCCGTCGTTTTCTGCTGCAGCAGCCACTCCGCCAGGGCGACTGCGCGCCCCGCACAGGGAGCGTTGGTATTCTCGCTGTAAAAATCCTTGATCTTCTCAAGAAAAGGCACACATCTGTTATCTGTCATCCAGATGTTCAGAAGATACCCTTCCACAAAACGGCGGCTGCGAAGCGCTTTCTGCACATCCTCCCTCTCAAAAAAGGCATCCGTCATCTCGATATCCCGCTGAGGATCCTTCCCGCACTCATTGAAATAGAGGATGTCATCCTGGTACAGCTGGCTAAAATTCTCCTCCTCCGCCTCAATCTCCGGAATCCGCTCCAGCACGATCTCGCGCAGCCTGCCGTAGAAAATCTTTGTGCGCCCCATCGTGGCGGTTTTCAGCGACAGGCGCTCCCACAGGATGCGGTAAAGTTCATCCGGGAGCCTCTGACGTCCAAAGAAATCATTGAGAAGACGCAGTCCTGCCGGATGACGCTCTTTGCTCTCGCCCTTCTGTGTACACTTTTCTTTTATATATGCCAAAACATAGCGCTCGACAATACCCCTGACAACAGTGAACATCTCATCGTTCCAGTTCCCCTCCTCCGCAATGCGCATGAGGTATCGGTACTCGGAAAAGCTGATGAACATGGCATACTCGTTGCCCGCAAACTGCTTGGGAACAGGTCCTTTCACGGCAATCTGAAATATAGACTCTATCCCGTCAAACGCCGTATCCTGCATGTGAAACCGCCGTTCACGTCCGCCGGACAGATCGCCGGTTTCCTGGGACGTCAGCAGATAAGCGATGTGCAGCCACGTCAGAAATTCCCTGCTGGGCGGCGCATCCTGCGCATGCTGCTCCACTTCCGCCAGAAGCAGTGCCGTGAACGCCGATTCCCTGTACACCTCCAAAAAGGCCGGGGAGGTGAAGTAATCCATCCAGAGTTTCGGGTTCTTCCGCTGGTTTCCGGTATACAAGGTCAAAAACTGTCTGTGTGCCTCATGTCCTATGTACGGATTGTCCGACAATTCCTGTTCTTCCGCAACGATCTGCCACCCGTTATATTCGGACGTTTGTCCCTGTTCCCGAAAGCTGCCGCTGGTATCGTCGCTCTCCTTAAACTGCTCTTCTGACGCGCACTCCTGCTCTCGAACACTGCCGCTGATATCGTCGCTTTTCTTA
>CAJUQU010000385.1 GCA_910588595.1 uncultured Lachnospiraceae bacterium | reverse complement strand
GCTGGTTAAAAACAGCCTTGATAGTATATGAGCATCAAAAAAACGCTGTACTAGTTTGCGCAGCATTGTACTGTATTGTGATCGGATCGTTTTCCGCTACGGGCGTTGGATTGTTTTGTGCAATATTATTTTGTGCATATACTGAGGTGCTTTGTGTATTGTCGTTTGGTGCAGCATTGTTCTGTGAGTATGCCATACTGTTATTTTCGTTCACTTTGATTCCCTCCCTCGGTAATTCTTTCTGAATTTCTTAAATAATATTAGTGGACGATACTTTTGATTAGTTCCATAATTTCATGATCATTATATCCAAGTTCCCGCATATTTGTGATAAAGCTGTTTACCTGGATCAGTGCCAGCTGGTGTCTGGCGGATTCTATTTTGGTCATATCCTCTGTCACTACACGCCCGCTGTTTCGCTGTGTCACGATCAGTCCGCTGTTTTCAAGCTCAGCAAAGGCGCGCTGCATTGTGTTAGGGTTGACATTTGCCTCGGCAGCCAGATCCCGGACACTTGGCAGCCGGTTCCCTGCTTTATAGACGCCGCACACGATACGGATGAGTATTTTGTCGTACAATTGTGAGTAGATCGGGCGGTCAGAATTCATTTGCCATGCCATGCACATACCTCCTTATGTGTTAAATGATTAATACACTAATACAATAATACATTTGGGAGAGAATGTCAATAAGTATCTCGAAAATTTTTTCAAAACAAAGTGAACCATTCATTCCATGGATTGGGGGGTTTCGTTCCTTTTTCCTCCAATTGGCGGGACACTGTGGTATAATTTCAAAAAAAGAAAAGGAGCAGTGGAAATGAATTTTGATTTTTCAAGTCTTATAAGTGACTATTACCTGAGCAGTCTGTACAGGCAAAGCAGCGATGCGGGTTTTCTAAGCGGTTTGTATGGACAGAATGGCAATTCGCTGTATCTGGGCGGCCTTTATTGTCAGAACAAAGTGCAATCATACCCCAATTTTCAGAGTGTGTTTGCCGCGAGCATTAAGGGGAAGGATCTACAGGGACTGTTGACATCACAATATCCCGAACTGAAATATCATGTGATGGATACCTCAAAAATTAACGCATCCGCGTGGGAACGCAACGATTATCCGTTCGATCAGTTTTTTGCAGATGAAGTGGACGAATCTGTACTGGAGTGGAAGCCGACGGCGCAGGAGCCGTCCATGCTGGACGCAGGCGTGCAGGCAAGGCTGAATGCCGCAAGGGGAAAGTACGCGGTGATCGTTCCGCCGGAATTGGAGACAAAGATGCAGGAGGATCCTTCACTGGCGCAGACACTCATGGGTAAGATAACCTCATTGATCATGCAGCAGGATCCTTCTGGTATGATCGATTCGTTTAATATTGCGTTTGATGAGGACGGAAATGTGTCTAATTACAGGTTTTCGGGAGGGGGAGGACGGATTTATTGGCCATCTGAGGAAGAGCAACGAAAAAACAGGGAGGAGCACGCTGAAAACATGCGGCGTCAGACGAGACGCCACTATCTGTAGATTGGCGTGAGAGAAGCCAGAAAATATCATTCAGATCATTTTCTGGCTTCCCTGATAGAACATTGATCAAACACGTTCTAAGTTAGTATATTTTTAGATTGTTCAGTTCCGCAGCGGCGATATCCTTCTCCAGCCACTGGTAGCGGAACAGGGAGTAACCGTCGTAGCCAAACTGTATGGCAGTCAGATACTGGTAGGCAAGGTTGTTGTCGCTTGTCGCCCATCCTAAGTCACTCTTGGATTTTTCTCCAGCCCGGTAAAGGGCAAGTCCGACGTAGAGGGGGAGGTCTAACTTGTTGATCTTCGCCCATGCACTACATCTGTTTGTAAACATGCGCTCAGTACCTTTTTTCGTCACATACACATCCGTCCAATAGACCTGTGGCATGATGTAATCGATGTAGCCTGGAGTGGAAAGCCATGTGTCGATATCCGCGCCCTGGCTGCGCGCACTGTCGGGATTGCCCGCCGGACTGATTCCAAATGTGCAATCCGGGTTGATCGATTTTATCGTCTTGTATACCTGCGAGACTAATGCATTGACATTGGCTTTTCGTGTGGCTGTATCCACTTTGTCCGCCATGCCGTCCACATAGAAATAATCGTCAAAATGAATGCCGTCCACATCGTATCTGTCCACGATCTCCTTTACGCCGTTTGCGATCAGATCCTGTGTCTCCTGTTTTGAGGGATCGAGGACCAGACAGGTCTGACCGCTGGAAGTCTTATATTCGATGGAGAAAGGACGAAACTGTTCATAATATGGGGTTGCCTTGAAGCTGAGCGTCGATTTGCTGTCACGGGAGAGGCGGTAAGGGTTGATCCATGCCTCAAACTGAAGGTCTTTCTGGTGAGCAAGGTCGAGCATGATCTGAAGTGGATCGTAACCGGGATCGCGCCTGTCCGTGGTAAAGTATTCCGCCCATGGATAATAGTCGGAAGGATACATGGCATCACCCAGAGCACGAACGTGAACGATCACCGTGTTCATGCCATATTGGATAACATTGTCGTACATTGCGGAAACCTTGTCTCTAAAATCTTTTTCATTCTTATCCTGCAAGAGCACTTCGATATCCAGAAAAGAGATCCAGCATGCTTTTTTATTATTTATGCTGCCGGGATCGGATGCCGCCCTGGCGCTGATTGCCATCGTGGGATATGCTGCCAGCAGGGAGAACAGCATGATAAATGATATCATACAGGTCAGAATCTTTCTGTATCGCTTTGTCATTTCATGTTTTCCTTTCTGTTATATAGTCTATTAGATCCCAAAAGACAAATAAAAAAACGGAGACGGAGGGATTCGAACCCTCGTACCGGTATAACACCGATAAACTGATTTCGAGTCAGTCCCGTTATGGCCTCTTCGGTACGTCTCCGCAATAAATCTGCACTCTTTGACTGTGCAGACTGTATGAAAAATTATGTTGCAAATAAAAGTGCTACTCTTATAATAAACCAAAATATGCATTTTGAAAATACCCTAAATGAAGTTTTTTGATTTTTGCCATGTTAATAGG
>CAJUQU010000384.1 GCA_910588595.1 uncultured Lachnospiraceae bacterium | reverse complement strand
AAATGATCGTGACATCGTGTTCTTTCAGAAAAAAATCAAGTTTGCTCCGCATCGTGTTGAAATTGCGCGTCTGAACCTCAAAAATCTCACCGTCCACACAGATATCAGCCACATAAGGACCTATTTTGATCTCATGATATATGGGATCCGGGGCATAATAATATTTTAATACACTGTGTATCGTCTTTTCTCGGAGTGTGCCGATGCCGTTCTGTCCCTGCAGTGCGCCGATCATTTTTTGACACGCCTCAGAGAAGAGGTTTTTGTCGATTGTGTTTTGCATAAGAATATCCCCTGTATAAAATGCTGCTGTCTGCATTGCTTAGGAACTGTTCAGAAATTACTTGTCATGAGTAAATTCTGAACAGTTCCTTAAGTAAGATGGAATGATGACAGTAATTATAGTTTATCAGATAATTTAGATTTTAGATACATTTTCTTGAAAATAATTGGAATCGTGATACAATATAATTTTAGAATTGCAGAAGTGCTGATTGTAAACGAAATCTCTTGTTAACTCGTCCATCAGCGCAGTGAAAAGTGTGTGCCAGGGTTGTTACTGTTTATGCCGTTAACGCTTACAATAATTCCGAAACAGATAGGGTGTATAGATGGCAGGAATACTTTAAACACGCTCTAAGATGTGATTCGCTGCAGCTTTCAGTTCTGATTATGTACGGAAAGGATACGACTGTTATGGGAATCGTGAGAAGTAAATATTATGGAATTATACGGGGTATCACTGTAGGAATCTCATTCTTCTTGCAGATCGGCCTTATGATCTTTCTGGGAATGTATCTGCTGCGGTACTCTATTATTGTATATTTCATACTGGAGCTCGTGAGTGTGATCACTGTCTTTGCACTGGTAAACAATGCTGAATCTTATAAAATGAGCTGGATCGTTATCATATTGGTCCTGCCGGTATCTGGTCTCTTTCTGTATTTTATGTGGGGACGCAAGAGGGTGAATTCCAGGTATTTCAGGCTTTTCAGACAGTACGACAACCAGATGATGCAGAGTCTGAGACAGGATGACAGTATCGTTCAGGATCTGGAAAGACAGCACCCGAATAAAGTGCAGATCAGCCGTTATCTCAGAAAAGAAGGTTTTCCGATCTACAATAATACAAAGGCGACATACTTTAAAGTGGGCGAGGACGTCATCGCATCAATGCTTGAAGATATCAAGAAAGCAGAAAGATTTATCTTCATGGAATATTTTATCGTGTCCGAGGGGAAAGTGTGGAATGACATTCTTGAAGTGCTCACACAGAAAGTCCAGGAAGGTGTTGAAGTCAAACTGTTGTTTGATGATTTTGGCACACTCCGCATCAATACACAGGCGTTTCGCAAAGATATGAAAAGGCGTGGTATAGAGATGAGTATATTTAACCCTATTCATCGCGATATCACAAGAATGTCTTTCAATTATAGAAATCATAAAAAGATCACTGTCATTGACGGCAATATCGCATATACAGGCGGTTTTAATCTTGCGGATGAGTATGCGAATTATATTGTTCGATTTGGACATTGGAAAGATTCGGGAATCCGTCTGTATGGAGATGGTGTATATAGTTTTACCTGCTTTTTTCTCAATATGTGGAGAGTTTGCAACAATGATTGCAAGATACGCAATGAAGATTACAGACCGCAGATCCATGTTGATGAGGAAGGGTATGTACAGCCGTTTATGGGCGGTCCCCACAGGAATCCGCATAATCCCACAGAAGGCGCTTATACCAGAATGATCAACAAAGCGAGGGATTATATCTATATTACGACCCCGTACCTTGTGCTCGACCAGAGCATGCGCGACGATCTGACCAGCGCAGCGGAGAGCGGCGTGGATGTGCGCATCATCGTTCCAAAGATATATGACAAGTGGTACGTCTATATGGTGAATGTGTCTAACTATGGTAAATTGATGGAGGCGGGTGTTCATATCTATGAGTACCATCCTGGTTTTATCCATGCCAAGAATGTGATCGCAGATGACGAATGTGCGATCTGTGGTACTATTAACACTGATTACCGAAGTTTTTACCTGCACTATGAATGTGGTGTGTTTTTGAGTGAGATGAGTGCCATCCAGGATATGAAGGCGGATTTTATCAGGACACTTGATCAGTGTGAGGAGATGGATCTGCTCAGTTGGTCGAGAAGACCAATCGGTAATAAAATGATGCAGGCGGTCCTTAAAGTACTGTCGCCGCTTCTGTAGGTTTTGACAAAAACAGAGAAGGCATACGCCCTCTCTGTTTTTGCAGGTATACATATGCAAGAAAAGCTAAAATCATTGATTTTACTAGAGCGTGTTTGAAAAATGCTTTCTGTCAGATGTGCGGCACAGTTTGTGGGAGATTAAATTATCTTACAGATGATTTGCCAAATGAAGGAGGCGTAGGAGGCAAAGGCATAAAGGGCAATGCCTTATGTCGATTGAATTTGACGCAAATATCGCGCAAACTGGGACGTACAGATGGCGGGAATGATTTTTCAAACACGCTCTAGATACTGCTGTGTTGATATTGGTTCTTTGCTGCAAAATTAGTTTGTTACCAAATCTTATTTTAGTATGATCGCTGCGCTGTTTAATATCCATTTTGTTGATGTATTTATATATTCTTTCATAAATCTATTGCGCGTTTTTTCTCCAAGTCCTGCTTCTGGAATTGCGTGTTTTAGGAAGTAAAGATCGGATTTGCATATATAAAATACCTTTCGTTCCAAATTTATTAAATCATAAAACGATTGTCCGATATATATTATGAGATCAATATTCGCCGGAGCGGGTGAACGGGGTTTAGAATAAAGATTATGGTTATGAAAGGGGAATGGATATGGATATTAATCAGATCGCAGGATTGTCAAGGCAGGAACTTATGGACTGTATCAGCGAGAAAAAGAAGGAGATCGCAAAAAAGGTACAAAACGGTGAGACGGAACCTAAATTTTCTATAGGAGCTGATAGTTATACAGTGAAGGAATGGGATAAACTGATATCAAAAGTTGACAAGAATAACGAGGAAGTCCGAAAAGAAC
>CAJUQU010000383.1 GCA_910588595.1 uncultured Lachnospiraceae bacterium | reverse complement strand
CGACCACCGAGATCTACACTCTTTCCCTACACGACGCTCTTCCGATCTTATACGCTCGAGACTGCGGCGATCCATGTGCCGGCGCGGATTTCGGCGGACAAGGCGCAGGAGGTCAAGGAGACCGCCATGCGCATATACAAGGTTCTGGACTGCTCGGGATTTGCGCGGGTGGATCTGTTTTTGACGCCGGAGGGGGAGATCGTATTCAATGAGGTCAACACGATACCGGGATTCACGGAGCACAGCCGCTATCCGGGCATGATGAGGGCGGCGGGGTATGGTTTTGCTGAAATACTGGATCGGATCATTGGGCAGGCACTTGCGTGATGCGGCGGTGTGACGAGACGGGCAGGGATCAGAAGGTTGCAGGTGCGGGAGAGCAGATATGAGGACAGTATTGTTAAAAAATGAGGATATCTACAGGGGATATCTGATACTGGTCAACAGAGCGTACAGGTATCGGGAGCAGTGTCAGGAACTGTCTCATGTGGGTGTGTGGAACGGGGAGGAGATCCTGTATGAGAGCAGGGCGGCGTGTGCGCTGGACAGACTGATGGGAGCGATCGGGGGCTGGGAGCACATCGTGCCGGTGAGCGGATGGCGCTCACGGACGCAGCAGCAGGCGATCTGGGATCAGTCCCTTGCCGAGAGCGGGCGGGAATTTACGGAGCGCTACGTCGCAGTTCCGGGTCACAGCGAGCATCAGACGGGGCTTGCGATCGACCTGGGGCTAAAGCAGGAGGAGATCGATTTTATCCGCCCCTATTTTCCGTATGAGGGCATTTGCCAGACCTTCCGCGGGCTTGCAGCGGCGTATGGGTTTGTGGAGCGGTATCAGGAGGACAAGCAGTCTGTGACGCGGATCGGACATGAGCCGTGGCATTTCCGGTATGTGGGGACGCCGCACGCGCAGATCATGGCGCAGACGGGACTGGCGCTCGAGGAGTATATCGCGCTCATAAAAGAGTACCGCTACGGGGAGGATCCGTTTGTTTTTCAGTCCTATAAGGTTTCCTATGTGAGGGCGGCTGGCGAGGTGACAGAGATCGCGGTCGACGATGCGCAGCCATACAGCATTTCGGGAAACAACTGCGACGGGTTCATCGTGACGGAGCGTCGGAACGTGTAGAGAAGGAGGCATAACCGTTTGGACAAAACCGTTAAGGAGGCATAACCGTTTGGATGAAACTGCTATGGAGAGGGTAAGATGAGGGTTGAAAATAAGAGTAGTATTGTCAGGAGTTATACAGGGATCGATGTCTTCCGGCTTGCGGCGGCACTGTTGATCATAGCGATCCACACGTCGCCGCTTGCGGATCTGTCCGGGATGGGGGATTTTGTACTGACGCGCGTTATCGCGCGCGTCGCGGTTCCGTTCTTCTTTGTGACTTCGGGTTTTTTTCTGATCTCGCGATACGGTTATCAGACTGAAAAACTGTATATTTTTATAAAAAAGACAGCGCTGATCTACGTTGCCGCGATCGCGCTCTATATCCCGGTCAATCTCTACAATGGCTATTTTGAGATGGAGGATCTGATGCTCAATCTCATAAAGGACATCGTGTTTGACGGGACACTGTACCATCTGTGGTATCTGCCGGCGTCGATCATCGGCGGGGCGATTGCGTGGACACTCGTCAAAGGGCTGGATTACAAGAGGGCGTTTGCGGCGGCAGGTGTGCTGTATCTGATCGGGCTGTGCGGTGACAGCTACTATGGGTTGATCGGCAGGCTTTGGGTGTGCAGCGGGTTTTATGCGCTTGTTTTTCAGGTGTCGGACTACACCAGGAACGGGATCTTCTTTGCGCCCGTCTTTTTCGTGCTGGGCGGTTTCATCGCGGATTCTAAGGATAGCGGCGTTGGGGATGATCAGGATGATGCGGTGCCCCGCAGAGATCCGGCTGCAGGATATGTGCTGCCGACCGTGGTCTGTCTGGGGCTGATGCTGGCGGAAGGGCTGTTACTGCACCATTTTCAGCTGCAGCGGCATGACAGCATGTATCTGTTTCTGCCGCCGTGTGTGTATTTTCTGTTTTCCCTGCTTATGCAGTTTCGGGGGAAGCGCCGTGTGTGGCTGCGGGATGTGTCACTGATCGTTTATATCATACACCCGATGATGATCGTCGTGATCCGGATGTTTGCAAAAGTGCTGCACCTGCAGACCCTGCTCGTCGACAACAGCGTGGTTCATTTCCTCGCAGTCACCGCGGCATCAGTCGTGTTCAGTGTGGCGGCAGCGGCATTGTGGGGGCGGTTCGGACGAAAACGCAGCAGGCATATCCCGGATACCGACAGGGCTTATATCGAGATCGATCTGGAAAACCTCGAGCACAATGTGGCGGTTTTGAGGGAGGCGATGCCGCCCAAATGTGAGCTGATGGCGGTGGTAAAGGCGGAGGCGTACGGGCATGGAATGTGCGGGGTCGCGGTGCATCTGGACAAGATCGGTGTCCGGGCGTACGCGGTGGCGACGGTTGACGAGGGCATCCGGCTGCGCAGGTGCGGTGTGCGGGGCGAGATCCTGATCCTTGGCTTCACGGCGCCGGAGAGGGCGGGGGAGCTTCGCAGATATGATCTCTCGCAGACACTGATCGACTATGCCTATGCCTGCAGGCTGAATGAGCAGGCAAGGGCACAAAGGTGCCGCGTCAAGGTGCATGTGAAGATCGACACAGGCATGCACAGGCTTGGATTTGACCAGGACTTTGACCAGGAGGAGATACTGGGAGTTTTTGCGATGGAGCACCTGGCGGTAAATGGCATCTATACGCATCTGTGTGTCGCGGACAGTCTTGCGGAGGCGGATGTCCGCTTTACACGGCAGCAGATCGCAGACTTTTACGGTGCGCTGAGGCGCCTGAAAAAAGAGGGGGTACGCATTCCGAAGATCCATATACAGAGCAGTTACGGACTGCTGAACTATCCCGAGCTCAAGTGCAGCTATGTCCGGGCAGGCATCGCGCTGTACGGTGTCCTGAGTTCGCCGGATGCACAGACAAAACTGCAGCTTGACTTAAGGCCGGTGCTGTCCTTAAAGGCAAAAGTCATTCTGCTCAGGCGTGTTCCGCAGGGGGAGTCCGTCGGTTACGCAAGGA
>CAJUQU010000382.1 GCA_910588595.1 uncultured Lachnospiraceae bacterium | reverse complement strand
GATGGTTGTCAGTGACTGGAGTTCAGACGTGTGCTCTTCCGATCTTGTGCGCTATGAGCTGCAGAAGGGTAAGTTTATGGACAGTGAGTTACAGGTGTATCATTTCATCGAATCCTACAGCAGTTAGGAAATGTCAAGATGGAGGAAGGGGATAAGGTTATGGCGAACAGGGTTGTCGTGGCAGGCGGCGGGGCAAGCGGTCTTGCCGCTGCGGTATTTGCGGCAGAGAATGGAGCCAGGGTCACAATACTAGAACACAAGGACAGGGTCGGCAAAAAGATATTGATGACGGGAAATGGCAGATGCAATCTGACGAATATGAGTGATGTGCATGGTAAGTATTACAGCAGCGATAAGGATTCCATGAACAGGATTTATGACACACTTGTCAGATTTGATGCGGGAGAGACCAGGGATTTTTTTAAGAGACTTGGTCTGTACACCAAAGAAAAAAGAGACGGCGGAGTATATCCTGTATCGGAGCAGGCGGCGGTCGTTCTCGATGTGCTGCGCAGCGCGTGCGTCAGGCTTGGTGTTAAGATACGGACAGACTGCGAGGTCACGGCGATCAAACCGGCGCTGACAGGCGGCGGCACGGTCAGTGTGACACAGTATGCATGTTCGGTGCATGAGCAAGGTAAGATGGCTGGAAAGAATGATAAGATGACAGCCAAAAGAGTGGAGGTCAAGAGGGAAGAGATAAAATATGACCGGCTGATCCTTGCAGCCGGCGGGAAGGCGGCTCCTGTTTCCGGCTCGGACGGCTCTGGATATGCGCTTGCGAAAAAGCTGGGGCACAGTGTCATTGAGCCGCTTCCGGCGCTGGTCCAGCTCAGATGTGAGGGGGATTTTTTCAAGGCACTTGCCGGTGTTAGGGCACACTGCAGGATATGTCTGCTGACGGATGGCAGGGAGGCGGCATGTGAGGAAGGAGAGCTGCAGCTGACAGATTATGGGATCTCCGGCATTCCTGTTTTTCAGCTGAGCAGGCTGGCATCGCGGGCAGTCTATGAAGGGAAGCGGTGTGAGGCAGGGATCAATTTTATTCCATACATTGAGGAGACCGACAATGGGATCTTTGATAGCAATATCGATCACAACGTCAGGGAATTTTCGGACAAGACAGCGGAGGAATTTCTGTCAGGGCTGGTACATAAAAAGATCGCCGCTGTTGTCTGTAAGAGAAACAAAATCGCATCCGGGGCGACAGTCGGTCAGGCAGGGGCTGCTAAGATCAGAGATTGTATCAGGATGCTTGCCGACTTCCGGGTAAAGATCACAGCGCCCAATTCGTTTGAAAATGCGCAGGTGTGCTGTGGTGGAGTGCCGCTTGGCGAAGTCAGTGACAATTTTGCGTCGAATATACATTCTGATATTTATGTCATCGGAGAGTTGTTGGACTGCGACGGCGTGTGCGGCGGATATAATCTGCAGTGGGCGTGGGCGACAGGAGCGATCGCAGGGACAGATGCAGCCCGCCGAAGCGGGCGATGGGGAGTTAGCATGAAATCAGAGATTTCACGATCCTGATTAGAGAGCCCGCCAAAGCGGGCAAATGGGAGTTAATATATGATTACGATCAATCAGATAAAAACGGAAATCAGATTTGACAAGTCTGATCGGAGGCTGGAACTGAAGGATTTGCTTGACAGTGAAGAGGTGCTGCAAAAAAAGGCAGCAAAAATTTTAAGCGTGAATATGACAGACGTGTCAGATATTGTGATCCTAAAGCATTCGATTGATGCGCGGAAAAAACCGCAGCTCTTTCAGGTCTATACATTGGGTGTTTCATTGAAAAACAAAAGGTTGGAGGAGAGAACAGTGAAGCGTTGCAAGAACAGCAATGTTGTGCTGTACACTCCCCATGAGTATCAATTTCCAACATCGGGAGAAGTGCAGCTGACACAGAGACCAGTCATTATCGGCATGGGTCCCGCAGGGCTTTTCTGCGGATATATGCTTGCGCTGCACGGCTACAAACCTGTTGTGTTGGAGAGGGGATCCGATGTAGACACCAGAACAAAGGATGTGGAGGCGTATTGGAATGGCGGCAGTCTGAATCCGGAGTCCAACGTACAGTTCGGCGAGGGCGGAGCAGGCACATTCTCGGATGGAAAGCTCAATACACTGGTAAAAGATAAAAATGGCAGAAACAGACAGGTGCTGCGCATTTTTGTGGAGTCCGGTGCACCAGAACAAATTTTGTATGAAAGCAAGCCCCATATTGGTACAGACATTTTGAAAAAGGTTGTTGTCAATATGCGGCAGGCAATTATAGAAAACGGTGGTGAGGTTCGTTTCGGCGCAAAGGTGACAGGGCTTGAGATCGCGGAAGGTGTTTTGTGCGGTGTCAGGATAAACGAGAGTGAAGTGCTTCCCACAACACAGGCTGTGCTGGCGATCGGGCACAGCGCCAGAGATACATTTACATATTTGGATCAGATAAAGATCCCTATGGAGCCAAAGGCGTTTGCAGTCGGGATGCGCGTGGAACACCCACAGAGTCTGATCAACGAGTGTATGTATGGTAAAGAACATGGGAACAGGCTTCCGGCAGCACCATACAAGCTGACTGCGCAGACGAGCACAGGGAGGGGCGTGTATTCGTTCTGTATGTGTCCGGGGGGATATGTGGTCAATGCTTCGAGTGAACTTGGGCGGATCGCAGTGAACGGGATGAGTTACTCGGACAGAGGCGGAAGTCATGCAAACAGCGCCATTATCGTGCAGGTCACACCGGAGGATTACGGCGCAGATGGTCCGCTTGCAGGTGTTGTATTTCAGAGACAGCTTGAGGAGAAGGCATATTTGATCGGAAACGGGTGTGTGCCAGTACAGTATTACGGGGACTATAAGCATAGTCAAAACTCCGGGGAAGGGATCACACCGGGCAGACCACAGCCGGATGTGAAAGGCGCATATGTGTTTTCGGATCTGAGAGGGCTGCTGCCATATTCCTGCGAGCAGGCATTCATAGAAGGAATGGAGCAGTTTGACAAGGTGATCAGGGGATTTGCAGGAGATCAGGTGCTGCTGTCAGGGATTGAGAGCAGGACATCTTCCCCCGTAAGGATCTGTCGAGATGACTCACTGCAGTGTCCGATGGTCCGCGGACTGTACCCCTGTGGTGAGGGTGCAGGCTATGCGGGAGGGATCACTTCTGCGGCAATGGATGGGATGCGAGTGGCGGAACAGATCGCAGCACAGTTTAGACTATAAAATATTTCCACCTGTGCGGTTGCAATATGGCTAGGAGCGGCAATAAAGCAACAGAAAT
>CAJUQU010000381.1 GCA_910588595.1 uncultured Lachnospiraceae bacterium | reverse complement strand
TTTATGATCATCGTGTACCGCATTCCGGGCTTTGCGTCGGTGCTCGCACTGATCATCTACACCTGCCTCATCGTGATCTGCCTGAATATATTTGAACTGACACTGACGCTTCCGGGTATTGCCGGTATTATCCTTTCGATCGGTATGGCGGTCGATGCGAACGTGATCATCTTTGCGCGTATCAGGGAGGAGATCACCGCTGGCAAGACAGTCAGGAATGCGATCGACACCGGGTTTCAGAAAGCGCTCTCAGCGATCGTTGACGGCAATGTGACGACACTGATCGCAGCGCTGGTGCTGGGTGTCAAGGGGTCAGGTACGGTGAAGGGATTTGCGTACACGCTCGGTCTTGGTATCGTACTCTCCATGTTCACAGCGCTCTTTGTGACAAGATGGATCCTTAGGGCACTGTTTGCAGTAGGACTCAAAGATGTGAAGTTCTATGGCACGAATAAGGAGAAAGCGACAGTCAATTTCCTTGGAAAGAAGAATTTGTTTTTTGCCTGCTCGATCGCAGTGATCCTTCTTGGATTTGTGTTTATGGGGATCAATGGTGCTTCCTCGGGCAAGGTGCTGAACTACAGCCTGGATTTTGTGGGAGGAACTTCCACCAACGTCACTTTTAATGAGGATATGGATCTCGCCGCGATCGATGCGAATGTGGTGCCTGTGTTCAGCAGTGTGACGGGTGACGGTGCTGTGCTGGTACAGAAGGTGGCAGGCTCCAACGAGGTGATCTTCAAGACGAGGGAGCTGGATCTGACAGAGAGGGAACAGCTCAACAGTGCGCTGGTGGAAAAGTTTGGCGTCAATGAGGAACTGATCACGGCGGAGACGATCAGCTCCACGATCAGCTCTGAGATGAAGAGTGACGCGGTTGTTGCAGTGATCATCGCGACCATCTGCATGTTGATCTATATATGGTTCCGTTTTAAGGATATCCGTTTTGCCGCGAGCTCTGTGGCGGCGCTGGTGCATGATGTTCTCGTGGTATTGGCATTTTATGCGGTCGCAAAAGTGTCTGTGGGAAGTACGTTCATCGCATGTATGCTCACGATCGTAGGTTACTCTATCAACGCGACCATCGTTATCTTTGACCGCATCCGGGAGAATCTAGGCTCCATGCAGAAAAAGGATTCGCTGGAGGAGCTGGTCAACAGGAGTATCAGCCAGACACTCTCGAGAAGTATCTTTACCTCGCTGACGACGTTTGTCATGGTAGCTGCGCTGTATGTGCTCGGCGTGACCTCGATCAAGGAGTTTGCGCTGCCGCTCATGGTTGGTATCGTGTGCGGTACGTACTCTTCCGTGTGCATCACAGGCGCGCTCTGGTATGTGCTCAGGACGAAGATCAAAAAGGCATAGGGTTTTGTTTGGGCTGCAGCCTTTGTGCTGTAGCCTTTTTGTACATGCATTCATAGCTGACGGACGCGCGGTGACAGGGAGGAAATGATGTTCGACGGCACGGATCGTGGGGAGGTGGAGACAGTGCAGGGGGCGTCGGGAAAATTTGGCATATCGGCGGCAGTCTTAAAATGGATCGCGGTGGTGACGATGGTGATCGATCATTTTGCGGCGTCGGTATACTGGCAGATGGGACAGGGGTATCACTATGAGATTTATTATGTTATGAGGAAGATTGGAAGAATCGCGTTTCCGATCTACTGCTTCTTGCTCGTGGAGGGTTTTTTCCATACGAGGAATGCGGCAAAGTATCTGAGAAACTGCTTTCTGTTTGCACTGATATCGGAGATCCCGTTTAATATGGCGATCTTTGGGGAAGTATTTTACCGATATGGGCAGAATGTGTATTTCACGCTCTGCATCGGGTTGTGTGCGCTGATCGTTCTCGACAGGTATAGGGCGAGACATGGGACCGGATATATGCTGCTTAAGCTTGTGGTCATTGTGGCGGCGGCATTTGCGGGTGAGGTATTGGATGTGGACTACCACTGGAAGGGTGTACTGTTCATCGTCATGTTCTACTATATCAGGAATATGCAGGAGTGGGTACGCAATACCGCGGTGATCTGTGCATTTGCGTATGATATCACGGCGCCGCTGGCTGTGATACCGATCCATTTTTATAATGGAGAGCGTGGCAGGCAGTTAAAGTATCTGTTTTATGCGGTATATCCGGTGCACTTGTCGGTGCTGGGATTGGTACGGTTTTTTTTGATGGGGAGAGGATGATAAATGTATACTTATGAGATGAATGCGGGGTACAGTGTGATGGATGCGTCTCTGCGCATGACTGTGCCTGCAATACTGGACTGTTTTCAGGATGCGGCGATCTTTGAGGCGGAGAATGGACGCATCACTGTGGATTATCTCTATAGCAGACATCTTGCGTGGCTG
This sequence comes from uncultured Lachnospiraceae bacterium, assembly GCA_910588595.1. GTDB lineage: Bacteria > Bacillota > Clostridia > Lachnospirales > Lachnospiraceae > COE1. Next base: position 926 of record CAJUQU010000381.1, on the reverse strand, counting down.
TTGAGTTCATGGCAGATCGTGATCGGCAGACGTCCGAAGCTGAACGAGAGGATTAAAATTGCAACGGCGCCGTATGATTTTAAAGGGTTTCTGGGTTATCGGAACTTTGTGATGAACGGTGAGGACGGTGCTGTGATCGTCAGGGCGGCTTCGATCTGGACGCTTGTTGACACTCAGAAGGGATGTCCGGTCAGGCCGACGCAGGAGATGCAGGACGGGTATGAACTGGCGCCGAAACTTGAGATGGAGTACGCCCCGAGAAAGATCGCATTGTTCGGAGACGGGGAGGAGCGGGCGCACTTTAAGATCAGAAGATATCAGATCGACTCCAATCAGCATATGAACAATGTGGAGTATGTGAGGCTTGCCATGGAGGTACTGCCGCAGGATGCGGCGATCAGGGAACTGAGGGCGGAGTATAAAAAAGCAGCGCGCTGCGGCGACGAGGTGACGGCGGCGGCGGTCGAGGCGGAAGGCAGACATCAGGTTGTGCTGAGCGATACAGAGGGCGGTGTCTATGCTGTCGTGGAGTTCTCGACGCAGGATTCGGCAAATGTTGCCGGTGCGGCGGATAAGAGTTAACGTGAACAATGGAATAGGAAACAACACAGTAGAAGGGATATGGAAAGGCGTATGGGGAAATGGATGGTGGCGGCAAAGAGGGCTGACTTCGATGCGATCGCCAGAAAATATCAGATCAGTCCGGTGCTCGCGCGCATCATCAGGAACCGGGATGTGGTGGAGGACGAGGAGATCGAAAGGTTTCTGAATGGCACAAGAGCGCAGCTGTACGAGCCAGGATTGTTGAAGGATATGGACAAGGCAGTGGCTATCCTGCTGCATAAAATTGCGGAGGGAAAACATATTCGGATCATAGGGGATTACGATATCGATGGGATCTGTTCTACATATATTTTATACAGGGG
>CAJUQU010000380.1 GCA_910588595.1 uncultured Lachnospiraceae bacterium | reverse complement strand
GACATTGCAAACAGTCAGGCGTTTCAGACTTTCGTGAATGGTGCGATTGAAGCAATGGCAACCCTTGCGAATATCCTATTGAACATTTTTGACTTGGTTGCAACAGTAGGCGGTTTCATAGCTGATAACTGGTCAATCATCAGCCCTATTATTTATGGGGTTATCGGTGCATTGATGACATATGCAGCCTATCTTGGGATTGTAAAGGGTATTGAGTTGGCAAGCATAGCGGTCAAGGGTGCTATGGCAGTAGCGGAGTTCATACACGTTGCAGCACTGGCAGCACAGACAGGGGCAACGATTTCTGCAACCGCTGCACAAATGGGGCTGAACGGTGCAATGTATGCCTGTCCTATTGTGTGGATAATCATGCTTATTATCGCACTGATTGCAATTATTTTTGCAGTATGTAATGCGATTGCAGAACTAACAGGTATTGCCAATTCGGGATTCGGTGTAATTACTGGCGGGGTCAATGTGGTCATTCAGTTTTTCAAGAATTTGGGCTTGACCGTGGCGAACATTGCACTGGGTATTGGTAACGCAATAGCAGCCTTGGCAAGTAACATGATGACCGCTTTCCACAATGCAATATGTTCAGTGCAGTCATGGTTTTACAACCTTCTTTCAACTGCACTGTCAGTCATAGCCGGGATTTGTGAAGCCCTGAACAAGCTGCCCTTTGTCGAATTTGATTATTCCGGCATCACATCGGCAGCAGATGACTATGCAGCCAAGGCAGCAGAAGCAGCCGGGAACAAGGAAGATTACAAGTCAATTTCCGATGCGTTCAATGACGGGTTCAACACGTTTGATGCGTTTCAGGATGGCTGGGCTTCTGATGCGTTCAATGCGGGTGCTGCTTGGGGTGACGGTGTTGCGGATGCAGTCAGCAATTTCAGCCTGTCAGACCTATTTGGCAGTACGGACATACCAAATGTAGATGACTACACATCAGGGTTCAGCGATGCAATAGCAAGTTCAGGCATGAGCAACGAAGCCATTGCCGGGGACACTGGTGCAATCAAGGATGCAATGGACATCACGCAGGAAGATTTGAAATATTTGCGTGACATTGCGGAACAGGATGCTATCAATAAATTCACAACAGCGGAAATCAAGGTTGATATGTCAGGGATGCAGAACACAGTCAACAGCGGTGACGATATTGACGGGTTTATGACAAAACTGACTGATTCCGTGAATGAAGCGGTTGACAACATGACGGAAGGGGTGCATGAGTAAATGGCAAAGAAAAACATCGTCATTTAGGCGGTGTTTTTCTTTGCCTTAATAAAATATCAATGAATGTATTTTCATGGCTATATGGGGCTTATATGAGTTGTCAGCGGTGGAAGAAAGTGTTATAATTCATTGTATGCGGGGCTGATTAGTTTATTATGTTCAATATGTATGATAATTGAACTTCTTACTTGTTGCTCACAAAATGCCAGAAAATGCGGATAAAATGGCATTTTGTAGTTCTCCAAGAGATAATTCTTTGGACATTTGTATATTTGGCGAATTAAGAAGAGTGATGAATGGTTATAGCGGTTGTGAAAAGTTGTTGGCTGTGATGTAGTCATACAGTATATATCACAGGTGCAGCAAGTAAGCAACATTCGTATCAATGGTATGTGCAGGACATTTTCAGGAAATCTGGGAATGTCCTTTCTTTTATATATTTGATACATATTTGGTGCAGGGGCGAAGGGATCTTTACGGAAATATATTATAAAACGAATAAGGAGCAGGATATATGAGGTATACATGGATCGATGAATATTTGATGGGGAAAACCGGCGTGACCAAAGACCACAAAAAGGAGTGGAACTGGATCCGCTACCAGATTGGCGGCAAGCTGTTTGCAGCTGTTTGTCTGAATGATAGCGATGAACCGTACTACATCACATTAAAGCTCGAGCCGGCGGAAGGGGACTTTCTGAGGAAACAGTACGAGGACATCGTTCCAGGCTACTATATGAACAAGCAGCACTGGAATTCTGTCAAACCCGACGGGGCAGTACCCGACGATCTGCTAAGGGATCTGCTGGACAAATCTTATCAGATCGTGCTTAACGGATTGAGTAAAAAGAGGCAGCAGGAGATTTTGGCAGGAAATTAGGATGTAATATAGACAAATACAATGAATACTGATATCATAGTCTTATCTTATCCCGCGCAGGGGGATAAGAATAATCGTTGTAAGTGGTGATGTCGAATTATGAGTGTTGTGTTTTTGGGGATTGAAGTTTTTGGTATTGTATCGATTATTTTTGCACTGATGCTTCTGCTCAAGGGGGATGGTTCTAGAGAGCAGAAGATCATGCAGTACTTCCTTATCGGTGCGCTGGTTCAGAATGTGGGATATCTGTTGGAGCTTACGGCGCCTACGCTGGAGGCGGCGCTTGTGGCGGTCAAGATACAGTATCTGGGATCAGTGACTATTCCGGTGAGTTATTGTTATTTCATATTCAGCTATTGCTATGAAAAAACGCCAAAAAGTATTTTAAAGGTATTAAAAGCAATTGATGTTCTTATTTTATGTCTTGTTTTCACGTGTGATCTGCATAATTTGTATTACCGAAATATAGAATGGGTTGAAAACGTAAATAGAGATGGAGGTTATCTGGTACTGTCCTATGGACCCGGGTATTGGATTTTTCTGTTGTGTGGAATGGCGCTGCCCTATGTCATGTCACTGTGCGCTTTGGTTCGCGTCTGTGTTGAAAAGCCGGAGTATGCTGCGGACAGGAGATGCAAATTGATCCTTGCGCTCTCTTCTTTGCCGGTAGTGGCACTCTGTTCCTATTCCGTAAAACTGATACAGGTATATGATCCAACACCGGTTGTTTTGGGACTCGTGCTATCCGGTGTGGTCATATTGATCTGGATCAGAAAGGTGTATGATTTTAGCAGTCTGGCATTCGGAATATTGCTCAACAGTATGAGTGACGGCGTGATCGCGCTGGATGAACAGCGGCAGATTACAAATTACAATACGGCGGCGGCAGGAATCTTTGCGGATCTGGACAGCCACTCGATCGGGCAGCCGATTGAGTCTCTGACAGGATTTCCTAAGGACCGGCTGGAGAATGGCGTCAAAAAGGAATTCTGTCTGAACAACTGTTTTTACCAGGGACATGTCGAACCGATCTTGGATAAGTTTGAGAGGAATAAGGGATATGTTGTTCTGATTTACGATGTCACAGAGACGAGAAACTACATAGAAGAGATCAAGCAGGTGAGGGAACAGGCAGAGCAAGATCGGAAGAGCACACGTCTGAACTCCAGTCACTGACAACCATCTCG
>CAJUQU010000379.1 GCA_910588595.1 uncultured Lachnospiraceae bacterium | reverse complement strand
TTCATTTCGATCATAAATATCTGCATCGCCCTCTTATTTTCTGCCATCCACATCGCTCTTTTTTATATCCCTGAGCACAGAGCACTCCAACGCACCGACCGATATGTAATCGTGTGCTACGGCGTAGAAATCCGTGTGTTCTCCGGCTATCTCGCACTCTTCGTCCTCCAGCGCATACTCCCATTCATTTTCTGACACACATGTCATTTTGTAGACATCTTTGTAGCGGGGGAACGGTGCCGGAAGCGTTTCCCGGATCCCCCTGCACTCCTCCGGTCCGCACGCCGGAAAATTGATATTCCAGACCTCATGCGTCAGCATCCTCCTGTTGATGGCATCTCTCAATACAGTTTCGAGATATCTGTCCACGAGCACATAATGCTCCTTCCATGTGGAGACTGCTATCCCTTTGATCCCCTGATACACTGCCTCCCTCGCCGCTGCCACTGTTCCCGAATACACGGAGTCATAGCCCATATTATGGCCATTGTTGATACCTGAGATCACCACGTCAGGCTTTTTATCGAGCAGGGCCTGCACCGCCACCTTTACGCAGTCAGCCGGCATACCGCTGCAGCTGTACGCCGCCCGAACTGCGACAGGAAACGGCACACGCCGGACTCGAAGCGCTCTTCCGACTGTGATACTGTGGGAAACAGCACTCCTCTGTCCCGACGGCGCCACAATATAGACTTCATCCGATATTTTTGTCGCTATCTCCGCAAGCTTCCTGATCCCCGCCGCATCGATCCCGTCATCATTTGTTATCAGTATCCTCACTTTTCTCTTCCCTCCCGAACATTTATCATATGTGAAAGCGCCTCTTCAACTCCACGCGCGCCCTCCTGCCCCCTATGATCAGCGTGCCAAGCAGCAGGATCACAGAGGCATTCAACGCTATCACAGAAATCATCGAATCCGTAATGATCTGCACCAGACACAGGATGATCGCCACAGCACTGCAGAGCACCATAAAGATCTGCACCATCAGATAACTCTGCCAGTTCTTGCGGTTGATGAGCATGCACACCACGATGCCTGCATCGATCAGCAGGATTCCAGACGGAAACACATAGTTGACAGACCACCCATTGTAGCCCACCGAAAAATCGACTGCCACCAGCATGATCACCGCAATAATCGTGAGCACGACGGTCTTTGCGATATATCCGCTTGTGCCCAGGATCGCATACCGTATCACGATATAGCCAAACAAAAGAACCAGCCCGCCTATGATATACACCAGCGACTGCACCTCGGAAAGCAGGCAGATGTTCACCAGAAGGATCTCCGTCACCACAGCCAGAAACAGGTAAAGCCTTGAAATGAACACGAACTTCCTCGATCGTACCCTGATATCAGGGTACATATTCTCAACTTCGACAGTCGGCTCCAATACCGTTCCGCACAGCGGACAGCGCTGCGCCTCGTCAAGCACTTCTATCTTACATTGTCTGCATTTACTCATAGTTCACCCCGTTACTCTCAATCTCCACACTGACACCATCCTCAGCAATCTTCCTGAAAAACCCGCGCTGCACTGACGCGTCGGTAAGATCATAGCTGAAACTGAACACCAGCGTACTCCCATAAGAACATATATTCCCTTTGATGTGCTGCCCTTTTGACATAGCAAGACACGAATGAAACATTTCCACATATGGTCTGTACGCATCATCGACCGTTATATTTCCTATGTTTGTGATCGTCGAAGTATTCGCAAGCGCCGACTGTGTGTACACGACACGCATTGCGATATTCTTGATCAACAGTGGCGCCGCCCGGGCGACCAGGATCTTTTCATTTGATACGTTATACGAAAAAAGCCGTTCCAGATTCTCTTTGTTGATCTGTTGTTTGAGACTGTCCTGTACTGTGGCAAGCACCTCCTCAAAAGTATACTCCTCCTTGACAGGGTGGAACTCCGCCGACACCATTGCAAAGAAGTTTTTTGTCGTGATCGAATTGAAGTACGGTCGCAAGTTGACAGGAACCGCCACCCGGATCGGCTTGTCGGACGGCATACCATGCATACACTCCCTGTAGACACTCCACACAAATACCCCTACCAGATATTCATTGATACTCACACCGTACTGATGACACACCTTCTTGAGCTCCGGCACCTGCATATAGCCGTGCATGATACCAAACTCACCAGGACTGAGACGCTCTCCTTTTACAAGATATGCTTTTTTTGTCTGATAACCTTTCTCGGAGCTCTTCCGGTAATTTTTCAGGAAACTGTCCTCCCTGTTCAAGGAAGTGCTGCTGGCAAGCAGATCACCCTTCTCTCCCTTCAGCTCGGGGTGGACAAGTCTCAGATACTGATATGTCAGTTCCTTCAAGAAATTGATACCGCCCATGCCATCTGTCAGCACATGAAATACCTCCAGATTGATACGGTATTTGTAATATGTGACGCGGAACATGTAACTGTTGTTACGGTTTGGATAGATGTATCTGCAGGGAAAATTCATCTCCTCCCGCACCTTCGGCGCCGGTTTGCCGTTCTCCTCAAAATAATACCAGAACACGCCCTGCCGGAGCCTGAGATTGAATCCGTCAAACTTGGGCAGCACGATATCCAGCGCCTGCTGTAGCTGTTCCGGCTGGATCAGTTCTGTCAGCGTCACGCTGATACGGTACACATTGCTCATGCTCTCACCAGCAATAACGGGAAAAAGATGGGCAGTGTTATCCAACTTGTCCCATCTGATGTCCCGCATCGTACTCTCCGCCTTTACCAGCTTCGTCTTTTTTCCTTCTTTTACTTCCCGCTCCTGCGCAGTATCTGTTGATCTTTTCTTCATAGGCAGCCCCACTTCATATTGTTAGTATCTATAGTATACTCTGAAATGCAGACTGTATCAAGAAAAAACTAATACTGTTTAATCAAGCGCCGCCCTTCTCACCCGCACGCGCACCTGCGGGGCGACAAGCAGTGTGAGCGCCATTTTGGCAATATCCCCTGCGATAAAAGGATATACACCTGCGGCAAGCGCCTTGCCAAAGCTCAAATCTGCCTGATAAGCCAGCCACACTGTTCCAAAAATATACGTCACCGCCGTTCCGGCTGCCATCCCGACCAAACTCATTATGATCTGCCCATTCCATCTGTCAATACAGTACCCGCAGATCAGCGCCATAAAGATAAACCCGATAAGATACCCACCCGTCGGGCCAAAAAGCTTCGCCGGACCGCTCGTGAAAGCGGAAAATACAGGCAGTCCCACAAGCCCCAGCAGCAGATACACCAGATAACTGATCGTTCCGCGCCGCATTCCCAGGATATAGACCGAAAAATAAATCGCAAGATT
>CAJUQU010000378.1 GCA_910588595.1 uncultured Lachnospiraceae bacterium | reverse complement strand
CGACTGTGAGGGATTTCGCAATGCGACGAGCCGTCAGTATGGACTTGGCAGGGACGTGAGGACCGCGCTGGCAGTAAAGTTCCTTGACACGATCGCTGCAAGGGGCTACACACCGATGTTTTATGCGTCAAGAAATGAGATGACTGACAATGCCGACTGGAATATGACTATTCTGAATCGATATAAAGTGTGGGTGGCACAGTATCCGTCGGAACCTTTCCCGATCACACCTGCAAGCAGCTACGCAGGGGTACAGTCGATGTGGCAGTATACGCAGAATGCTGCGATACCGGGAATCGCAGGCAATGTAGACATGAATGTTTCCTATTTTAATTATGACGGTATAGCAGAGGCTAAGGACATGAGCGGCGCCGCGCCGGTAAGTGCGGCAAATGCAGCAAATGTGCAGTATCTGGATGTGAATGAGGTGGTGACGCCGAGCACTGCAGTGAATCTAAGAACCGTGCCGAGTACGGATAGTCCGGCTACCATAGTGGTCCAGATCAATCCGGGGGATATGATCTTCCGCACGGGAATCGGCAATGACGGCTGGTCGAAAGTACTGTTGAATGATCAGGTTCTGTATGCATACACAGCTTATCTGCAGAAGGTTCTGTAACGGATATGGAAAAAGTATGAAAAAAGTATTCAAAAAAGCTTTTCGAATGTAGAAATATATGATATACTATCGTAGATTATTGAAACAATTAATAACTTTTGAGAATATCTATTAAGGAGGCAATCAGTATGAAGCACATCAAGACATTGACGACCAGGGATTATAAAGAGTCCGCAAAGAAAGGCGGCTGCGGCGAGTGCCAGACATCTTGCCAGTCGGCGTGCAAGACATCCTGCACGGTCGGAAATCAGAGCTGCGAGAATGCAAATAAATAGAGGCTTAACAGTTTCAGAATAAAAGTGTGCAAGAGCGAGTAGGCGGGAGTAAGATCCCTCCTACTCGATTGTTCGTATTAGATAAATATTTTACGGGAAGGAAAAGAAATTGATACATCAGTATAAAAACAATGGTTACAATATCGTTTTGGATGTCAACAGCGGTTCGGTTCATGTTGTCGATGACATCACATATGACGTGATCGCCTGTATGGTCGAGGAACAGTTGGAAAATGCGGAGAAGACGGCGGCATACGAGGCATTGAGAGAGAAATTTTCCGACAGGACAGAGGATTTGTCCGAGCTTGTCGATGAGATATATGAATTGAAGGAAAATGGAATGCTCTTTGCGGAGGATATCTATGAGAAGAGCATTGACGCGTTCAAGAACCGCGAAACTGTCGTCAAGGCACTCTGTCTGCACATTGCCCACGACTGCAACCTCAAGTGCAGATACTGCTTTGCGGAGGAGGGGGAGTACCACGGCAGGCGCGCGCTGATGAGCTATGAGATCGGAAAAAAGGCATTGGACTTCCTGGTGGCAAACTCGGGCAGCCGCGTCAACCTGGAGGTGGATTTCTTTGGCGGGGAACCGCTGATGAACTGGCAGGTCGTAAAGGATCTGGTGGCGTACGGCAGAAGCCTTGAGGAACCGCACCACAAGAAGTTCCGCTTCACACTCACGACAAACGGGATCCTGCTGGACGATGACATCATTGATTTTGCGAACCGGGAGATGGCGAATATCGTCTTGAGCGTGGACGGCAGGAAAGAGATCAATGACAGGATGCGTCCGCTTGCAGGGGGACAGGGGAGTTATGACCTGATCATTCCCAAATACAAGAAGGTCGCAGAGAGCAGAAACCAGACAAACTATTATGTGCGCGGTACTTTTACGCACTTCAACAAAGATTTTGCGGCGGATGTCTGCCATCTGGCGGATCTGGGGTTCAAGCAGATCTCCGTGGAGCCGGTGGTGGCGGCGCAGAGTGAGGACTATGCGCTTGTCGAGGCGGATATCCCGGAGATCCTTGCAGAGTATGACAAGCTCGCCGCAGAGATGATCAAAAGGCACAGGGAGGGCAGGGGATTCAACTTCTTTCATTTTATGATCGACTTAGAGGGCGGTCCCTGTGTTTACAAGAGGCTTTCCGGCTGCGGTTCGGGGACAGAGTACCTGGCTGTGACGCCGTGGGGGGATCTTTATCCCTGCCACCAGTTTGTGGGTCAGGAAGATTTTCTGATGGGCAATGTGGATGACGGCATCACCAACACCGATATCCGAGGGCAGTTCAAGGAGTGCAATGTATATTCAAAAGAAAAGTGCAGGGACTGTTTTGCCAAGTTTTACTGCAGCGGCGGGTGTGCGGCAAATTCATTCAATTTCCATGGGGACATCAACAATGTCTATGATCTGGGGTGTGCACTACAGCGCAAACGTGTTGAGTGTGCGATCATGATCAAGGCTGCCCTTGCCGGGGATAAAGAGTAGTTATTGTTTGTTCATGCCAGCAACAGGATGCAGAAAGCGGTATTGTTGCTGTATAGTAAAGGAGTTATGCAGATTATGAAGAAAAACAAAGGTGTGCTTACGCTGCTTGTGACGGTGCTTGTCATAGCGGCGTTGGGATTTGTGGCAATATGGGGTATTGGCACAGAGAAGGCTGGATCTGCGGCGGGGATCAGGCAGGGGCTTGATCTCGCCGGCGGTGTGAGCATCACATATCAGGTGGTGGGGGAGGAGAATCCGTCTGTTGAGGATATGGCTGACACGATCTACAAGCTGCAGAAGCGCGTGCAGGGTTACAGCACGGAGGCGCAGGTGTACCAGGAGGGGTCTGACAGGATCAACATCGAGATACCGGGGGTATCTGATGCCAACACGATCCTGGCAGATCTGGGGCGCCCGGGCGCATTGTACTTTATCGCGCAGACGGACGCGGACGGAAATCAGAATTATACGTACACAGGTTCCGGTGCGACGGGATTTTCACTGAACAGGACGATCGAGGAGCTGCAGGCGAACGGAAGCATCGTCCTGGAGGGCACGGATGTCGAGGCAGCGGACGGCGGCTCGGCGAGCGACGAGATGGGAAACAGTCAGTTTGTCGTGGATCTCGTGTTTACAGGTGAGGGCACGAGAAAGTTTGCGGAAGCTACGACAAAGGCATATGCTAACGGTGAGTCGATCGGTATCTACTACGATGGGGATTTTATCAGTGTGCCGAATGTCAAGGAAGCGCTCACAGACGGCAGGGCACAGATTTCCGGTATGGCGAGTTTTGAGGAGGCGGAACGCATCGCGAGCCAGATCCGTATCGGCGGATTGAAGCTGGAGCTCTCCGAGCTGCGCTCGAACGTGGTGGGTGCACAGCTCGGAGAGGAAGCTGTGCGGACGAGCCTGCTCGCGGCACTGATCGGTCTGATCATCA
>CAJUQU010000377.1:1198-3337 GCA_910588595.1 uncultured Lachnospiraceae bacterium | reverse complement strand
GTTTTTAGATATGCATCAGTTTAATGAATTGGCTGGGCGCTGAATTGTAACAGTTGTATTGAAAGTATTGAAAGTTTTTGCAAAATATATTGACAACCGAAAGTGGGTAGTGTATACTTGATTTCGGTTAAGCGCCCAGATAGCTCAGTCGGTAGAGCAGAGGACTGAAAATCCTCGTGTCACTGGTTCGATTCCGGTTCTGGGCACTGCGCGGGTGTAGTTCAATGGTAGAACACCAGCCTTCCAAGCTGGATACGTGGGTTCGATTCCCATCACCCGCTTATCGAATAAAAAGTTTTGTTCCTTTTCAGAATTGTGAAGCCGTAAATATAGACTATAATGATACTGACAATCGGGATTTGAAAGGAGAAAATTTATGCTCGATTTTGGTATAAATGAAATGTTAGATATGCAAAAACGGCTTCAGGATAACTACGAAGGTAAATGGGAAAAGATCTCTCCTGAAACGGGTAAACACAAGCTGCTTTGGATGATAGGCGAGATTGGTGAAGTGATCGATATTGTCAAAAAACACGGAGACATAAAGTCGACTAGTGATGTTGAATTAAGAAAAGACCTTGTGGAAGAAATGGCTGATGTTCTTATGTATTACAATGATGTTATGCTGTGTTATGGAATATCTGCTGATGAATTAAAACAGGCATATACTGCGAAGTTTGAAAAGAATCTGAAACGCTGGTAAATTCCGGTTTGTCAAAGAGTAAATGGGAGTACTTTTGCAAAAAGAAAAAAGTTTTTAGAAAAATATTAAAAAAATGATTGACAAAATACGTTGAATTAGGTAAAATATAGAAGTCTGATACAGACAATAATATCTGCGATAGTGGCGTAGTTGGTAACGCGCGACCTTGCCAAGGTCGAGACCGCGGGTTCGAGCCCCGTCTATCGCTCTTTGAAAAAGCCTGTAATTGCAAGGGTTTGAAACAATTACAGGCTTTTGGTTTATTTTTTTCTAAAGTATTTTTCTAAAGTTTTTCTGATATATAGGTATATAAAGAATACAAGAGAATTAATGAAAAATACTGATAGAGGGTAAAAATATATTTTAGAGAAAAATATGTGTCAGAAACAAACATATATTTCTTGATTTTACATGAGAAAAATGTTATATTTTAGGTGTATAAGATAACTTTCATGTTATTTACTATTTAAGGAGGTGCAATATGGCAACATCAACGTTCACTAAACAATTTTCCGTTGATCGAAAGAAGGCAACTGAATTTGTAAATGAAATGTCCAAGATAGTGACTCCCACGCTACAGCCTGATTTTAAAGCTAACCTTGCACACCTATCTCGAGATGTCGAGTTACGAAACAGTGTCCGAGCTGCGCTGAAAAAATAGAATGATGTACACAGTTATACCGTTGGGAGAATTGTTAAACGAAGAATACGATCAAGAAAAATTGCAACAGTCTTTTCAAAAGTTCTCTTGTCAGCGCGAAGCTGATTTAGAGAACTTTTTGAAAAATAAGGCAATATTATATGAAAATGCAGATTTTGGAAAGACTTATCTCATTTTGGATACTGCTGAACTCAAAAAGGAAAATTTTGTTGTCATGGCATATTTTACAATTGCGCAGAAATCAGTGGATATATCAGCAATTCCAAAAAAGCAAAAACGAAAGATGTTAGGTGCATATCCTGGACGAGATAATTTAAAGTCTATATCAGCTTATCTAATAGGACAACTGGGACGGTGCGATTCTTATTCCCATCAACAGATATCAGGGGAAGTTATCCTAAATGAATGTTATAATGCTATAAGTATGGCGGCAAGAATTGTAGGGGGAAACTTGATTATTCTGGAATGCCGGGAGTGTATGTTTTCAAATTTTTATGAAAAATATGGGTTCAAGAAACTATATTCTGAATTAAGTGAAGATAACCTGTATACATTATACCAAAAAGTGGATTTTAAAGATTATTGGAATAGGTTTCAATAAAAAGAAAGCGAAGCAGATTAGCTTCGCTTTTTAAACGTGAAAGCATTTAAGAAATTTTATTTTTAATTGGAATAATCTTCGCGCCGTATTCTTCGAGTGTCTCTTCGTGCATTTGTTCGGCGATGTGTGCGTAGTGAAGATCGGAAGAGCGTCGTGTAGGGAAAGAGTGTAGAT
>CAJUQU010000377.1:0-1188 GCA_910588595.1 uncultured Lachnospiraceae bacterium | reverse complement strand
GCTCTTCCGATCTTCGGCGATGTGTGCGTAGTGATGCTCCATGGTTTTGACGCTGTTACCCATGATCTCCGATATGAGCTTGCTTTTTTTGCCATTTATGATCAGATTTGTGGCGAAAGAATGTCGACTATCATATAGGCGTATGTCGGGGAGATATTGGTATTTTGATGCCAGCGTTCCGTGGATCTCTTCCAGTTCGCGGCATAATGCATTATTTTTGTTGAGCAGGGATTTAAAATTTTTTGACAGGTTGTCCGGCTTGACAGGTAGCCCATCAGGGCGGACAAACAAAAAGTTATTGTCCTGCTCAGGTGTCAGTTCATCGGTTGCGCGTGCTTCCAGGCATCTCCTTCGCTTGCGCTGCAGTTGCTCCATAATTAAATCATAAAGGGGCTCTGACAGCTTTAGAGGGCGGTGTGAGCGCATATTTTTAAGGTCGCTGGTATTTCCATACTTATTGAGTCCTCGATTGAGTGTGAGGACGTGCTGGGGCGTCAGGTCGCTTTCTGACAATCCACATAGTTCTCCTGGACGGGTGCCGAGAGCAAACATTAGTACAAGCATAGCGTAATATGGATTTTGAGCAACAAAGGGAAGCTGCAAAAAGTATGTGATCTGATCCTCACTCCATGTCGTATGTTTTCCGGCAGTGACTTTGCAGCGTTTTACACCTTCCATTGGACTGGATGAGATTACTTTCAGGGTATCTTTCGCAAAGTTAAAAATATTGCAGAGGATATTGATGATTTTATTTAGTGTTTCCGGCTTATAATTTAAAATATCGGCATCCGGATTCTTTTTGAGGGCAGCAGCTTTCTCGTCACTGTATTCGCATTCTGTTTTATAGCGGATTATGTGTGTAGTGGTGATCTTGTTGATGCGCTGGTCGCCAAACAGATCGTCGAGAAAGTGATGATAATAGTAATCATACACATGCCAGGTTGAGTCTTCCAGCTCTGATCGGGAGCTCTTGCGCCACAGCTCTGCAACAGATCGGAATGTAGGGCAATCCTTTTTGACGATGATTTCTCCTTTTCCGAGTTTTTCGATTAATTGTGCCTCGTCGATTTTAGCGTCCTTTTTCTTTTCCCTGCCTGGTCCCCAGACGACAGAATCTGTCTTTGGATTGTAGACTACTGCGTAATACTTTGTTGAAGTCTTACCTGAGATCGGAAGAGCACACGTCTG
>CAJUQU010000376.1 GCA_910588595.1 uncultured Lachnospiraceae bacterium | reverse complement strand
ACAGCAAGTTCATAATAAATGATGTCGTTTGGAAACCTTCGTGAAACAACCCTGAATTAATAGCAGTTCCCTGTTGCGATAATCTATAGAATACAGTATAATATAGACAGATATACAGCAGTGAGACAAAAACAGTATTGAATACAAAAAGGAAAGAAGTGCTGAAATATTATCAAAAGGCGTTGTATAGCGCCTTTTTTGCGATACTAAGGGTATTTGACCGGGATTCAGTGAGGTGGAAGTGAAATGTTCAGGTAACAGGAAAGGAAACAGTTATGAGCGGCATTCACACAATTGATATAGGCGTGCAGAGCTTTGAAAAAATCCGTGCAAGAAAATCGTTTTATGTTGATAAAACAGGTTTTATCAAGGAGTGGTGGGAAAATGGTGCCGATGTTACCCTGATCACGCGTCCGCGCCGTTTTGGCAAGACATTGAACCTGAGTATGGTAGAATGCTTCTATTCAAATCGATATGCAGGCAGGACAGATCTCTTTGAAAATCTGTCGCTATGGCAAGAAGAGCAGTACAGACTGCTGCAGGGTGCATATCCGGTAATATTTTTAAGTTTTGCCAAAGTGAAAGCAGTTCGGTATGAGGAAATGCAATATTGTGTCTCAAGTATCATATTTGATGTATATCAGCAAAAGCGTTTTTTGTTAGAAGGGAATTTATTAAGCGAGAAGGAAAAGGAATACTTTCAGGGCATAGAACCCAATATGGAAAAAGAGACAGCAGTAAATTCAATAAACATGCTGGCAAATTTTATGAGCCGTTATTATGACAAGAATGTCATCATACTGTTGGATGAGTATGATACACCCATGCAGGAAGCGTGGTTATCAGGCTATTGGAATGATGCGGCCACATTTTTCAGAAGTTTTTTTAATGCTACGTTTAAGACGAACCCATATATGGAAAGAGGATTGATCACAGGAATCACCAGGATTTCGAAAGAAAGTATTTTTTCAGACCTAAATAATCTCGAGGTCGTCACGACAACTTCTGAAAAATACGCCTGCTATTTTGGTTTTACGGAGAAGGAAGTTTTTGAGACACTTGACATAATGGGGCTGGCAGAGGAAAAGCAGGGCGTAAGGAAATGGTATGACGGCTTTACATTTGGCAGTATAAAGGACATCTACAACCCATGGTCGATTACTTCCTTTATAGCCAACGGTGCAAAATACAGATCTTATTGGGCAGATACAAGTTCAAATACTCTTGTGAGCAGACTGATTCAGGGGGGCAGTGTAGAGATCAAACAGAACTTTGAAATACTGCTTAGCGGCAGTCATGTCATGATCCCAATTGACGAACAGATTGTGTATGACCAGCTTGACGAAAATGAAAATGCTGTCTGGAGTCTGCTGCTTGCGGCAGGTTACTTAAAAGTGATCTCCATAGAGGACGCACATATTATGGACAGCCTCGATGATGTGAGATACGAGTTAACGCTGACAAACCACGAAGTGCGCAGGATGTTCGCAAAGATGATACGTGGCTGGTTCAGCGGAAGAGTTCAGTCAAGTTACAATGATTTTATCAAGGCGCTTTTAATAGATGATGTTGATTCCATGAATGAGTTTATGAACAAGATCTCATTGCAGAGTTTCTCCAGCTTTGATACAGCAGGAAACGAATCAATCGAAAATGAACCGGAGCGGTTTTATCATGGATTTGTCTTAGGGCTGATGGCAGAGCTTGAAGATCGTTTTGTGATTAAATCCAACAGGGAAAGCGGATTTGGGCGATATGACGTGATGCTCAAACCGATTCATAGAGAAGACAACGCTTATATTATAGAATTTAAGGTATACAAGCCTAAAAAAGAGAAAGATCTTGAGAGAACGGTCGAGAATGCCCTTGTCCAGATCGAGGAAAAACAGTATGAAACAGAATTGACAGCAGATGGTATCGCACCAGAAAAAATTATTAAATACGGTTTTGCATTTGAAGGAAAAAGATGCCTGATCGGAAAGCGAAAGGATCGCTGAAAGATCAGATAAAAAATTAAATATTCTCAAAATGAAAGGAGCAACAAATTATGGCAATAACATTGCAGAAAGGTCAGAAGGTTGATCTGACGAAAGGGAATGCAGGTTTGAGCAAAATATTGATCGGACTGGGCTGGGATACCAATAAGTATGGTGCAGGTGTGGACTTTGACCTTGACACGACTGCTTTTTTATTGAAAGCAGACAACAAGGTGAGTTCAAACACAGATTTCATCTATTATGGAAACTTGAGACATCCTTCGAAATGTATCGAACATATGGGGGATAATCTGACTGGCGGCAGCGATGGCGATGATGAGCAGATCTATGTTGATCTGAGCAAAGTTCCCCAGGATATCGAGAGGATTGCTGTAGCGGTTACGATCTACGATGCGGACAGACGCAGCCAGAATTTCGGACAGGTGAGCAATGCATTTATCCGAATTGTCGACAGTGCGACAGACAGCGAACTGCTTCGGTACGATCTCGGAGAAGATTTTTCCATAGAGGCTTCCGTAGTCGTTGGTGAGATCTACCGGTATAAGGGCGAGTGGAAGTTCAATGCTGTAGGAAGCGGATTTCAGGGCGGGCTGAAAGCTCTGTGCGAAAATTATGGTGTGGATACAGATATTAAAGATCCGAATCGAGGCGCGATCGTACTCGAAAAGGGTCAAAAGGTAAATCTCTCTAAAGGCAGTGGGGAAATACTGATCAATCTAAATTGGAGTCAGCCGGAAAAAAGAGGATTCTTTGGACGGTCAAAAGGGATCGACTTGGATCTCGGATGTCTGTTTGAGCTTTCTGATGGGAGAAAAGGCTGTGTTCAGGCATTGGGGAATGCATTTGGCAGTCTGACGAATCCGCCATACATAGCCCTCGACGGAGATGACAGAACTGGATTATCAACCACCGGGGAGAATCTGCGCGTAAACAGTGCGATGATTCCGCAGATCAGGAGGATCCTGATATACACCTTTATATACGAAGGAGCTGCAAACTGGCGCGAGGCGAAAGGAGTCGTAACCGTGAAATGTCCGGGAAGCAGGGATGTTATCGTCAAGATGGACGAGTATGGTTCTAATCTGGGGATGTGTGGAATCGTCCTTTTGGAAAACAAAGATGGAAAATCGCTGTCCATGGAAAAAGTAGTTCAGTTCTTCAAAGGGCATCGGGAAATGGACAAAGCCTTTGGATGGGGGCTGAATTGGGTGGCAGGTTCAAAGGATTGAGACGGGTTGACAAGAAGATATTTCTGTAGTAGAATTAAATAAGTTCGAAACAAGAAGTATTTTGCGAAATATGAATGAAATCATATGGAATAGATGATGGATGGGATTATGAGGCTGGAAGAATACGGTGTCACAGATGAGCTTTCC
>CAJUQU010000375.1 GCA_910588595.1 uncultured Lachnospiraceae bacterium | reverse complement strand
CCACCCGGAACTGATAAAACCGCAGCAGCCAGTCCGCCTGGTACAACCTGTGTTCCCGCAGAAGCGGAGATGCTGTATGCACGGACGGTAGCGCCTTATCCTCATTGACCCCCACATAGGCAGAATAAAATACACGTTTCATGCCAAATTTGTCATACAGCCCTTCCGCAACAGACATGATCTGATAATCGCTCTCCGGCGTCGCCCCGATGATCATCTGTGTGGACTGTCCTGCCGGAACAAACGACGGTGCACTCCGATACAGCGCAAGTTCCTGCTTCCCCTGCGCAATGCCGTTCTGAATCTGCCTCATCGGTGTGAGGATCGTTTTTCGGTGTTTGTTGGGCGCAAGTTTCTCCAACCCCTCTGCTGTGGGAAGCTCTAAATTGACACTCATACGGTCTGTCAGATAGCCGATCTGCTGGATCAACATAGGATCTGTCCCCGGTATTCCTTTCACGTGCACATACCCTTGGAAGCGGTATACTTTTCTGAGCTTGTACAGCGTCTGATATATGAGCTCCATGGTATAACTCGGATTGTTGATGATCCCCGAACTCAAAAACAAACCTTCGATATAATTGCGCCTGTAAAAATTCATGGTCAGCTCACAGATCTCGTTCGGTGTAAAGGTCGCACGAGGCACGTCATTGCTTCTCCGATTCACACAGTACTTACAATCATAGGCACATTCATTCGACATCAGTATCTTTAAGAGCGAGATGCATCTGCCATCTGCCGAAAAGCTGTGACAGATCCCCGCCGCCACACAGTTCCCCATATCGCGCCCGTTTCCCTTCCTGTCAACGCCCGAGCTGGTGCACGCCACATCGTACTTCGCGGCATCTGTAAGTATGGAAAGCTTTTCCATGATCGTCTGCACCGACGCAGTCCGAAGTTCAATACCGGATCGCGTGTCAGCTTCCCGATGGCTCTCACATGATGTTGTCTTGCCCTGAATAAGCTCCTGCATATTTCTATCCCCTAAATTGTATTATCTGTGTCATAAAAAAGTGTGATAAATAAATACGAACAGAATTTCCAAATTCTTGTTCGTATTTATCTTATCACACATTTGTTCTGAATGCAATCATTTTTTACTGTTATTTATGTTCCCTCAGTACACGCTCGATCCGCCTCAGCAGGTCATCTCCCTTAAACGGTTTGATCACATAGTCAAAAACACCAAGCTTGGAACTCTCCACAACGGACGCTTTGTCCTGTTTGGATGTGAGCATGATCACAGGAATGTCCCTGCATCTATCCATACCGCGTATTTCCCGCAATGTCTCGATCCCGCTCTTCTGCGCCATCTGTATATCCATAAGAATCAGGTTTGGCCTTTCCCTTTTCAGATATTGCAGAGCACGCTCACCTGAGTTCACGGGGATCACCTCATAATCCCTTTTCAGTTCCTGCTCGATCGCAGCAAGGCTGATGCTGTTATCATCCACAGCGAGAATTCTTAATTTTTCCATCATTTTCTTTTCCCCTTTCTGATCTCCATACCTAACACATCGTCTGTCTTATGCCCAGTTTGTACGACTTGCTCCTCCGCGCGGCAAACTGAGCTATATCTTAAGATGCATTCGAAAAATGTTCGAGCATTTCCCGCAGCGATTGTTCCGCTTTTTCATCCTCGTACAATTTCAGCAGCCCCTGTATCTCTGTAAGCTGTGTTTCAATAGCAGGCTGCAGCCGGTATTGCATGAGTTCCTCAATCTTATGGGCGCAGTCCTTCGCACGGAAATTCTCCAGGCTGTCCAGTGCCTCCCTGATCTGTTGTTCGAGATCAGACTGACTGATCTCGCAGACCTTCTTCTCCTCAGATCCTGACTTTTGCCTGTTTGCAAGGAATCCCAAGATATGATCGATCTGCGCCTCATACTCCGACAGCAGATGGTATATGTGCTCATCGACAAAAGTCTCATCTCCTCTGTCCACTGCCTTTTCATGTTCCCTGGCACTGGTTGAGATCCCCATGGCACCCACATTGGCAGAGGCACTCTTCAAGCCATGCACTTCTATACCATAGTTTTTGTAATCGTGCTTTTCCCAAAGTTCCCGCAACACAGACAGCTTGCGTCTGCCGTCTAGACAGTACAGGTTCAGCAGCTCGAGATAGTCCTCAACACTGCCCGAATAATGCCCTACCACCTCATCCGTGTCGATTCCCTCAATAACAATCTTTTGAAACTCTATTTTCCTGCTGTCGTCAACTTTCCAAATATCTAACCAAGTCTGGTTCTTCGTGATCTTATCCTCGGAGATCCACCGCAGCAAAGCCTCATGCAGCTGTCTCCTTTCGAGCGGCTTAGCGACAAAATCCTGAAATCCGTTTGCCAGGAAAGTATCTTTAACCCCCTCCATAGCGTTTGCAGACAGTGCAATGATCACCGGCAGCCTTCCGTTTTCCCCACACTCATCGCGGATGATCCGCACAGCCTCAATACCATCCATCTCCGGCATCATGTGATCCATAAAAATGATGTCATAACATGTCTGACGCACAAGCCCGATTGCCGTCGGTCCGCTTTCCGCCTCAGTGCTTTCTATACCATAAGACTGCAGAAACAATTTCACGATCTTTCTATTGACTGCATTGTCATCTACCACCAGCACCTTGCAGTCCTCAACAATGAACGGCGTCAGGTTCTCTTCCTTCCTCGTCACAGCATTCGAAACCTCAGACAAAGGCCTGCTGTCGACGATCCTCTGCGGGATCTCCACCGTAAATGCAGTCCCTTCCCCGTACACGCTCTCCACGCTGATCGTGCCATGCATCAGCTCTGCTAATCGCTTCGTGATCGAAAGTCCCAGTCCGGTCCCCTCCACAGTCCGGTTCCGCTTAGAATCCACCTGCTTGAAGTTGTCAAAGATCTCCTTGAGATCCTCATTCCGGATCCCGCATCCTGTATCCTCGATCCGAAATGAGAGCAGCTCTGTATCCTCCGTCTGTCCTGGCCTGCCCTTGACGGATAGTTTGACATACCCCAGTTTCGTAAATTTCAACGCGTTATTCAGGAGATTGATCAATATCTGCTTTACTCTGCCCTCATCGCCCAGATATCCGCACGGTATCGTCATGTCAAGCTCCCTTTTCAGCTCAAGTCCACGCTGTGATGCCATGACATCCATCATATTGAGAACCTCATCGACGATCGATCCCATATGATATTCCGTCATCACCAGTTCCATCCTGCCCGCTTCTACTTTGGATAGATCCAGAATGTCATTTATCAGCGTCAAAAGATTTCGCGAAGCAGACTTGATGTCACAGGCGTACTCGTACACCTTGCGCCCCCTGCTCTCCTCCATGATAATATCACTCAGCCCCACGATCGCGTTCATCGGTGTGCGGATCTCGTGGGACATATTAGCGAGAAACGCACTTTTAGCAAAGTTTGCCTGCTCTGCCTGTTCCCTCACCTGCTTGATCTCTT
>CAJUQU010000374.1 GCA_910588595.1 uncultured Lachnospiraceae bacterium | reverse complement strand
CTCGATCTCGTCCACTTCCCCGACGATCAGCTGATCGGTCCCGCAGACAGCACACCCGACCTCAAAGCCGTCGATCGCCTCCTCCAAAATGACACGATTGTCATATCTGAAAGCGAGCGACACCGCCTCCGGGAGCTGCTCCATGCTCTCCACCTTCGTCACACCGTAGGAAGACCCCGCTTTCACGGGCTTCACAAACACCGGAAATCCAAGCTCCCCTGCGAAATCGCACGCCTTGTTGACCGCGCTTTCGTCCATCAGCACCATCGCCCTCGGCACGCGCACCCCTGCAAGCCCCGCAAGCCTGTGCGCCCTGTCCTTATCCATGCAGAGTGCGGAGGCAAGCGTGCCGCAGCCGAC
Source organism: uncultured Lachnospiraceae bacterium (assembly GCA_910588595.1). Lineage (GTDB taxonomy): Bacteria > Bacillota > Clostridia > Lachnospirales > Lachnospiraceae > COE1. Next base: position 3,167 of record CAJUQU010000374.1, on the reverse strand, counting down.
AAGCGGAATCCCCGCAAGCTCCACAAGCCCCTGAACGGTGCCATCCTCGCCGTTGCGCCCGTGCATCACGGGAAAGACGGCATCGATCCGGATCGTCCCCGCGCCCTCCCTGTTCAATACGATCAGCTGATGCTTTGTCCTGTCCGGTGAGATCACGGCGGGCACGCAGTCTGCCTCATTGCACCATGTGTCCTCTTTGATCTTCTCGATATCCCCCGTAAAACAGTACCAGCTTCCTGACCGCGAGATACCGACCATGACCGGGGCATATCTATCCCTGTTGATGTTGTTGATCACCGCATACGCCGACTGCAGCGAGACCTCATACTCCGAGGAGGCACCGCCAAAGATAATAACTATGTTTTTCATACTTTTCCACTCTCTTTCCTGACTTTATCGCACATTTTTGAGTATACAGAATATTTTTTTAAGATCCAACGATGTAAATCCTTAAGATTCTTAAAGATTGTATGATGATTTCTTTTTCTCTGCGATCGAGTAGGGGAACGACCTTCTCCACTACTCGCGCGCCGGGCACCCGTCAGCTTTTGCTGACATACTTCCTCTGGGTGCCCGTGTGCAATCTAGGGAAAAGCCATCTTCCCTACTCGCGCGCAGGGTGCGTGCAGCAGCGCTGCTAATTTCCCTACGCACCCCTGCGCATAAAAAACCTGCTTTGATACAATCATTGTATCAAAGCAGGTTCTCTGATGTTTGTCGGTTTTATGGAACCTTTATGAAGTTTTTCTCACGGGAATCTTACGATTTTCTTACTATAACATGTTCTATATTATATTCCCCTAATCCGTCAGCCTCTCGATCTCGTCAATGATCTCCCCGATGTAGGCTATGGTGTCCAGCAGCGGCTCATCGGTCGTGATATCGATCCCTGCAAGTTTTGCCAGTCCTACAGGATCCAGCGTGCTGCCTGCGGCGAGCACCTTCTTCCAGTCCTCCACGGCACATGCTCCCTCCCGCTCGATGCGCCTGCATACCTGCGTGGCAACGGTGAGCCCTGCGCTGTAGGTGTAGGAATACAGCCCCATGTAATAATGCGGCTGGCGCATCCAGGTGTGCGCGGCATCGTCGGAGATCTCCACGTCCTCACCCCAGAATGCCTGCAGGGTCTCCCGCATGAGCCGGGTGAGCGTCTCGGCATTGACGCTGCCGCCGCCGTCAACGATCCTGTAGACCTCTCTCTGGTAAGCCGCCTCCATCAGATGCGTGACAAAATTGTGATAGTACGTGTTGCCGATCATGCAGGAGAGCACCCAGCGGCGGAAGCGCGGATCCTGGTTCGTCCTTAACAGATAGTGTGCCATCAGCAGCTCGTTCATCGTCGAGGGCGCCTCCACAAAATAGGTTGAGACATTAGTGTCAAAGAGGGACTGGCTACTGTTGCAGGACCTGAAATGCCCGGCATGTCCCAGCTCGTGCGCCAGCGTGAAGACGTCCGACATGCGCTCATTCCACGACAGCAGGATAAACGAATTTTTCCCGTAGGGGCTGGCGCAGAAACCGCCTGTGGATTTTACCTGGTTCTGGGCAAAGTCGATCCATCGGTCGCGGTATGCCTCCCGCACCATCTCCACATATTCCCCGCCGAGAATCGACAGCCCCTTTTCAATGTATTCCCTGGACTCCTCGATCGTCACCTTCGGATCATATTCCGGATCGACGGCGATCTTCAAGTCCGCGAAAGTCATGCGGTCGAGCTTGTGTATCTTTTTGAGCAGTCTGGCGTATCTGCGCATATGCGGTGCCAGCTTTTCCGTGATGAGATCGATCTGGCGGTGGTACATCTCCTTTGTGACCTTCTGCCCGAACAGCAGGCTGTCAAACACGGAGTCAAAGCCCCTGAGTGTCGCGAGTGTCTTCTCGGTCTGCACCTGCGTGTTGTAGGCGGCTGCCGTCACATTCTCATACGCGCGTATCTTTGTGGAGAACGCGGCAAAAGCGGCGCGGCGCACCTCCTTGTCCTCCTCATACTCATAATTATTCTCGAAAAGGGAATAGCCCAGGGGGTACTCCCTGCCGTTTGCGGCAAAAGCGTCAAATTTCATGTCCGCCAGCTTTGCCATATTGTAGATCTGATAAGGCGCCTGGATCGTCTGGGACAGCGCCGCGATGGCGCGCTCCGTCTCTGGGTGGAGCAGATGCGGTTTCATGCGCAGCAGATTCTGCAGATAATGCCTGTTTTCCGCGGAGATCTCAATTGCCTCCCGGATCACATCGTCCTCCTGCCCCGCGATCTCGTTGTCGATAAAGCTGAGCCTGCTGAACATCTCTGCAGCCAGATTGGAAAACGCCTCGTTGCGCTCCTGGTTGTGCGTGTCGTAATAATCGACGGACACCGCCAGATCACAGTAGCTGCCGACCAGCACGATCAGGTGGTGAAACGCTCTCAGATCGTCCAGACACGCCTTGATCGACTGCGGTGTGTCCAGCTTTCCCCTGTAATCCCTCACGATGCTGTCACAGAGCGCTTTTGCCCGCTCCACATCGCGGTTCATCTCCTCCTCCGTCGCGTAGATCAGCGACAGATCCCATGTCAGTTCCACAGGGACGTCCCTGCGTGATCTCAATTCCTTTTCCATAAAAACCTCCTAAACCCTTCCTTTTCGCTTTTTCCAGCTTCCTAAAACAGAACATCCCGAAAAACTGTTTCCCATTTATATGATCATACGCTTCCTTTATCCTTCTACTTATAATAAAACAACAATACGATGCAATGCAGCGTTTGCGTACGATATTTTTATTATACTCTTGTATCCACATAAAATCAATCATTCTGTCCGGATCATTCCAATTGATCATAAATATGATATCCTAAGCCTTACTAGAGCGTGTTTGAAAAATCATTCCCGCCATCTATATAACAACGCCATAGCGTCGTATTCACCACTTTGCGTGATATTTGCACCGCATTCAGTCGACGTAAGGCATTGCCCTTTATGCCTTTGCCTCCTACGCCTCCTTCATTTGGCACATCATCTGTAAGATGATTTAATCTCCCACAAACTGTGACGTACATCTGACGAAAAGCATTTTTCAAACACGCTCTAGTGCATCGTTTTTCAATTATCTACACTTAAAGAATACTGTATTTATCAACTTGAGAGTAAAAAGTTTGTACCACTAAGAAGCCAGTGAATCCCAGTAAATTC
>CAJUQU010000373.1 GCA_910588595.1 uncultured Lachnospiraceae bacterium | reverse complement strand
GGCTTTATTTGGATACGCCAGATTCAACTATGGCTGGGCGCTGAATTGTAACAATTATTCTTCGTGAAACAACCCTGCTGGTAATCGTTCAGATTGAAGAGCCGGTGAAGTTGTGGTACAATTTAAATGAAATCATTCTTGTCAGTTAAAAATCGGTGTACTGGAAAATATGGATAAATTATTGATCATCGATGGCAGCAATCTGTTTTTACAGATGTTTTACGGTATGCCGTCTAGAATCGTGGACAGTCAGGGAAAAGCGATACAGGGAACAGTTGGATTTGTAGGCGCACTGTTAAAGATCATACGAAGAGTCAAACCAACGCATATTGTGGCTGTGTTTGACGGGGAACACGAAAACGGGCGCTGTGAGTTAGACGCGGATTACAAAAAGAACAGGATCGATTACAGCGCGGTCAACGAAGCAGAAAACCCATTCACGCAGCTGCCGGACGTGTACAGGGCATTGGATCATCTGAGCATAAACTATATAGAAACAGCCGACTGCGAGGCTGATGATCTGATAGCCAGTTATGTATTGTCATATTGCGGCAACACAGAGATCGTCATCTGTTCCTACGACAGCGACTTCTTTCAACTGATCGGTGAACGGGTTTCGGTGTTGAGATATCGGGGGAAAAAGACAGCGTTATGTTCCACCCAGTATCTCATGGAAAAATATGATATTGCCCCATGCCAATATGTGGATTTCAAATCCCTGGTGGGTGATCCTTCGGACAACATCAGAGGGGCAGAAAAGATTGGTATGAAAACGGCTGCCTCGTTGTTGAAGGCATACGGGACGCTGGAAGACATCATCAGCAATGTCGATCACATAGACAAGCCTTCTATCAGAAGATCGATCACGCAAAACACAGAACGGATCAGAAAGAATTACAAATTGATAAAATTGGAGAACAATCAACCTCTGCCGTTTGAGAAGTGTGATCTGACATTTGAAGGTACGGATCACACAACAACGGAAGTGTTAAAGGGAGCAGGAATCCTGCTGTGACCACCGCAGTGAAAACCACGACGGACAAGGTGAGGATCCACTCTTGTCCGCTACAGTACGAATGGTATTTAAAAATGCTGCCTGTCAGATATACAGATCTTTTTTCTCAAACACCAGGATGCCCAGCACATACAGCACCACAGCACCTGCAAAGAGCAGGAGCGACCCGGCTGCAGCACTGCTTTTCCCGGCGATCAGACCGTCTGGATCGAACAGGGTGAAATAGGTGAAATACTTTATCTTTTCCGCATTTCCGCCGACATTTGCGAGCATCTGCAGGACATACATGAGTGCCGGGATCCCTGCTCCGGCTGCAATGCTGTATCTGGTATCAGAAAAGATGCAGGAGGACAGAAAACAGATACCGCCGATGAACAAATGCAGGCACAGCAGCCCGACGTTCAATACAGCCAGCGCTGACAGATCCAGCTCTCCCGGAAAACCGCTCCCGGCGCAGACTGACTCCAGGATCGTGATGTAAAGAACGAGCAGCAGGATCCCGCTCACGAGCACTGCCAACTGTGTGAGCGCGATAGTGCTCCGTTTTACGGGGGCTGCGACCAGTGCTGTCATGGAGCCTTTGTCCACATATTTTGCGATCAGGGCATTTCCGCGCAGTATGCAGAACAACATCGGAAAAACCAGCAGTATGAATCCATAGAGGTAAGATACCATAAATCCCAAAAGATCGCCGGCATTTGCATTCATGCCGACAGCCGCCATCAGTTCCGGCATCGCTTCCGCAAAGCCGTCCAGCATTTTCATCATCTCCGGGTCATACATGCCGATGATAATGGAGACATACATCGTGATCACCGCGCCAAAGATGACGAGCAGCTTTGCACTTCCTTTCATCTCGCGTCTATATAATGCCATGCTGATCATTGTCGTCACCTCCGTAATAATCCATGAAGATCTCTTCCAGGCTCTGTTTCGTTGTAACAGTAACTTTTGTCCCGCTGCGCGTTCCGCCAAAATCTGCGGCAAACGCTTCGGCGGCAGCTTCATTTTCAAGCGTCACCGTGTAACTGCGCGTGTGCCGTTCGCGCAGCGCAGCGGCAGAATCAACGGCGATCATTCTGCCCTTGCGTATGATGCCGATGCGGTCGCAGGTTCGTTCCACTTCCTCGAATATATGGCTCGACATCAGGATCGTCTTGCCTTGTTCTTTTTCCTTTGCGACGAAATTCACAAACCTGTTCTGCATCAGCGGATCGAGCCCGCTGGTCGGTTCGTCGAGGAGAATGATGTCGGGGTCGTGCATGAAAGCGGCGACGATCCCAAGTTTTTGTTTGGTCCCTTTGCTCATCTTTTTGATCTTGCTCTTGGGATCAAGCTCAAAAAGTTCCAGCAATTCCTGCGTGCGGTCGTGTGTGCCGATCCTTCGGTAGTCCGCGATGAATCTCAAAAATTCTGTTCCCGACATATCGTCAAAGAAGCTGATCTCACCGGGAATATAGCCGAGCCTTGCCTGCACTTTATCCCGCTCGCTCCAGCAGTCCATACCATCTATAGTACATTTTCCCGCTCGCGGTTTTAGAAAACCCATCAGATGGCGGATCGTTGTCGTTTTACCTGCCCCGTTTGGTCCCAAAAATCCAAAGGCTTCCCCTTGATCCACATGGAAGGAGACGTCGAACACTCCTTTTCCATCGCCGTAATCACGCACAAGGTTTTCGATCTGAATGGCGCTCATAAGTATTCCTCCTTGTATGCTATCTGTTTAAACATCTCAGTCCAGTTTGCAAAGGCTTTGTCGATCGCGTCGAGACACAGCGGCTCGCATCTCATCTGGTGGTCATGGATATAGCCGTCGACCAGCCAGACCATCATTTTAAAGATCTCAAACGGATCGACACCCTCTCTGAATTTGGAGAAATCGATCTTCTCAAAATTTTGTTTGTAGTTCTGTTCGATCCCCCTTGATATTTTTCCTTTCAGATCGTCAGAGATCTCCTCCTTCTCGGAATAGAAGGAGCGCACCGAGAACTCTACGATGTAGGGATTTTCCGCCAATATCCGTAGTTTCTTCATGGTTGCGTACGTTATGAGTTCAAAAAAATCCGTGATCTCCAGAAAGTGGGAATCGGTCACGCCCTCCGTGACGGTCTGTTTTACATGCTCAAACACCGTCAGATACAGATCTTTTTTGTTCTGAAAATAGTAAAAAAGCAATCCTTTGGAGACACCTGCCTTGTATGCGATCAGATCGGTAGACGCCTTTTTGTACTCGTACTTTGCAAAAACTTCTGTTGCCGCCCGCAGAATGGAAAGCTGTTTTTCTGCTGGAAGTTCTTTAAATCTTTCACTCATGCTGCCACCACCCCCGACTGTTTTGGTTTGACTGAATTGTTTAAATTAACTATACCCGTTTGACTCAGATTTACAAGCCCCTTTGATCAAAATGTCAGTGAACATTTTGGCATTTTTCTGATAACGTGTTATAATCATATCTGTAAATTGCTGACTGGTGTATGTTACTCGAAAGACAACACAGACTTTAGAGCGTGTTTGAAAAATGCTTTCCGTCAGATGTACGTCACAGTTTGTGGGA
>CAJUQU010000372.1 GCA_910588595.1 uncultured Lachnospiraceae bacterium | reverse complement strand
TTCGGCAGGTCAGGGCAGGGAATACCGCTGCTCCATGGTATGTCAAAAAACAACGAATACAAAGTAAGAATCGCCATCCTGGGTGTGGACAGCGGAAAAGAGATTGTCATGACAAGGCTTGCAATAACAGAAGCGGGTCCGGGATACTGCCATTTTCCCATCAATGCCAGATGTGGTTACGATGAGGCGGTCATAAAAGGGTTTAACAGTGAACAAAGGGTGCCCGAGACCGTCAAAAACGGCTCCACAGTCATGAAATGGAAAAAGAAAAGCGGTGTACGGAACGAGCCGCTTGACCTCCGTGTCTACAATACGGCGGCGGTCGAAATGCTGCAGCCCAATTTTGACGTGCTGGAAAAAAAGATAAAGGCAGGCATAAATTACATGAAAAAACCACGTTGGGACAGCCGGAAAAAGCGGCGGACGGGAGTCGTCAGCCACGGGGTGGAACTATAGAAAGAAGGGCAGTTCATTGACGGAGATACAGAAAAAGCGCGTGGAACGCTATAAAAAACGACTTGAAATGTACTACGAGGCAGAGGAGGCCGTGCTGCTGAATCAGGAATTTTCAATCGGGAAATTCAGTTTGAAGAGGGCAGACCTGCCCACGATAAGGTCTGCGATCAAAGAGCTGGAAGAGCAGGTAGAAATACTGGAAGCAAGCGGTGGGAAAAACAAGGTTTTCCGTATACTTCCTAGGGACATTTAAGGGAGAAAAGGATGAATATTTTTGACAGGGTAGTAGAAGTGGTCAGTCCGCCTGCGGCACTGCGACGCGAAATGGCACGATGGAAACTGGAAAACATCAGGATCTTCAGGAATTCCGGCTATGATGAGTCCGGGGCATCGCGGCGGAAAAATTCAATGCGCGGCTGGCTTGCGTCCAGCAAGTCGCCCCAGGAAGACATTGACAAAAATATCCCGGTGCTGCGGCAGAGGTCGAGAAGCCTGTATATGTCGGCGCCCCTGGCGGTATCGGCGATCAAGACAAACCGGACGAATATCGTCGGGGAAGGACTGCGGCTGAAAAGTACAGTTGATGCGGATTTTCTCAGGATGAAGCCGGAGCAGGCAGCGGAATGGCAGCGCAGCGCGGAACGGGAATTTGAACTGTGGGCACAGTCGAAGTTCTGCGATTCCACGCGGGTTAATAATTTTTATGAGATGCAGCAGGTGGCATGCATGTCGTGGTTGATGAATGGCGATGCCTGCGTCCTTCTGGAATACGACAGACCTACAAGGACGCTGCCGTATGGTCTCCGCATACACCTGATTGAATCTGACCGTGTTTCAACGCCATACACTACCGGAAACAATGTTTTCCTGTATGCCAAAGATCAGAATACGGGAAACAGGATCTTCAACGGGGTAGAAGTTGACGGGAACAACCAGGTTGTTGCGTACCATATATGTTCCGCCTATCCAAACAGCAGCCTGTACACAAGAAAAGAGTGGAAAAGGATAAGCGCTTTCGGTGAAAAGACAGGGGTTCCCAATGTACTGATGATCTATGAGACAGAGAGGGCAGAGCAGTACAGGGGCGTCCCGTACCTGGCACCTGTCATAGAATCACTGAAACAGCTGACCCGTTATGCAGAGGCGGAGATGACGGCAGCCCTCATAAACGGTTTTTTTACTGTTTTCGTAAAATCTAAATGCGGGACATCGGAGACCGGATTTACAGGTGTTGTGGCTGATGAAGACCGTATTACGGATGATGATGTAAACTATGAAATGGGTCCGGGGGCGGTCAATGTGCTAAGGCCCGGTGAAGAAATAGATATTGCGGATGCAAAACGTCCGTCAAGCAATTTTGACGCGTTTGTGACCTCCCTTGCAAAATATGTCGGCGCGGCATTGGAAATCCCGGTTGAGATCCTGACAAAGCAGTTTTCGTCAAATTATTCCGCGTCCCGTGCCGCACTGCTGGAAGCATGGAAGGCTTTCAGGATGAAAAGGGCATGGCTCGTGGCTGATTTCTGCCAGCCGGTGTATGAGATATTCCTTTCGGAAGCCGTCGCGGGAGGCAGGCTGAAAGCACCAGGGTTTTTCCTTGATCCGCTGGTCAGGAAAGCCTACTGCGGTGCACAGTGGAACGGACCGGCACAGGGACAGATCGATCCAGTCAAGGAGGTAAAAGCTGCGGAAAAACGGATCAGCATAGGTATATCCACACGGCAGCGCGAGGCCGTAGAAATGATGGGCGGGGATTTTGACAGCAACGTGGCGCAGCTTGCGCGTGAACACCAGATGATGGAGGCGGCGGGGCTCCTGCCTTCTGGACAGGGAAAAACATCAAAAAACAGGGATCAGAAAGAGGATAACAAGGAAAGCGGGGATAAAAGCAGTGAAAAACAGGATATTGGTGACGAACCAAATAACAGCAGCATGTCAGACAAGTAAGTTCTGGAATTTTTCAGACAACGGGGATACGGCAGAACTGCAGCTCTTTGGAACGATCCAGTCAGAGGAAGACTGGTGGAGTGAGGACTGTGTCACGTACAGGAATTTTATAAACGAGCTGAACGGGCTGGGAGACAAGAAATCCATTAACGTGGTGATCCACTCCATAGGCGGGGATGTATTTGCGGCAAATGCCATTTACAACGCGCTTGCAATGAACAAGGCCACGGTTACTGGGACAATTATAGGGATATGCGCAAGCGCGGCAACGATTGTCCTCATGGCCTGTGACAGCCGCAGGATCGCAAAGAATGCGATGCTGATGGCTCATAATCCTTCCGTGTCCTTGTGGGGTGCTTATCAGGAGGATGAGCTCTTAAAACTTGCAGAAGTCACGAGCCAGGTCAAGAAAAGTATTGTAGCCGCCTACATGGAGCGGCTGGACAAGACCGAGGAGGAAATCAACCGGCTGATGGATGAGGAAAGCTGGTACGTTGGGCAGGAGGCCGTTGACGCCGGTTTCTGCGACAGTGTGATCGAGGCAGATTTCCAGAACAGTGTCTTCTCTAACAAATTCATGGTGAACGGGGTTCCATACAGTTTCAGGAATTATGTGGAGAAATTCGTTCCAGACAATATACGGAAAAAAGTCCGGGATCTTTCAGGGACTTTTTTTGATACAGCAAAACCAACACAGAAAGGAATTGGAAAAATGGATGGAGAAAACAACATGGCAATTGTGATTTCTGATGCTGCGGGGCTGAGAGCAGCCTATCCGCAGTTATGCGCACAGATTGCAGATGAGGCAGTGGCCGAAGAAAGGGCAAGAATGAAAGCAATTGACGAGATCGCCAGGGGAATCCCGGAAGATGTACTGATGAAAGCGCGTTATGATCAGCCAGTTTCGGCCGCAGATCTGGCACTTGCGCAGATGAAGACAAACAATGCCGCAGGGCAGCAGTTTTTTAACAACATGGTAAGTGACATGCAGCAATCCGGTGCCTCAGCAGTAGGAGCGGATCCAAATGAGGGATATGATCTGAAAAGTCAGAAAAGTGTTGAAAACGCACAGAAAGTTTCAAGCCTTGCCGCAAAACTGAAAGCAGATAAAAGAAGTCCAGCTAAGAAATGTCAATAGGTAAAATAAAAAATGTTTAAAAAGTTTT
>CAJUQU010000371.1 GCA_910588595.1 uncultured Lachnospiraceae bacterium | reverse complement strand
TTACATTCGACAGAAAATTTCAACAGTATACATAAAAAAAGATAGGATTGCTATTTTATCCTAATTCTAATATAATCAATATAATAATGATGAACGGCAGGTTTCCCCTTCTGTTTTAACATTGATCAACAAAGAAAACGAGGCTGATATTCTTATGAAAAAAACGCGAAAACACTATTACAGCTGCCTGATCGGAATGCTGATTCTCATCACATGTTTATTATTTAGCGGAAAGACATACGCTGATTCTGACTCTTCAGAAGAAACAGCTCCTCCGGTCAGTCTGTCCGAAAGTGTGGAACCTCAGGTCCAACAACCTGAAACATTAGCACCAGAACCCACAGAACCCGAAACACCAGTGCTGTCAGAAGAATACGATATCACGCTGATGGCTGTCGGAGATAACCTGCTCCATATGGGAATCGTCAACACCGGAAAGCAGTCTGACGGAACTAGAAATTATGATTTTCTGTTTGATGGGATCAAAGACTTGTTAGGCAGAGCCGATATCAAGATCATCAATCAGGAAACGATATTTGGCGGAAACCAGCTGGGATTTCATGGTTATCCCAAGTTTAACTCCCCCTCAGAAGTATGCGACGCCATAGCAGACGCAGGTTTTAATGTCGTCCTGCAGGCAACCAACCACACGGCAGACCAAGGACTGGGCGGTATACAGAACTGTCTTGAACTGTGGAAATCACACCCCGAGGTACTTGTCGCCGGACTGCACGAACCTTTCTCCGATGAGACACAAAGCCATATTCCCACATTAGAAATCGGTGGTTGCACATTTGCATTCCTCAACTATACATATGGTCCCAACAGCGCCAGCGTATCGCCATCCATCGCCCGCCAGATGGATATACTCTGCGCTGTCAATGAGACAAACCGAATGATCGATTTCACTGCCATAAACCCTCAGGTACTCGACGATATCGCCGAAGCGGATACGCTGGCGGATATCGTCGTTGTGTGCCCGCACTGGGGAACGGAATATGCCACAGTTCCATCCAGTTATCAGGAAAAATTCGCTATGCAGATGACAGAGGCCGGCGCAGATCTCATAATCGGCACCCATCCGCATGTCGTGCAGCCCATAACCTGGATCGAGGCAGCTAACGGCAATCGTTCACTCTGCTACTATTCCCTTGGAAATTATGTCTCTACACAGAAAAATGCAAAAAGTATGCTGGGAGGTCTTGCTTGGGTAACATTTCACGTGACAGCGGACGGTATCTCTATCGCGGAGGAATATACCGGAGTTGTTCCGCTGGTATGCCACTATTCAAGCAGTCCTGTACGACTTAAAAATGTATATCTTCTCGAAAACTATACGGAATCGCTCGCGCAGTCCCATGGCATCATCTCTTACGGGAGTGTCGCCTTTCATCTGGACAGCCTCCGGAAATGGTGCGATGAGATTCTCGGCAGCTGGGTGCTCTCCACGGAAAAGATCAATCAACGATACTGCGAACCCCCAGAATGATACCATCATAGTCATAGTTGCTGATGATGACACCTTTTCTGGAATTGGCGGCATGAATGATCTGCCCATTACCGATGTAGAGTCCTACATGTGTACAAGTCGAACCGTTTGAGCTATAGCAGATGACATCCCCTGGCTGGATCTGCGACATGTCGATCCCCCTTCCCGCTGAGGTATATTGTCCCTGTGGGGTTCTGCTCAGACTGTATCCAAACTCCTTGTATACATAACAGGTAAAACCGGAGCAGTCAGTCCCTGTTGCAAGACTCTGACCGCCATGAACATATCTGTTTCCCAGATATTGCATAGCATAGTCAACGACAGCAGTTCTAAGCTCCGGGACAGAGGCAAAATTAGTCTGTGGCGGCGGTGTGGATACGACCATCCGCTCCGGCGCTGTTTCCTCTGATGCCTGTGTTCTCGCCTGCAGCTCCTGCAAGGCTGCCAGCTCCTCCAGCTCTTCCTCAATGGACTTTGCGTAAATAAATTCTTCCGCGATCGTCACATACTCTGATGCCACATACCCCGTATGTTCCGCTGCATAATCTACCTTTGACCACTCATCCCCCCACTCGAGCAGCCGCACACGCTCTCCGTTATCTATGTAACCGATCCTGCCAGATGAAATGTCAGGTTCCTCGCGGACATTTAACCGGTCCGCTTGTACGACAACATAGTGCGTCACATAATCATCTATAACAGAGACGGCAGCATCGCCATAGATAAAATACTCTGCCTTGATGTACCCTTCGACATTTCCTGAGACCACCTGAAACCATTCATTGTTTTCGCCCGCCGTTGAAAGAATCTGCGCTACAGAGCCATCATACATCTTTCCTACCACTTCACTGTCTGTGCCGGGCGCACTCCTGACATTGACATAGTTGTCTACCTTTGCGATCGCCAGATTTGAGTATTCACTTTCTTCTGTATCTTTGTCCTGTATTGACGCAGTGTGTGTATCCGCCATAAACTCTTCATCGAGTACATCTGCCACACCTGCCGTTGCTTTCAAAACAACCTGCAGCAAATCCGTTTCCAGTATATCTGCCGCACCTGCCGTTGTACTAAAAACTGCCGTATTTTGGCTGGTCTGCGTTGATTGTATCTTGGCTGTCTCTATGAAAGCCCCTTCTGTATCCTGTGAATTGGAAGAATTTATCCAGACCAGCATAATGATACCTGTCACGATCACGACAGCGCTGATCAATGATAGTCTATTGTCAGAAACTTTCGCAGCTTTTCCCTTTATTTTTGATTTACCATGATAATGTTTATCTGTTGTACCTTTCGCCATCTTCACGCCTTCTTCAATCCATCAACCCTGTCACCAACAACATTCACAAGCATCCCGATCCCAATTCCTGTCACAATCCCGCCCAGCACATCCGTCGGATAATGGATCCCGACATACAATCTGGAAAAAGCTATGAGCGATGCCAAAATAATAAAAAAGGCTGCACACCTCCTTGGCAGCTGACGGGACATGGAAACCGCGGAGGCAAAGCTGGCGCCTGTATGTCCTGACGGAAAAGAGGCATCGATTGCAGGTGCAACAATACATTGAAGCCCATCCACAAGCTCATAAGGTCTGATCCTTCCCACCAGATTCTTTAAGATCAGATTGTTGATTACCAGCGATGCGATCAATCCGCATGCAGAATAAATCCCTGCTTTGCGCGTCTGTCGAAAACACAGCAGCACGATAGTCAAAAGGATCCAGAAGATCCCCGCATCGCCCAGATGTGTGATCCCCTTGAAAAAGACATCACAGACAGTATTTCGCATGTGCTCCTGAATGAAGATCAGGATCTGTCCATCAATATACCCCATAACCTGTTTCCTCCGAAACTTCGAAAACCATTCAAAAATCTCCCGAAAAACCTGTCTGGATTTTCAGGAGATTTTGAATATTATTCAGTGTCCGGCTTCTCAACCTGCTCGATCGCTGCCTTTTTCATCGGAATGCGACAATTTTTGTTGCTGCCAAACTCCACGATGACATCCTCGTCAGTAACATCGATCACCATACCATAAAACCCGCTGGTCGTCAGTATACTGTCACCAACCTCTACCGAATTA
>CAJUQU010000370.1 GCA_910588595.1 uncultured Lachnospiraceae bacterium | reverse complement strand
ACAGCAAGTTCATAATAAATGATGTCGTTTGGAAACCTTCGTGAAACAACCCTGACATTTGCAGGGGTTATAGATGCTTTTTGCAAGGATGTATGATATACTATTGACAGGTATAATTTTTTCATCGGAAAGGATGTGTTATGGCAATGCAGGCAAAGCTCCCCATGGGGATTGAGAATTTCAGGGAAATGCGGACAGGGGGATTCTACTATGTCGATAAGACCGGACTGATCAAAACACTGTTGGAGAATCCGGGAAAAGTGAACCTGTTTACGCGTCCGAGACGGTTTGGAAAAACCCTGAATATGAGTATGCTGAAATATTTTTTCGAAGCAGGCAGTGACGTCATGCTTTTTGACGGGCTTGAGATTTCAAAGGAAAAAGAGATGTGTGAAGAATACATGGGAAAATTTCCGGTGATTTCAGTCAGCCTGAAAGAAGTGGCAGGTAAAGATTTTGATACAGCCAGAAGAACCCTGTGCTCGGTTCTTGGAGATGAGGCGGTCAGATTTCCATTTTTGGCAGAGAGTGACAGACTTACAGAAACAGAGCACATGCAGTATAAAAAGCTTATTGCGTTGAATGACTATGGCGAATACGCAATGTCCGATGAAGTTTTATCAAAAAGCCTTCTGACACTGTCTCGCTTTCTGCAAAAGCATTTTGGTCAAAATACTATGATATTGATTGATGAATACGATGTACCGCTTGATAAAGCATATCAGTCAGGTTACTATGATGACATGGTGAATCTGATCAGGTCTTTATTTGGAAGAGCCCTTAAGACAAACGACAGCCTGAAATTTGCAGTGCTGACAGGATGTCTTAGAATATCAAAGGAAAGCATCTTTACCGGGATGAATAATTTCAAAGTATACACGATAAAGGATGTGCGTTATAAAGAATATTTTGGTTTTACGGACGCGGAAATCAGACAGATGCTGGAGTATTATGGGTTCTCAGACCAGTATGATGCCGTGAAGGAATGGTATGATGGTTATCTGTTTGGCAATCTGGGTATCTATTGTCCCTGGGATGTCATTAATTACTGCGGGGACTTACGTGACCAGAGTGTAACTGAACCACAAAATTACTGGGTAAACACGAGCAGCAACGATATTATCAGAAAATTTTTAAGCAAAGCGAAAACAGCGGACAGAAACGACATAGAACAGCTGATCAACGGAAGCAGTATTAAAAAGATGATCCACCCGGAACTGACTTACAGGGATCTTGATTCCGATCCGGATAACCTGTGGAGTATCCTCTTTACGACCGGATATCTGACACAGCGCGGTTTACAGACTGATGAACTGACGGAACTTGTTATACCAAACAGGGAGATACAGTGGATCTTTACAAAGCAGATCCGTGAATGGTTCAAATGGGAAACGGAAAAAAACATGGAAAGGCTGGAAGATTTCTGCAAGGCATTCATGAAAAACGATACGGACGCCATCGAGGAGGGGTTCAATGCCTATCTGAAAAAGACAATCAGCATCCGTGATACAAATACCAGAAAGAAAATGAAAGAAAACTTTTACCATGGCATCCTGCTCGGACTCTTTGGAAACATGGACGGATGGAATGTCCGGTCAAATGCCGAATCCGGCGATGGCTACAGCGACATCAGCATAGAGATTGAAGATAAGGGAATAGGCATTGTCATTGAATTAAAATATGCGGAAAAAGCAGCATTTGACACTGCATGCCGGGAGGCTTTGAAACAGGTGAATGATCAAAATTACGAGCAACAGTTGCTTGATGACGGTATGACAACAATCCGTAAATACGGGATTGCGTGTTATAAAAAACGCTGCAAGGTAATTTCCGGATAAAAAGAATCCGATTACCGCCATTATAATATGTGATTAGGAGTTGGCTATGAAAAATAATACGAAAAAGATACGGGTTATCAGCCTCACCTGGGCAGTTATTGGCATGGTTTTGCTGATGCTCATATTGGATCTGCGATGGGGTTGAGGACTGTTCGATGCAGAAGATCCTGACGTATGCGGTTCGGTTGTATGCGGGTATGTCTGGTGTTCTTTCTGGTGTGGTTGCCCATCTCAGTAAAAAAGGCAAATAAAAATGTTATAAAGAGCAGACGCAGACGCCTGCACCAAATTGGTTGCTGTTTACGCCTTCACCACGTTAAATTATGCCAGAATCAGGTGGGACGTGAACAGTAACTATGCTGCCAATAACGGCGCAGAAAATGTGTAAAAGTCTTGTCGTCTGCAAAAAGATGTGCTATAATAACTACAAAAATAGTCAATTAATATTGTAGTTGACTATAAGGATAACCATAAAATGATAGCCATAAAAATATAGCGATAGAAGGGATCGTGATGAACGGTATGGAACACAAGATACAGAACAAAACCCAGGAAGCACTGACGGAATGCGAAGTTTTAGTGATGAAAGTAATATGGGAAAGCGATGAGGTGATGTCTATACAGGAGATCACTTCGCGGATCAATCTGAAATATGGGAAGGATTGGAAACTGCAGACGGTCTCCACGTTTTTGAGCCGCGCTGTCAAGAAGGGCTATCTGGCGATGAAGCGAAGGGGAAGGACGTTTGATTATTATCCGCTGGTCACAGAGAAGGATTACGGCAGGCGTGAGATCGTCAAATGCGTCGAGAACTGGGGAAACGGCAAGATGGGAAATCTGATCGCGTCTTTTGCGGAGACCAGGAAACTGTCAAAGGAGGAGAAGGATCACATCAGGAGGATGCTGGATGGTATGGATTAGACTGTGGATCTCATGTATCGCATTTCTTTCCGTAGCAGGCAGTATTTCATATGGGCTCACAAGGCTGGCAGGGGGGATATTGCGTGTTGAAAATCCGGTATTGTTATTAGCGTTGCAGAAGCTGACACTGATATTATACTGGCTGCCGGTCTCGTTTGCGTGTGTATGCATACCAAGGATTTCTTTTGAAAATGGGGTCAGGGCATATACCGGAGAGTTTGTGTGCTCTTCGGTTCCGTCCATGACAGTTGTCTTTCTTATCCTGGGGATCGTATGGCTTGCAGGATTTTGGCTGTCTGTTGTTTGCGATGGCATAAAAATATGCAGGCTGGCGAAACTGCTTCGGGGAAATATCCCAGTTCAGGATGCGCGGTATCTTGATCTGTTTGAGGCGTGCAGAAGACGGGCAGGGGTAGGCGGGGTAACGCTCAGCCAGAACGATCTGCTCTGTTCCCCGGTCACAGCAGGGCTCGTGCGAAAGCAGCTCATACTTCCGTTTGCCGATTATACGGACAGGGAGCTTTACATGATCTATGAACACGAGCTGATCCATATCAAAAATCGGGATCTGCCATGGAGGATACTGGCTCTTGTGACCTCCTGGATCCACTGGTTCAATCCGGTGATTGGTCTATTGATGAGGGATCTGGACTGTGCGCAGGAAGTGATCTGCGATCTGAGTATAGCGCTTGATAATGCGCATTATACGAAAAAGGAGTACGCCGCCTTTCTGGTGAGACTTACAGACAAGGAGGCAGCCAATGCATATACGACTGCATTGACAGAGGATCAAAAATCACAGCCATACGGCTTGACCACCGGCTCTGCCGGTGGTTTGGATGAACC
>CAJUQU010000369.1 GCA_910588595.1 uncultured Lachnospiraceae bacterium | reverse complement strand
CGGGAACGTTCTGCGCGACTGTCAGTCGGTATGTCAGGAGTGCGGCGTGCTGACGGTATCCGGTGTCAGCGGCATCATGGAATGTCCGGTTCAGTTTGTATTCTATAACCAGACAGATGTGGTGCGTTTGTTTTGTCCGTTCAAACAATATTTTGAGGACCATGGAGAGCGCGTTTTTGACAATTATATGAACAGTATTGAGATCAAGGCATACTGCAGGGACACGGAGCGCAGAACTGCCGGGAAGATTTTGGGCGGCGGGAGATAAGGCAGCAGTTGGATACCTTCCTGCGGAGGACGAATGTAGAGAGGGCAAAATGAAAGCTTTTGCTATTTGCATGTATGGGAGTACGGCAGGGAGGCGATACTGAACATTGAGGGAAGATCCATGAAAGTATACAGTACCAGACATAATGGCGTACCCGGTTCTGCACTGTCTGATATCAGGCAGGGATATCAGGAAAATCAGAACAGGGACGGATCGCGTGACAAAAAGGACACTGCGCTAAGCCTGATCGAGGATAACTGCAGGGCAGCAGACAATAGTTTTCTTTATCTGCTGCACGAGAAAAATGTATTTGACAAGGATGCTTTCAATAGATTGCTGGATTGCGTCAATACGCTCGAGGAAGGGACAAAAGCTGTGTTATGCCAGCTGCATTTCATACAAAAAGAGACATTGAAGCATATCATTTACCATTTTGATCCAAATGATATGAGCCGTATCGCAGATCTGCCGGATGATTACTGGGCGTTTTTGTCAGACTTAGAAGACGCGGTTGGAAAGTACGAGAGAATGTGCTGCTGTGACAGACATGGATTTTAAGAATTGGATATTCCGCCGGCTGGAGATCGCTGCAGCGAGGGTTTTGTCGGCACGGGGGACAGGAAAGAAGGAAAAGGGCGATGTGGTTTTTATATGCGTTGTTGTCCGCAGTGTTTGCGGCGTTGACATCGATACTGGCAAAAGTGGGCATCGAGGGGGTGAACTCCAACCTGGCGACCGCTATCAGGACAGTGGTCGTGGTGGTCATGGCGTGGGGCATGGTCTTTCTGACCAGCGCACAGGGCGGGATCTGGGAGATCAGCAGGAAGAGCTGGATCTTCCTCATCTTGTCAGGACTGGCGACGGGGGCGTCGTGGCTGTGCTATTATCACGCGCTGCAGGTCGGGGAGGTCTCCAAAGTCGTTCCGATCGACAAGCTCAGTGTCGTCATCACGCTGGTGCTCGGGTTTGTGTTTTTGCATGAACAGTTCAGTGCCAAGTCGTTTTTCGGCTGTCTCCTGATCGGTGCGGGGACACTGGTGATGGTGTTGTAAAGGTGGTTCGTTTTATTTTGGAGGTAGAAGGCAATGGATATAGATGAAACATTAGTTACCATATTGGAGTCAGCAGCAGGAAAGGCGTTTAAAGCTTTACAGGAGGAACATATGGAAGAACAGTTCTATTATTTTGCGCTGCTGAATGATGGAAACTGGAGGCCGTATATATCAGCGTGGTCGCGTGAGGCACTGGAGTGTTTTTATGAGGAAAATGAAGTGGAGGACGGGGAGAAGGGCTGGTACAGGTGGAGCGGCGTGGAGTCACCCTATATGGCATACGGATGGGATGAATATTTTGCGGAGTATGAGGATTTTCTGTTCGAGACGGAACAGAAACACTGTGAGGCAGATGATGACACAGCGGATGCCATGTGGAAGACACTGTTAAACTCCATGGAGGAAGCCATGCGGAGGCTGGATCAAAAGGGGATCTTTGGGACAGGTGCGGCGAGGGATCAGGTGGTCATCGCAGTGGAGCTCGTCCCGCCTGCAAGGTCGAATTACACGAGGACTGAGCGGCTGAACAAGAGCGGTCTGATCAGAGAATTTCTGGATGAGAATGCAGATCTGCTGGAGGAAGATGCAGAGGAGTAGCGCTGATTCCGAGCGGTTCGGTTTATTTATATAGAAATAGAAAGCTGTTTGACGAGAGAAGGTTTTGGGGAGGCGCGCAGGCGGGAGATCTGGAAGAGGGACATTTCGTATTGTCGGGAATTATTGATTGACACGCGTGCCGAAACACACAGAGGGGAATAAAATATGGCATTTACACATTTGCACGTACATACGGAGTACAGTCTGCTCGACGGCTCCAACAAGATCAGGGAGTATGTCAGGCGCGTCAAGGAGCTTGGCATGGACAGCGCGGCGATCACGGACCACGGCGTCATGTACGGCGTGATCGACTTCTATAAGGAGGCAAAGGCGAACGGCGTCAAGCCGATCCTCGGCTGTGAGGTCTATGTCGCGCCGGACTCGCGCTTTGACAAGGAGGTTGGCGGCGGGGATGAGCGGTATCACCACCTCGTGCTGCTGGCGGAGAACAATACGGGCTATGCCAATCTGATGAAGATCGTCAGCAAGGGATTTACCGAGGGGTATTACTACAGACCGCGCGTGGATATGGAGGTGCTGCAGCAGTATCACGAGGGTCTGATCGCGCTCTCCGCGTGTCTTGCGGGGGAGGTGCCAAGGCTTCTGGCAAAAGGGCTCTATCAGGAGGCAAAGAAGACCGCGCAGCGATATGAGGAGTGTTTCGGAAAGGGCAACTATTTCTTTGAGCTGCAGGATCACGGCATCCCTGACCAGAGGACAGTCAACACGGCGCTGCTGCGCATGAGCAAGGAGCTCGACATACCGCTGGTTGCCACGAATGATATCCACTACACCTACGCGGAGGACGCCCAGCCGCACGATATCCTGCTCTGCATCCAGACGGCAAAAAAAGTCTCCGACGAGGACAGGATGCGCTACGACGGGGGACAGTACTATGTCAAGAGCGAACTGGAGATGCGGGAGCTGTTTCCCTATGCGCAGCAGGCGATCGACAACACGGCGATGATCGCTGACCGGTGCAATGTTGAGATCGAGTTTGGGGTGACGAAGCTGCCGAAGTTCGATGTGCCGCAGGGGTATGACTCGTGGAGCTATCTCAACAAGCTCTGCACCGACGGACTGTCAGAACGCTACCCGGATGATGACGGCGCGGTCAGGGAGAAACTGGACTACGAGCTCGGCGTCATCAGGAAGATGGGGTATGTGGATTATTTCCTGATCGTGTGGGATTTCATCAACTGGGCGCGGGAGCATGACATTCCTGTCGGGCCGGGGCGCGGTTCGGCGGCGGGGAGCATCGTCTCGTACTGTCTGCGCATCACCAACATCGACCCGATCCGCTACAGCCTGCTGTTTGAGCGCTTCCTGAACCCGGAGCGCGTCTCGATGCCCGATATCGACATTGACTTCTGCTATGAGCGGCGGCAGGAAGTGATCGACTATGTCAGTGAGAAATACGGGCATGACAAGGTTGTGCAGATCGTGACGTTCGGTACGATGGCGGCAAAAGGTGTGATACGCGATGTGGGGCGCGCGCTCGATCTGCCATACAATTATGTGGACGGGATCGCCAAGATGATACCGAGCGAGGGCAATGCGCCGGTGAGCATCACGCGCGCGCTGGAGATGAACCCGGAGTTTCGCACGCTCTACAAGGAAGACGAGCAGGTGCACTATCTGATCGACATGTGTCTGAAACTGGAAGGTCTCCCGCGCCACACGTCCATGCA
>CAJUQU010000368.1 GCA_910588595.1 uncultured Lachnospiraceae bacterium | reverse complement strand
GGCTTTATTTGGATACGCCAGATTCAACTATGGCTGGGCGCTGAATTGTAACGGAATGAAAGGAAAAAAAATGTTTTTGAGGTAATTGATTTCGAAATCGAACTAATAAATGAACAGATACGGAATCATGGAAAATCAATTGAAAAGGCAAGAGCCATGGCTGACCTGCGTGGCCCGTCCGGTGTTTCAGGCATTGACTATGCAAGGGAGTCAGGGGGGAGCATCCATATTTCGTTTGCAGAAGCAAACCGGCTTATATCACATGACGAGGAGCGGATTGCAAGACTGAAGGATAAACGCAGGCGTCTGCGAAAGGACCGGAAGCGGATAAAGCGGATCCATGAAAGTCTGTCCGGGGTGGAAGCGGACGTTTATTACACCCGGGTTATCCTGCGGATGACACAGGAAGATGCTGCGGACACAGTCGGCTTTTCGCGTCGCCATTTTCAGCGGATCGAATCCGAAATGAGGGATAAAGGTCTTTTTGATGTCTGGAATTTTTAAAGCAAAAAAATTTTGTTTTTTTCAGACCTGATTTTGCAGAAAATCCTTATTTTATGCGGCTTTCCGCTTGTATACAATGTCGCATTTTATGTCGCATTTTATGTCGTGTTTTTTATTGACAAAGTGTGATATACTGGTGTTGGTGGTAGTTAACCAGAATCCGGTCCAGGGCGTCGTCATAAAGCGGCGCTTTTTTCGTGCCAAAAGGGGGTGCTTGCTTGAATACGGTAGAGCCGATCCGGGAGATGGATCTTGTGCTGGATGTGGCAGATTATCTTAAGTCGAAAAATGAACGGGACCATGTCCTGTTTTTGTTTGGTATTTATACAGGGCTCCGGATATCTGACATACTGAAACTGCGTGTCCGTGATGTGAGGGAAAAGGACTATGTGTACATCAGGGAGAATAAGACCGGAAAGGAGAAGCGCTTTCCCATCAACACGGAACTGAAGCCGGTCATTGTAAATTACATACAGGGGAAAAAGGATTTTGAGTATCTGTTCAAATCCCCTAATTTCCCGAACAAGGCGATCAGCCGCCAGCAGGCGTACAATATCCTGTCCGAAGCCGGGAAAGCGTTCGGACTCAGCAGCATAGGCACGCATACACTGCGTAAGACGTTCGGCTACCATATGTACCAGCAGACGCATGATGCGGTTACGCTCAAGGATATATTCAACCATTCCCACATGAGCGAGACGCTGCGCTACATTGGAATTAACCAGGATAACAAGGACAAGGCTATTATGGGGTTGAGTTTTAAGAAAGGCGGCAGAAAATAGGAAGCCTTTTTTCTTTTTGCCCCTCGTTTGACATATAAAAGTGATGTCAAACGGGGGGGCAGGAATTTTTCCGCACTATATTGAAAGAAAATGTATCCATGCCATGTGACAAAGCCATAAGATATGACAAGTGAAGTGATATATTTGTTATATATCGAATATAACAACGTTGATGATACATATGTTCTGATATATATGCGGAATACTACTGTAAATCAGACGGAGTGTCTTAAACTAATTGATAAGACAGACAGCTAAGGGAGAATGAAAATAGGTACTGTAAAACCGAACATTTGTAGTTGAGGGTCTCTGACTCCCAAAAGCTGGCCAGATACAAGAAAATTATAACGGAAGTTGCCGTTTCCGTTATTTGGGTAATTAAAGGAGATAGTACATGATGGATACAGGTTCGGCAAAAGTAATAAATATCGACAGTACGACTGTCTCGGCAGCAGTGCTGGGGGACATGTTCGGTGTGACTGACCGAAGGATCAGGCAGATGGCGGAGGAAGGGATCGTTGTCAGGGCTGCCAAGGGCCGTTATAAACTGGTGGATTCCGTAAAAAATTACCTGCTGACGATGAAACTGGCAGCAGAGGGAGTCGGTGTTGAGTTTGCTGACGGCGAGATCAGCCTCGAGGAGGAAAAAGGTCTGCATGAGAGGGTGAAGAGACACATATCGGAGATGAAGCTGCAGATCATGAAAGGTGAGCTGCATAAGGCGCGGGATGTCGAGGTTGTGATGACGGACATGCTGGTCTCTTTCAAGACCAGAATGATGAACATCCCGTCCAAGGTTGCACCAATCCTTGAAAACCGTGATGCCGCATTTATCAAGGATCGGCTTACCAGTGAGATTAACGAAGCCCTGAACGAATTAAAGGATTATGATGCCAAATCATTTTATAGTGACGAATATGTGGAGGACGTAGATGAAGAGGTCTGTGAACGGGAAACAAAAGTTTAAACGGGTTGCTGATAATGATGTGGATCAGGCTGCTGTTCAGAAGCGGCATAGGACGGGGGATGTTGAGTTTAAGACACTGAAACTTTTCCGCGAACTTGCAAAGGCAGTAAGCCCGCCGCCTTTACTGACAGTCAGCCAGTGGGCTGACAGGTACAGGAGGCTGTCTGCGGAAAGCGCGGCGGAACCGGGACAGTGGAACACGGACCGTGCGCCATACCAGAGGGAAATCATGGATTCAGTCAACGATCCCCTTGTGGAGGACATTGTCATCATGAGTTCAGCGCAGGTCGGAAAGACGGAACTGCTCCTGAACATCATTGGTTATTATATTGATTACGACCCTGCCCCCATGCTGGTAGTACAGCCGACATTAAAGCCGATGGCTGAGGACTTCTCGAAAGACCGCCTGGCGCCGATGATCCGTGACTCGCCTGCCCTGGCCGGAAAGGTAAGCGATGCAAAAGCAAAGACATCAGGAAATACGATCCTGCACAAGATATTTCCGGGCGGGCACGTGACAATTACCGGGGCAAATTCGCCGTCCGGGCTTGCATCAAGGCCAGTCAGGATCGTGCTGATGGACGAGGTTGACCGTTATCCCTTAACTGCCGGAACCGAGGGAAACCCAGTCAAACTGGCAGAGAAGAGGGCAACGACATTCTGGAATAAAAAGAAAATTAAGGTTTCTACCCCGACGGTCAAAAATGCAAGCCCGATAGAAGATGAATTTCAGTCAGGTACCATGGAGGAATGGTGCGTTCCGTGTCCGTGCTGCGGAAGATACCAGCCTTATGAGTGGACGAGGATGGTTCTGGCAGACGTGACAATGGAGTGTAAGTATTGCGGTGAACATATTTCAGAAACGGACTGGAAACAGGGTGACGGAAAATGGATCGCTGCGCACCCGGAAAGACGCAGGAAGAGGTCGTTCCACCTGAACGAGCTGGCTTCCCCCTGGTCGCACTGGCCGGAAATTATCCAGGAATGGCGGGAAGCAAACAGGGCTAAAAAAGAGGACGGTAATATAAACAAGCTAAAAGTGTTTATTAATACCGTGCTGGGAGAAACGTGGGAAGATCGTGGAAAAGGTGCGGATGACGATTCGCTCCTTTCGCGCCGTGAACAGTACGGGGCGGAAATTCCCGAGGGCGTCCTCATACTGACTGCGTCCGTTGACGTGCAGGACGACCGCTTCGAAATCGAGGTTGTCGGCTGGGGCCGCGGATATGAGTCATGGGGCATCTGGTACGAAAAATTATACGGGGACCTGGACAGGGAAGAAACATGGGACGAGCTGGAAATATGGCTTGAGATCGGAAGAGCGTAGTGTAGGGAAAGAGTGTAGATCTCGGTGGTCGCCGTA
>CAJUQU010000367.1 GCA_910588595.1 uncultured Lachnospiraceae bacterium | reverse complement strand
CCTCGAAGAAATATCCTGCGCAAGTTGCATCGGTTATTTTCCTACAGTTCCTAAATAAAAACCGACCTGTTCTCTCAAACAAGGCCGGCTGTTCTCAATTCTCTAAAAGTTGTTCTGGCTGCACTACCCCGATACCATAATTGCGCTTCATCTGTTCGTACAGGATATTAGCCAGCCCCAGTCCATCACCGTCCGTCACATTATCACACAATTCCTGCACCGCAAAGTCTTTAAAATAATCTACCATCTTTGTCGCGTAGCCGTCATCCTCATCATCCGAGAAAACTTTTGTCGTCTCCATCATCGAATTAAAGACCTGCTCCATAAAATAGGCTTCAAACTCTTTGCACGCCTCTTTAAGCTCTTCCTCATCAGCCACCGCGCTGCCGTTTGCCAGTTTGCTCTGTAATGTCTCCGCCTTGCTGTTCGAAACCTGCTTTGTCATGTAATCCGCATACGCAGATCCCACACCACTCATATCCATAAATTATCCTCTCCTTAATCCTCTACCTGCCTGTGTCAGCGTTCATGTTAGCGCTTCAACTGATTCGCCTGCTGAAGCATCTCATCCGAAGTAGTGATCACCTTGGAATTCATTTCATAAGCTCTCTGCGCCACGATCAGATTTACCATTTCATCAGCGATCTGTACGTTTGAACCCTCCAGATATCCCTGGATCATTTTCGTCTTGGGCAGATTATCATTTTCAGCCTCATTCATCGCCTCGCCACTTGCTGCCGTCTCTGAGAACAGGCTGTCGCCTTCTTTGTGGAGACCTGCAGGATTATTGAACTGCCAGAGACCGATCTGAACATCCAGACTCTCTGGTATACCCTTTTCATTTGGATAATATAACATGCCATCCTTCTGTCCGATCGTGATCTTGCTCGTAACAATGTCATCGTTCTCGAAAATGATCGGCTCTCCCTCAGAATCCAGCACAGGAAGTCCATCTGTTGTCTCCAGTGTGATTCCTTCCGGACCGACAGCAAACACAAAATTACCATTGCGCGTATAATATGTATTTCCATCTGCACCCCTGATGCCAAAAAATCCGCGTCCATTGAGTGCGATGTTTGCTTCGCCCGGTGTCTCAAGCAGGTTTCCATCCGTAAAGATGGACGTGATCGAAGAATTTCTAACACCCAGACCGACTTCCGCACCGATCGGTTTGTTCGCACCGTTTGCCGTAGTGGTCCTTGTCTGTATCGTCTGATATAAAAGCGATTTAAACTCCATAACCTCCGCCTTGTAACCTGTCGTGTTCACATTTGCAAGGTTGTTGGAAATATTGTCTACATTTAACTGCTGCGCAATCATACCTGTTGCGCCTGTCCACAATGATCGTACCATTTATCTTATCCTCCTATGATCACAAAGTCCTATTATGCCTTAGTCATTCCATTCCTTATAATTTACTCAATGTCATCGTTTTTTCAAGCGTCTCATCAAAAGTTGTCAGCATCTTCTGATTTGACTCGTACTGTCTTGAGATCGTTATCATATTTACCATTTCTTTGACAACGTTTGCGTTGGACATCTCGAGATATCCCTGATGGACCTCCGGTTCCTCCGCGTCTATTTCCACCGCGCCCTCCTTGGTCTCCCACATGGTCTCGCCGTAATGAGTCAGATAATTGGTATCTTCAAAATCCGATATTTTGAGACTCGCCACAAGTCTGTCATCCTGGTAGATATCTCCATTCCTGTCAAACACTGTGGAGCCTGCTGTTGTTGAGAGCTGGATCCTGCCATTCTCGCCAAGGACATAGTCGCCATCTTTCGTCACCAGATAGCCGTCCTTTGTGATGGTAAATCCACCATCCCTTGTATATTTCGTAGAGGTCTCGCCAGATTTGCTGGTAAACTCAATGTTGAAAAACCCTTTTCCTCCCAGTGCGATGTCATACGTATTACCTGTATCCCTGAGCGACCCCTGTGAAAAATCCGTGTAGGTCTCCCCGATCTTCACTCCGAGACTCATATTCCCAAGCCGCTTCGGCGTGTTTGGCGTTTCTGTCCAATCCTTGATCTTCACTGCCATCACTTCCGCATACGCCTGACTCGTAGACCCTTCTTTCTTAAAGCCAGTCGTATCTGCATTTGCCAGATTGTTCGACATGATATCCATTCTGTACTGTTCATTCAACATACCAGTGTATGATGTGTATAGACCTCTTAGCATAATCTCCTCCTAATCCGTTACAATCCCTCGACATTATAAGCTCCGGCACTGTCAGGAGAATGCTTGCTGATCACTCGTCCCTGCTGCCCGCAAGAAACTCCACGTACTTGCCTGTGCCTATGGCAACTGCTGTCATGGGATCCTCCGCGGTCATGGTATTGATACCCGTCCTGGACTCGATCAGATCCTCCAATCCGCAGAGCAGGCTTCCGCCGCCCGTGAGCACGATTCCCCTGTCAGCGATATCCGCTGCCAGCTCAGGCGGAGTCTTCTCCAGGACACTGTGGATCGTATCAATGATCTGTGATGTCGTCTCGCGAAGCGCCTCCTCCGTCTCCTCGGAGGATACCCTGATGGTCTTTGGAAGACCTGTGACAAGATTGCGTCCTCTCACGTCCAGATACTCGACCTCCGGTCTCTTAAATGCTGAGCCTATTTTAATTTTAATGTCTTCTGCTGTTCTCTCCCCAATCAAAAGATTGTGTTTCTTTCTCATATATCTGACGATGGCTTCATCGAAATCATCGCCTGCAACCTTGATCGACGCACTGACTACAGTGCCGCCAAGTGAAATCACTGCGATATCAGAGGTTCCTCCCCCGATATCTACGATCATATTTCCACATGGTTTGGAGATATCGATCCCCGCGCCGATCGCAGCCGCGATCGGTTCCTCAATGATCTTGACATCCCGCGCGCCTGCCTGATATGTGGCATCCTCAACCGCCTTCTTCTCCACTTCCGTGACACCGCTCGGTACACATACAGCAATGATCGGCTTGCGGAATGTCTTTCTGCCCAACGCCTTCTGGATAAAGTGCTTCATCATCTGCTCTGTCACTTTATAATCAGAAATAACACCCTGTCTGAGCGGTCTGACTGCCACGATGTTTCCCGGTGTTCTGCCGAGCATCAGCCGGGCATCCTCACCGATCGCCTTTATTTTCTGTGTATCCCTGTCAAAGGCAACGACAGAAGGCTCTTTCAGCACAACGCCTTTTCCTCTGATGTAAACTAATATACTCGCGGTTCCAAGATCGATTCCAATATCTGTGTATTGCATGGCTGTATGCCCCTTTCTTTGAATTCAAATTAGTCCAAATCGGTAAAATCAAGTCTTTTATCATTTTAGAAACTGTCGCGACATAACACTGTGATCCTGTTATTCCGCGGCGCTTCTTAATCTTAGCTTCTTAGATTCGTTTCCTAGCTTAACCTGTGTGATCTACTGATAACTTAGTATTCCCATTACAGTTATATCTATGAAGACATACTATAACTAAGACATTATAACCTAATTTAACCATTTTTCAAAGGGTTTTCATACTTTTTTTACAATAAAAACTTTTGGAACGTCAAATCGTGCATTAAAACCGGTTTACAGTAACTATATCGGCGCCTTTTTCACAATACTTTAGTTATTTTCAAAATATTATGTAAA
>CAJUQU010000366.1 GCA_910588595.1 uncultured Lachnospiraceae bacterium | reverse complement strand
TCGAAGAAATATCCTGCGCAAGTTGCATCGGTTATTTTCCTACAGTTCCTTACTGCAGAGCAAGAATATCCTCATAGATCACCGTATGTTTCTCATCCAATCTAATGTTCTCATGATAATGGCCGCAAAACCAATGCTCGTATTTTAGCTTCTCCTCGATCTCATCAAAATAGTCTGTCAGGATATCACGTGCACTGTCCCCGCCTTTGCTGACAGAGCGCACCACATCCAGCCTTCCCTGCATTCTGCCCGACAGACAGTGGGTTATGACATAATCCACCACATAACCGTGCCTGGATAAATTGTCTCTCCCTTCCTGCATCTCCTCCGCGGACGGAAGCTCCTGTTCCCACCACGATACGCCTCTGACGCGGTAGGGCAGCCCTCTCTTGTTTGCCTGCCGCCGCTCCTTTTCATACGTCGGTGAGCTCCTGTCCAGGATCCCGCCCTGCACATCATGTGAAGACGCTCCGCCAAATGTAAAAAAGCTTTTCCCTTCCAGCTCAAAAACCTGTCCGCGTTCCAACAAGATGATCTTGTCCTCCACGATATGCCTGGCCTTTCCACCATGCCATGCACAGACAGGATATTCTGCGATCATATCGTAATTTTCGTGATTCCCCTGCACCCACAATATCGTGAACGGCAGTGCCGACAGCCATTTTTGATTGTATGCAAACTCCCTGTCTTTTGCCCACAATAAACCCATATCGCCGCAGATGATCACAAGATCATTTTTCGTGAGTTCAAACGGAAGCTGCATTCTCTGCTTTCTGGAAAATCTGTTAAATTCCCCATGGCAGTCCCCTGTCAGACAGATCATACATCAGCCCCCGATCACTTCCCTGACCAGCTGCCATGCGATACTGCCTTCCCGGAGCAGGCTTAGCGCATCCTCAAAACGCACCCACTGTGCAGCGTCCACTTCCTCCGAGAGCTCAAAGTCCTTCTTTTCCACAACGGCTTTAAACCCAAGCATCAGCATCTCCTTTTTCTCGTAGGGATAACTCTTCACATACGCTGTCGACTTCACGCTCAGCCCTAACTCCTCACCGATCTCGCGCACCACCGTCTCCTCGGCAGATTCGCCGGGCTTCATGACGCCGGCGACGCATACATGCTTTGTCGCCGACACGTACTCCTGCTGCAGCAGCGCGATCTCGCCGCATTCATTCACAACCGCCGCGATAATGCTGGTGGTGAACATATCCCACAGCGGCACTTCGCACTGTGTGCAGTACGGGATCCTCCCCTCATCGCCGATCTCCCTCATCTCAGCCTTCTTCCCACAATGTGGGCAATACTCAAACCGCATGGCAATACCTCTTTCTTTCCCAAAATCCCCTACCACTCATTGATATTCGGTCTGGGCACTCTCCACCACTGCTCGAAGTCCGTCGTGTACCTTGACAGCACATTGCCGATATTTTCAGGGATCTCATACGATGTGATCTCAAGAAAATATCTGACAAACGCATCCACATCCGCCATCTCCTGCGTTTTGGCAGCCGTTTTTCCCAGACCAGTCAGCCGGGCAGTCTCTTCGGATATCTTTTCCACAAATTCCTCCAGACGCCTGTTGCTCGGAAACAGGATCTCGTTTTCCTGCAGGATCATGCGGTAAATGCTGTAGATCACCTCATTCACTGCGTGGAGCTTCATGTAGCCGTCAACCGGGCACGATTTCAGGAAATAATAATAATTCAACCAGAAATCCGCATAGAATGACAGCATTTTCTCCTCTTTCTCCTGTCTCTGGAAAATCGGGATCCGATCCACGATCCGGATAATATCCTCGTCTTTGGTAAACAGCACCCGCGATTTCAAAAATGCATTCCTTGCGGGCTCGCTCCCTTTCTCAGCCGCGTCTGTCAGGAATTCCTTGGTCATATATTTGACGTCGAAATATCCGCCTTTATAAGTGCAGTAGCCATCGATGGTCTCCGCTGTCGCGTTGTTTTCCACCCGATGCTGATACGCCTCCTGCGTGACGACGATCATCGCGTCGAGGTCCGAGTCGGGGCGCTCACACCCCTTCGCGACAGACCCGCCAAAAATGACCGCGATCACTTCCTCCTTGTCCGAAAAATATTCGATCAATCTCTCCAGAGATTCCTCATGATGTTTGTACATTATCCCTCTCCTCCATAACATTATCACTTGCGCAGATCTGTGTCTATCCTCCAAAGATACCGTTGTCCAACGCGCGCCGTTCACGTTCGGATCCACTCCCCTTTGCAGAACAACTCCTGATAACGCTGCCGCAATAGCTCACACGCCAGTCAGTACATGATCTTCTGTATCGTCAGATTTTCAAGTTCCTGTTTTGTCCCTCGAAATACATTCATGTCGATATATTTCTGATCGCCTGCGTAGCCGTCGAGCATGGCCGTATCCATATACTGCCAGAAACTCCACTTATTCCCCCAAAAAACGGACGGAGGACAGTACACGCTCCGCACCCACAGCGGATAATCCTCAAATTCCCCCTTGATGTAATCGTTGTAGACTGTGTAGGTAGTATAAATGATCGGCTTGATCTCATAGTGCTGCTCCAGCGTGTCCAGCATCGCCCTGAGATTCTCGATCACCTCCGTGCGCCCCGGCGGATCGCTCTTCTTATTCCCATAATACTCCACATCGACCACCGGCGCAAGCTTTCCGTCCAGACTGCCCACCGTGTCGATGTAGGAAGCAGCCTCCTTATGCCCCTCACTGTCAAAACTGAAAAAATGGTAGGCGCCCAGATACAGATGCGTCTGCTCTGCCGCCTGCCAGTTATCCTGAAATCGGTCATCCACGTGCGTGCTGCCCTCCGTCGCTTTGATAAACGCAAAGTCCAGATCCTGCGACAACACATCCCAGTCGATCGTCCCCTGATAGTGGGACACGTCCACTCCGTGAACCTCATACCTCTCCGCCAGGATCGGGTTGATCTTGATCTCCTTGCGCAGTATAAGCGTCCCTGTGACGAACGCCGCCGCTGTCAGCGCGCAGATCCCTGCTGCCCAGAACCATCTCCTTTTACTTGCAGTCTTTTTGCCAACGCGCTTTTGAGTCGTCAAATCCTCCTGATCTAAATTATCCCTTTCCGGATTTTTATTCGTTTCGTCTTCCTGTCCCAGATTGCCTATTTTCAAATTGTCGGTACCCAAACTCTCCTGGTCTGAAATCCCCTGTCCTAAATTTGCCTGATCGAAATTCTCCTGTGCCAGATTTTCAGCATCTGAATTTTCATATTTTAAACTTTCATATTTTAAACCTTCTCTATCTCTATTTTTGTCTGTATCTCCATCTATTTTTGTAACCAGATTTTTATTATCCAAACATTCTCTATCCAAATTCTCCTGTGCCAACACTGATTTCGTCTGCTCCATAAACACCTCTATTTTATGATAGTCCTTTTTATGACAGTCCTTTTTATAACAGTCCTTTCAAAAACGGTTCCCAAACAACACACCTGTATAATCTTTCAACAGGTTCTAATACATTATATCCATACTGTTACGATTTACTCTACAAGGCAAATGCGCCGATAACCAAACATATACTTCTCAAAACAGGTAAAATAGAACCATTTTCTAGATCGGAAGAGCACACGTCTGAACTCCAGTCACTGACAACCATCTCG
>CAJUQU010000365.1 GCA_910588595.1 uncultured Lachnospiraceae bacterium | reverse complement strand
CATAAAACCATATGGAAGGGTTATTTTTTTATTGATAACTTACAACTCACAAGATCATTTATTATAGCTTGCTAATTTTTGCCGTTATTATGCTTCTATTAATCTGTAACGATTGCAATTAGGTATGCCATAACCTACTACCGGATTGGTACAAATTGGAAAAATACCTAAAATATGCCATTTCCATTGATTCTATAGTCATTCTGTGTTATATTTATAGCGTACCTAATTAGGTATGCTATAAGGAGGAAGATATGGTGGAAAAGCCCGATTATGTTCTAAATTTTGTACGGCCTGCCAACACGGAAATCAAGTATATCCGGGGGCATTGGTATTTATATGAGCGGAGCAATGTTTATGATCCCCAGCTCGGACGTTCAAGAAAAAAGTCTGGGAAAATACTTGGAAGCATAACTGAACAGGGGTTGGTTCCAAGCAGGGCAAGGAGGGAGTGCGTTAATCCGGTTCTGAATGATGTTGTGGAAGTCGGCGCTGTAAATTATATTTACCAGCGGACTGAATGGATGCGCAGCAGACTGCAAAAATATTTTCCTGACCTGTGGGAACATATTTATGCGGCATCGGTCATCCGCGCCATATATGACTGCCGCTTCCGACGGCTGCAGCTCCATTATGAAGACAGCATTTTATCGTATCTCTATCCGGGGCTTTCCTTCATGCCAAATGCTGTTACTGAGTTCCTGAACACTCTGGGGAAGATGAGGGGCGCAATACGCAGCTATATGCAGGAAATGGTCGCTGAGCATGAACGTTTTCTTCTTTTTGACGGACACAGGCTCCTGTCTGCATCCAACACTGTGGACAATGCAGAATACGGGTATGATTCCAAAATGCGTTACAAGCCCCAGATCAATCTGCTGTATATGTTTACCTTAGGAGGGGACATTGGATATCCTGTTTATTATAAGCAGTACCTTGGAAGCACCCTGGATGTCTCCGCTTTCTCTGACATGCTGAAAGAATCTACCGTTTATGCAGATAACTGTACCGTTATAGCGGATAAGGGATTTGCGAGCGATGATGATTTCAGCCTGCTTGAGGAATGCGGGCTGAATTATGTGATCCCGCTGAAAAGGGGGAACCGTTTTGTAAAAGGCCATGTCCCGGCTTCGCCATTTGGATATGAAGAAGCCTTCAGCTTTAATGGGCGGGGAATACATAGTCTGACCATTCCAAAGGAAGGCTTTAACATCCATCTGTTTCTTGATACAGATCTGCTGGCACAGGAAATCGCAGACATCACAAAAAGAACAGAAAAGAAAAACAGTGCCATGGAGTTGAAAAAGGAAAGGGAAATAGCACGCCGGAACAAAGGGAAGGGCCGTCTTACTGACGAAGAACTGGAATCGCTGGAACCCATCACCATTCAGGAGGCTTATGCAGATAAAGAGGAAATGGGCACAATCACATTAAAAACAAATCGTACAGACTTAAATGCTTTCCAAGTGTACAGCATATATAAACAGAGGCAGGCGATTGAACAGTTTTTCAAAACATATGGGGATACAATGTCCTATGAGGCGTCCTATATGAGGAACAACTATACCGAAGAAGCATGGCTGTTTCTGAACCATCTGTCTACCATCATTGGAGTAAATGCAATCGAAGAAATTGCTTCCATCGGGGAATCAAAGAACATATCCTACAAAGACCTGGCACAGACACTAATAAAGATTAAGGCAGGAAAGATGGATGGAAAGTGGGTGGTGTATCCAATAAAAAAGAGCGTTCAACGCTTGTGTGAAAAAATGCAGTTTAATCAAAATGATCTAACAGCGTTAAAGCTATAGGACGGTCAGAGACCGTCGCCTATAGCATACCTAATTTTAAAATCGTTACAGATTAATATATATCAACACTTCCTAACTCAACACCCCATTTGAAAAACATAATGTTAGAACAAAATGAGACTGTAAAAAATCTTGTGTCTATAAAGGAAATTTCTTTCCTGACATGAATCAGATATGTAAAAATTTGTTGTCGGATAGTGTTATTTTTATGTTGTCGAATTTCCTTTATAGTCATAGTATAACCAGCTCTTATGGTTATATACATCTTTTTTCATTTTTTTGCATACCAACAAGACATTAGTAATATGGAAGATTTCTGTGGGCTCTGCCTACACCCAGTCTCAAAAATAAGACTGGAGATTTCTGGCAATACTACTAATGTTGATGGAATAAGGCTGGAACAGAGATTTTGTCTATTAAACTGTTCCAGCTTTTGTATTTACAGATACTGGGTGAAACGTTCTCCATAAAGAATGGTCAGCTGGTTTAAGACCTGATCCCAGTTTCTGTAGCGCTGTGTCCATTTTTTAACCACGTTCTTACTGGCAAGATAAAGTATCTTCTCTAATGCGCTGTCACTGGGAAATACACTTTTGTTCTTTGTCACTTTCCGATACTGGCGGTTGAGCCCCTCTATGATGTTTGTAGTATACATAATACGCCGTATGTCATCCGAAAACTGGAAAAAAGAACTCACATCTTCCCAGTTATTATCCCAGTTACTGATGGCATAAGGATATTTCTTCCCCCATTTTTCTCTGATGGTTTCCAGTTCTGAAAGGGCAGACGTTTCACTGGGGGCACGATATACAGACTTAAAATCAGAAGAAAAATCCTTTAAGTCGCTGTAATTGACATATTTGAATGAGTTGCGCAGCATGTGGATAACACATCTTTGTATCTGGGCATCTGGATAGACGGCTCCGATAGCTTCTCTAAATCCTGAAAGACCATCCACGCAGAAAAACAACACATCCTGTACTCCGCGGTTTTTCAGGTCATTGAGCATGCCCAGCCAGAATTTGCTGCTTTCATTGGCTCCTACAGTGATGCTCAGGATTTCTTTATAACCTTCTGCCGTAACGCCAAGAACAATATATGCAGCACGGCTTTGTATTCTTCCATCTTCCCTGACTTTATAATGAATGCAGTCCATAAATATAAAAGGATACACAGGGTTTAAAGGACGCAGCTGCCATTCCTTGATCTCTGGTATGATCCTGTCTGTGATCTTGCTGACCATCTCAGCGGACAGTTCCATTCCATAAAGATCCTGTATCTGGTCATGGATATCCCTCGTGCTCATTCCACGGGCATAAAGGGAGAGTACTTTTTCCTCAATTCCTGATATATCCCTTTGGTATTTGGGTATAATCGCTGGTTCAAATTCACCATCGCGGTCCCTTGGGACATCGATCTGGAATTCCCCATACTGGCTTTTGAGTTTCTTTTTGGAATGCCCATTACGTTTGTTAGGTGTAGAGATATCACCTTTATGATTTTTTTCATACCCAAGGGAAGCATCCAATTCTGCCTCCAAAAGTTCCTGAAGGATGTCCTTGAAACTATCCCTGAGCAGGCTGTAGACATCAGCTACACTGCTGAGGTTGTTATTTGCAATAATCTGTCGAATTTGTTCCTTTGCTACTGGCATAAAAATACTCCTTTTCGATAAGAATTGTCATATACTAATTCTTGCCCAAAAAGAGGTATTTTTTTCCATAGACACAAACTTTTTTACACTACCAACAAAATTCATATCTAAATAATCAAAAATAGTCTATTTAATTTTAAGTTCATTTATATATAACGTGATTGATTATTGCTCACAAACACAGGCGGTCTATGACCAT
>CAJUQU010000364.1 GCA_910588595.1 uncultured Lachnospiraceae bacterium | reverse complement strand
GGCACCAGCCTTGATATCGCGTCGATCATAACCATCGCCGGAAGCTCTCCCCCGGTAAGGACATAATCTCCTATTGATATATAGTCTGTCACGATCTCCTCGAGGACTCTCTCGTCAACGCCTTCGTAATGTCCGCAGAGAAAGATCAGATCCTCCTCCCCGGACAGTTCCGCAGCTTTTTTCTGGTCAAATACCTCCCCCTGCGGCGTTACATAGACCACCCTTGTTCTTTTGCCGCCCTGCTGACCCCTTCCATCTTCTTGATCCTGCTGTCTGATCCTGTCATCAAGTGCCTTCCAGCAGTCATATACGGGCTGTGCCTGCATCAACATACCAGCCCCGCCGCCGTACGTATAATCATCCACTTTGTTGTGTTTGTCCATCGTGTAGTCACGTATGTTCACCGCCTCTATGGAGATGTATCCTTTTTCCTCTGCCCTTCCTATGATGCTGGTATGCAGCCCGCCTAGCACCATCTCCGGAAATAATGTCATGATATGAAAATGCATATATCCCTTCTCCTAATCCAACAGACCGTCCATGATGTGAACCTTCATTTTCCTGCTCTCCATATCCACGTCAAGAATGCACTGCTTGATCGCCGGAAAGAGCACTTCCCTGCCGTCCTCAAATGTCACTGCATATACATCGTTCGCACCCGTCTTGATCACATTTGTCAGCACGCCGAGATACTGATCAGTTTCATCATACACTGCCATATCGATCAGATCCGCTATAAAGTACTCATCGCGACCAAGCTTTACCGCATTTTCCCTTGTCACCAGAAGCGGCTTTCCCTTGTATTTCTGTATGTCATCGATATTGTCAAAACCCTTGAATTTTAAGATAGCATACTGTTTAAAAAATTTTACACCTTCTATTTCAAGGGTTATTTTTTCCTTACCTGTATCCAATATTACTTTTTTTAATTTCTTAAACCGTCTAACATCATTTGTTGTCGGAAACACCTTTACTTCCCCGTGGACACCATGCGGCTGTGTGATCGCTCCTACCTGTAGTAAATCTTCCATGAAACCTCCGTTTTTATCACATACCATCCTTAAACTATTGTTTACTTATATCCAGAACTGTCCAAACACTGTTTCTTCACAGGTTTTCAGATTCATTGAAAATCCTGAATATGACCATATATGAACAGGGTGTTCAACGAACACCCTGTTCAAGCGAACACCCTGTTTAAGTACGGTTTCTTACACAATTTCGACATCAACCTTAAGATTGTCTTTGGAAGATGCCGCCTTGACAACAGAGCGGATCGCTTTAGCAATTCTCCCCTGCTTGCCAATCACTTTACCCATATCGGCCGGCGCCACATGAAGCTCCACAGTAATATTCTTACCATCCACTTTCTCTGTGACAACTACCTCATCAGGGTTGTCTACTAAAGCTTTCGCTATTACTTCGACTAACTCCTTCATCATTCACACCTCCAAGAGTGTCAGAGTCATTATTTCTCGATACCTGCCGCCTTGAAAATCTTTGCAACGACCTCTGTCGGCTGTGCACCGTTTGAGAGCCATTTCTTGGCAAGCTCCTCGTTCACCTTGAACTCGCTGGGATCTGTGTTCGGGTTGTATGTTCCGATCTCCTCAATGCACTTTCCATCTCTGGGTGATCTCGAATCTGCTACGATGATTCTATAGATAGGAGCTTTCTTCTGACCCATTCTTCTTAATCTGATTTTTACTGCCATTTTTCTTCACCTCATAAATCTTTCTTTTTGTTATATTGTATTAAAAAGGAAGTTTGAATCTCCCCTTTTTACCACCAAATCCTCCCATCATACCCGGGAGCTGCTTCATCATCTTCTGTGACTGCTCAAACTGCTTGATGAAACGGTTTATCACTGCGATATCCACACCCGCACCTTTCGCGATCCTGTGCTTTCGGCTTGGATTTAACAATTTTGGATCTTTGCGCTCTGCCGGTGTCATGGACAACACGATCGCCTCCATGCGTGCAAGCTGCTTGTCATCGACAGCCGACTCAATATCGCTCGCCTTGATCCCCATGCCGGGCATCATGCCAAGAATACTTGACAGACCACCGAGCTTTTTCATCTGGTTCATACTTTCAAGATAGTCTTCAAAGTCAAACTTTCCCTTTTTCAGACGCGATGCCATCTCTTTTTCTTTTTCGGCATCCATCTCAAGATTTGCCTCCGCAACCTTGTCGATCAGGGTGAGGACATCGCCCATACCCAGGATACGGTTTGCCATTCTATCTGGGTGGAACTGTTCTATATCCGTGAGCTTTTCACCCGTACTCACAAACAGGATCGGTTTTCCAGTCACCGCCTTTACAGAGAGCGCTGCACCGCCTCGCGTATCGCCATCCATCTTCGAGAGGATAACGCCGCTGACACTTACCTTGTCGTCAAACTCTTTTGCGACATTGACCGCGTCCTGTCCTGTCATGGCATCTACGACCAAAAGTGTCTGATGCACATCGACATTCTCTTTGATCTCCTGCAGCTCTGCCATCATTTCTTCATCTATGTGCAGACGACCGGCAGTATCTATGATCACGATATTGTTATTGTTCTTTGCAGCATGCTCCATAGATGCCTTTACGATATCGACCGGTTTATGGTTTGTACCCATCGAAAAAAAGTCGACCTGCTGCTTGTTTGCATTCACATTGAGCTGTTCGATTGCTGCTGGTCTATAAATATCGCATGCAACAAGCAGGGGTTTCTTGCCTTTTAATTTGAGTTTCCCGGCAATCTTTGCAGCTGCGGTTGTCTTGCCCGCACCTTGCAGACCGCACATCATGATCACTGTAGTCGCCTTGCCTGGCTGGAGCTCCAACTCTGTAGTCTCGGAGCCCATCAGCGCAACCATCTCCTCGTTCACGATCTTGATCACCATCTGCCCGGGATTAAGACCATTCATCACATCGGAACCAACCGCCCGCTCCTCCACCGACTTTACAAACTGCTTCACTACCTTGAAGTTTACATCTGCCTCCAGCAGAGCCATCTTAACTTCCTTGAGTGCAGCCTTCACATCGGCCTCTGTCAGACGCCCCTTGCTTCTCAAATTTTTGAATACATTCTGAAGTTTGTCTGTTAAGCTCTCAAATGCCATCCGCTCAAAGCTCCTCTATAATTTCATTTGACAATCGTTTAATCTGCTCATTATCTGTAAGTTTGTTGATCTGCTGAATATTCCTTTTTATTTTAGAAAACTTTTCCACCAGATGGAGTTTATTCTCATAATCATCCAGAATCTTGTCACACCGCTTGATCAGATCATGCACACCCTGACGGCTGATCCCCTGATCATCTGCGATCTCGCTCAGTGAAAGATCTTGAAAGACCGCATCTTCATAGACTTTTTTCTGATGCTCCGTCAACAATTCACCATAAAAATCATAGAGCATTCCTTTATATTCAAGTTTCTCAAGTCCGTTCACAGCCTCTCTCGCTGTCAGATTACCAGCCTTCACGTTCCTTCCCCCGCCAGAACATTTCCCATAATATGCCTTGCGATATAAAGAATACTACAAAAAGGATCAAGTGTCAAGTATTTTTTCTTGACACATAGTGTCATTCACTTGGCGGCATTTTCCAACCGATTCTATTCGTATCTTGCACTCTCGACCGACCAGCTGTTGAGATCCGCGGCATGTCCATCAATCACA
>CAJUQU010000363.1 GCA_910588595.1 uncultured Lachnospiraceae bacterium | reverse complement strand
GAGATCTACACTCTTTCCCTACACGACGCTCTTCCGATCTCATTGTATCAAAATATAATAAGTATATCGCGTCAAAACCTGAATTTAACAAACAAGGTGGTGTGTATGATGAACTGATCTCTATTTCACTCAAAGGAAACACACAGGGTTTTGTGTATTATACATTGGACGGGACGATACCGACAGAAAAATCCGCTGTATATGAGACCCCGATTTTGTTGGAATCGGGAGAATATACTATAAAATCTATATTTGTAAATATGTACGGCATTAAGAGTGAGATAGAGACACAGCATTACTATATAAATTTATCACCGCCGGAGACTCCAGTAATCGAGCCGGAGAGCGGAACCTACACAGATCCTGTTTTGATACAAGTTTATCGTGACTATGGTACAAAAGTTTATTATACAACAGATGGTTCTATACCAGATCAGAATAGTCTGCAATATACAGATCCAATTGAAATGTTATATGGCATCAGTAATTTCTCATTTATTGCCGTTGATGAGTCGGGACTTAAAAGTGAAGTGGTCAAGCGGACTTATCAACTGGAAATACAAGCCAATTTTGATATTGAGCTTGCCTTGCAGGTATTAAAAAATAACCTGTACGCAGCTGGGAAACTATTGGATATAGATGGCAGTGTGCCCAATAAGACAGGAATCAACCAATATAAGGTTCGAACTCTATTCAAGGCAGATGGGGCTATGTACTACATTGTTTATGAGGAATATGTTGACATCTCAGGTGAAGTAAATGAGACAAATGATATTTATGCGATTGATGTAAATACTGCTGATCTGTATTTGGCGTATAAAGTGAATGAAGGCAAATATAATCTTCAGCCTTTTGTAGAGCAGCAATAGTGAATCGTGATTGCATATGAGTGTAAAGTCTGCAAATAGAAATTACTGTAACAGCACTTATTTTACGATATCTGCAAAGCCGTATAAATACGAAGCAAATGAGGAATTGCCAGTTGTGATTGCCCCTTTTATGATAAATACTGATTTTATGCGGGTTTCAGGTGTTCAAACTTCAAAAATGGGGAAAGTCAAATTGTGAAATAAGTTGAAATTGTAAAGTATTTCGTATACAATAAAAAAGACGTGTGAAAACCAGGTCTGTATGTAAAATGCGAAAAAAGAAAGGTATGGTGAAACAGCTGATGTACAAAATTTTAGAGGCGAAAGAACTCACTACGAATATTTATTCCATGGTAGTAGAAGCGCCGCGCGTGGCAAAAAATTGTCAGCCGGGGCAGTTTGTAATTGTAAGAATGGATAAAGATGGGGAGAGAATACCACTCACGATCTGTGATTATGATAGAGAAAAAGGAACAGTAACAATCGTATTTCAGACGGTAGGTGCTGAGACGACCAGAATGGCAGTGTTAAAGACAGGGGACTCTTTTCATGATTTTGTGGGTCCTTTAGGATGTGCTTCTGAGATGGTTGGTGAGGACAAAGAGGCATTAGCAAAGAAAAAGATACTATTTGTGGCTGGCGGAGTGGGAACAGCACCTGTCTATCCACAAGTTAAATGGTTACATAAAAATGGTATTGCAGCAGATGTGATTGTTGGTGCAAAGAATCAGGAGTTGTTGATCTTAGAAAAAGAGATGGAGGCGGTTGCTGGAAATCTGTATGTCACAACAGATGACGGTTCCTATGGACGCAAAGGTATGGTGACACAGACGATACAGGAGCTTGTCGACGAAGGTAGGAAATATGATCTGTGTATCGCGATCGGACCTATGATCATGATGAAGTTTGTCTGCAAACTTACAAAAGAGTTGGGGATTCCCACGATTGTCAGCCTGAATCCGATCATGGTAGACGGCACAGGCATGTGCGGTGCATGCCGCGTCACAGTCGGCGACAAGGTTAAGTTTGCATGTGTTGATGGTCCGGAAT
This sequence comes from uncultured Lachnospiraceae bacterium, assembly GCA_910588595.1. GTDB lineage: Bacteria > Bacillota > Clostridia > Lachnospirales > Lachnospiraceae > COE1. The sequence continues at coordinate 1,836 of CAJUQU010000363.1, read as the reverse complement.
TTGACGGGCATCTTGTGAACTTTGATGAGGCGATGAAGCGTCAGCAGATCTATAAGACTGCTGAGGGAAGAGCGATGTTGAAGCTGCAGGAAGGTGATACGCATCACGGTGGATGCGGTCACTGTGAAAATGATTAACGGATTTTCGAAGGATGCATAGACAGTGATCTACACAGATAAGCGGATAGGAGGCAAATATGGATGTATTAACGAAAGTACCTGTACGTGAACAGGAGGCAGCTGCCAGGGCAAAGAATTTTGATGAAGTCTGCCTTGGATATAATAAAGAAGAAGCGATGGAAGAGGCGGTGCGCTGCATCAACTGTAAGAATGCGCAGTGCATTAAGGGTTGTCCTGTGGCAATCGATATTCCGGCATTTGTCGAGCAGGTAAAGCTTGGTAATATCGAGGAAGCATATCAGATCATCAGTCGTTCTTCCGCGCTCCCGGCAGTATGTGGGCGTGTATGTCCACAGGAGAGTCAGTGTGAGGGCAAGTGTATCAGGGGGATCAAAGGAGATCCGGTCTCGATCGGCAAGCTGGAGCGTTTTGTTGCAGATTGGGCGAGGGAGAACGGCATCAAGCCGGAACCTGCAAAGGAGAAAAATGGCAGGAAAGTCGCAGTGATCGGCTCTGGTCCAGCGGGGCTTACCTGTGCGGGGGATCTTGCAAAACTTGGGTATGATGTTACGATATTTGAGGCGCTTCATGAGGCTGGCGGAGTTCTGGTGTATGGTATTCCCGAATTCAGGCTTCCGAAGGCAGAGGTTGTAGCCAAAGAAATTGCAAATGTAGAATCCCTGGGGGTTGCAATTGAAAAAAATGTTATTATAGGCAAGTCGATTACCATTGATGAGCTAATTGAAGAAGAGGGCTATGAGGCAGTATTTATTGGCTCTGGTGCAGGCCTTCCCAAGTTTATGGGAATTCCTGGTGAAAACGCAAATGGCGTTTTTTCAGCAAATGAGTATTTGACCAGAAGCAATCTTATGAAAGCGTTTCATGAAGAGTCCAATACACCAATTATGCGCGGCAGGAAAGTTGCGGTTGTGGGTGGCGGAAATGTTGCTATGGATGCGGCAAGGACTGCACTTCGTCTAGGTGCAGAAGTACATATTGTATACAGGCGAAGTGAGGAGGAACTACCAGCAAGGGTTGAAGAAGTGCATCATGCAAAAGAAGAAGGTATTATCTTTGACTTGCTCACAAATCCGACAGAGATTCTAGAGGATGAAAATAATTGGGTGCGCGGTATGAAATGTATACGTATGGAGCTTGGTGAACCCGACGCATCAGGGAGGCGCAGACCTGTTGAGATACCTGGAAGCGAGTTTGAGATGGAGCTTGACACAGTCATCATGTCGCTTGGCACATCCCCGAATCCATTGATTTCTTCTACAACCGAAGGGTTGGAGACAAATAAGTGGAAGTGTATCGTTGCCGATGAGGAATTTGGCAGGACGACGAAAGAAGGCGTGTTTGCGGGTGGTGATGCAGTGACTGGAGCAGCGACGGTAATCCTTGCGATGGGTGCGGGAAAAGCAGCAGCAAAGGGAATTCATAATTACCTGTCGAATAAATAGGGAGCTGTAACCAGCTAGTGGATTTAGAACCAAATTGTATGAGTTAGTGTGCTTCTGTGGCAGTAATTGTGAATGAATTAGGCTGCAGAAGCATTTTTGAATTTGATCTGTGAAAATGAATGATCAATCATTCAAAAGAACACGATCCAATACAGTGAGTTTAAGGAGGATTTAATGGAAAATTTAATGGAAACGTATTATACTTGTGAGTTGTAAGTTATCAATAAAAAAATAACCCTTCCATATGGTTTTAT
>CAJUQU010000362.1 GCA_910588595.1 uncultured Lachnospiraceae bacterium | reverse complement strand
AGTGCTTGGATTTGGGATGGGTAATATCAAGGACAACAAGATGGAAGTGCTGGCAGATCACGGCAACGGGAATTACGCGTATATTGATTCTGTCAGTGAGGCGAAGAAGGTGCTCGTGGAGCAGATGGGGGCGACGCTGGTGACAGTCGCAAAGGATGTGAAGCTGCAGGTGGAGTTCAATCCGGCATATATCAAGGGGTATCGTCTGCTCGGCTACGAGAACCGTGCGCTTGCGACAGAGGATTTTGACGATGACACGAAGGATGCCGGAGAGATCGGTGCGGGGCATATGGTGACAGCGCTGTATGAGATCATTCTGGTGGATTCCGAGCAGGAGATACCGGAGACTGATCTGAAGTATCAGAGCGATAAAAAAGACACAGGTGTCAAAAATGGGGAGTGGCTGAACTTAAAGATACGCTACAAGGAGCCGGACGAAGATGAGAGTCTCCTGATGGAATATCCGGTCACGGAGGACGATTACACGAGTGAGCCGTCAGAGGATTTTTACTTTGCGGCGGCGGTTGCGGAGTTTGGCTTGATGCTGAGGGACAGTGAGTACAAAGGGGACGCTTCTTTTGAGAACGTCCGCGCGCTGCTCAAAAAGGTGGATACGGACGAGGATGATTACAAGGATGAATTTGTGTATCTGGTGAAACGGCTGCAGAAAGCGACATTGTAATAACAGTTTGACCATATATATAAAATCAGGCAGGGAAAACTTCCCTGCCTGATTTTATATATATGGTCAAACACATTCTGGAGAAGAAGAATTTTCTGTTTGATAGTCAGTTTGGCTTATAGGGTGTCAGAGAAAGGTAACTGAGTGTGCCAGGAGCGACGCCGGTTCCTTTCTCCAGCAGCGAGATCAGGCCCTGCAGGGTGTCTCCGGTCTCGGCGGAGGTGGATGGGAGCAGGGAATTGTCCAGCTTCACAGCTATGACGATCAGTGCGATCTCTGCGAGCGCGGCGGGATAGTCAAAATGGATGTCTCCGTTTTCGATGCCCTGTTTGATGATCTCAGTCAGGGCAGGTTTTAACTCGGACACCACATGCGTGAGGTATTTCTGGTGTAAAAATGCCAGATCCTGGGCGCTTGCGTTTCCTGAGGAGCTGCCGTTCTGCTTGACAAAAGCAGTTGAGGAGTTCTGGCACGCCTGAAACAGCATTGCCATGCGCGTAAAAGGGGAGATCTCTGTCTGTGCGGCAAGGTTTTTGGCGGTGGAGAGGGGCTGTTCATAGCTGCGCTCTATGAGCGCGTCCAGGATCGCCTCCTTCGAGGGGAAATAGTAGTAGATGCTTCCTTTGCCAATGCCCGCTTTCTGTGCGATCTCGCTGACAGAGATGTTTTGTATATTTCTGTCTTCCAAAAGCTGCTGGAGTGCATCCAGAATCAGATCATATTTTTTCTCATTCTTTTTTGTGTCGGGCATGGAGTATGCCACCTTTCTTATTTTGATATACTTTTTGATATATTTATTAGTATGATTTTATTATGCGCAGACGGAGGTGAAACCGACGGCATAGTACAGATAGTTAATAAAAGTATAGCACATATGCATTGCGGGAACAATTGTTAATAGTGCCACAAGTATAAAAGAAAAACGAGCGCAAATTGGGGGAAAATGTACTTGACCATTGGTCGAAAAATATGGTAGTATAAGTTAAAACAAAGTCGACTTGCGGTCGAAATGCGTCGAAAGACACCCGCCGCAGCCAACACTGTTATCATATTGATTTTATTTTATGGAGGAAGAACATGACATACGCAGATTTTTTTTATGAGATCAAGGGGAAATTTATGGGAGCTGATGTGAGCGATATCCAGGAGCATCTGGCATATCAGTTTAACATCGAGGACGAGGAAGCAGGCGGCGCGTTCTATGTGGAGGTAAAGGACGGCGAGCTCTATGTGGAGCCGTATGAGTACTATGACAGGGATGCGATGTTTATCAGCACACCGGAAGTATTTAGAAAGATTGCGGAAGGGCAGATGGATCCGGTCTGGGCATTTACGACACAGAAGCTTAGAGTGGAGGGAAATATCGATAAGGCGCTGAAATTGAACGATATCATACAGCGCAAGAAGAAGGAACTGAAAAAGGAGCTGAAAGAGGCTAAGAAGGAAGAGAAAAAAAAGACCGATAAAAAATAAGCAGACGACTGTGCGGTATGGAGGCGTAGATAATGGGAAAAATCAAAAAAGCGATGGCCTGTGCGGGGATCCTTGCAGCGGCAGGCATCGGGGAGATCGCATACTTTTACAGAAGAACGATGAAACGGGGCAACGCAAAGGTGGAGCGGACGATCAAGATGTCAGGCACCGACTGGGGGCAGTACGCGCCATTTATGGAGAAGCGCAAGGCATTTATGATGGCACAGACGCACGAGGATGTCTATCAGACATCGTTCGATAATCTCAAACTTCACGCGACTTACTTTCCGGCGATCGAAGCCGGCGCGAACAAGAAGAAGGTTGCGATCTGTTTTCACGGATATACAAGCCAGGGGATGTCCGATTACATCGGACTGTCAGGGTACTATCTCAAGAAGGGATATGCGATGCTGCTGCCGGACGCGAGGGCACACGGAGAGAGCGAGGGTGAGTATATCGGTTTCGGCTGTCTGGACAGAAAGGATGCCCTTGTGTGGATCAACTGGGTAGTGGAGGAGCTCGGCGAGGATGTCGAGATCATACTCCACGGAACGAGCATGGGCGGTGCGACTGTGCTGATGGCGAGCGGGCTGGAACTGCCCGGACAGGTCAAGGGGATCGTCTCTGACTGCGCTTTCACCTCGCCGAAGGAAGTGTTTACACACGTGCTCAAAAATATGTACCATCTGCCTGCATTTCCGGCGATCCCGGGAGCGGATATCCTGAACAGGAGGCTTGCAGGGTACGGTATGGACGAGTGCAATGCAAAGCGCGAGGTGGCAAAGGCAAAGGTTCCGATCCTGTTCATCCACGGTACCAATGACACGTTTGTGCCGTACCGCATGTGCCATGAGATCTACGACTGCTGTGCATCGCCGAAGAAAATGCTTGTCGTGGAGGGTGCAGCGCACGCGGAAAGTTATTACAAAGATACAGAGAAGTACGAGCAGGCACTGGATGGATTTTTTGAGGAGATCATGTGAAAAGATCGCGCAGACACTTTTCACATCTGATTTGTGCATTTGCCTCAAATGGCGAATGTAGGAAGCATGGAGGACAATCATGAAAACAAGAAAAGGATATAAAACATACCCGCTGACGGCTGCACAGAAGTACCATTTTTATTATTCCCAGTACAGTCCGGGACAGGAGATCCTCAATGTCGGCAGCAGCCTTACGATCGAGTTCGAGCTGAACATTGACGAGCTCAGAAAGGCGATCTACAAGGCGTACGAGCGCTGTGAGTCCATGCGTGCCAGACTTGTGTATGACGAGAAGGAGAAGCAGTGGTATCAGTATATCGTCGACAAGGAGGACCGCGAGATCGAGTTTGTCGATTTTACGGGAAAGACCATGGAGGAAGCGGACGCTGAGATGACAAAGTGGACGCGCGTTCCGTTCGGGCAGGATGAGCCGATGAACAAGGTTGTCATCATCAAGACGCCCGACGGGTTTGAGGGCATGTACATCGTGGGCGACCATCGATTTCTCGACGCGCAGTCGCTGATCGGATTTATGAAAGATGTCATAGAGCTGTACTGCAATGCGAACTTTGAGATCGGAAGAGCGTCGTGTAGGGAAAGAGTGTAGATCTCGGTGGT
>CAJUQU010000361.1 GCA_910588595.1 uncultured Lachnospiraceae bacterium | reverse complement strand
TCGGCTTTATTTGGATACGCCAGATTCAACTATGGCTGGGCGCTGAATTGTAACTTTGTTTTAGAGCGGCTATGGAAACGGCTCTGATTCCGGATTGACGTAATCGATCCGGCATGTTATGATGGAGACAGGTAAAAGAAAGAGAGAGGTACGAAGATGAGGGTATAGTTCGCTTTGGAAACAGGAAACGCAGCGGAAATGGTATTTATGATACCGGCGTTTTTGTGTTGCCACAAGCGGACGATGCCCTAGGTTTCCGGCCTCTTTTTTGCGTGGAAATTTTGAGTGCATTCTCCAGACATGTTCCGGGGAACTGCTGCGGAATTCGCGGCAGTTTCTCAGATGCACATGAACGCCCGTGGGATATATCTCAGCGGAGACTGACGGGTGCTCGGTGTATGAGTAAGGAAAAAGTATAAAAAGGAGTGCATGAAATGAAACAGATTCAATCCGTTTTCAATTATATCAATTTATATATCAAAAGTTTTAGGTTTGTCTGCAGGTCATCAGGGAAACTGACAGCGGCATTGCTGCTGCTGGTTCCTGTACAGGCGTTGCTGCCCACTGTGACGCTGTATCTCACAGACAGGATCATCAGCCAGATCCAGAGCGGGGATCCGGATCTGCTGGCATTGCTGCTGGCAGTGTGGGGGACCGCGTTTATCGCAGGCAATCTGGCATCGCCGATGGTCACGTTTGTGCAGGGGCAGCTGACCGACCGGCTTACGTACAGGCTCAATCTCAGTATCATGGAGCAGTCGGAGCGGCTCCAGACGATCGATCACTATGAGGACAGCAAGTTTCGCGACCAGATCAGCCTGCTGAGCAGCGAATCGAGCTGGCGCCCTGTCAATCTGCTGGTATTTGGGACGAGCCTGATGATGAACGCGATATCGCTGGTGTCCATGTTTATGCTGTTATGTTCCTTTCAGCCGGTCATTGCGGTGCTGCTCTTTGCCGCGCTGATCCCGCAGGGTGTTCTTTCCTATAAGATACAGCAGCAGGCGTTTGAGACGCTGGTGTCCAACAGCGAGGATTCCAGAAAGCTCGCCTATTATTCCGAGACACTGCTGTCGGCAGCGCATATCAAGGAGGTTCGACTGTATAAGCTGTACGGATTTTTTCAGAATAAATACAGAAGTGCATACCGGCGCATCCACGCCAGTGTGCAGAAGGGCAGGGTCAGGCAGTGTGTCTTTGCCTCTGCGTTTCTGATCCTCACCGGAGTGGTCAGCGTGCTGGGATTCTGCCATATCGCCTATGCTGTCCGTGGTCACAGGCTGGACGTCGGCACGATCCTGGTCTATACGTCAGCCATCGTCTATACGATCCAGGGGATCAGCAGGTTCGTCGAGGATTCCAGCCTGCTCTATGACACGCTGCTGTACATGTCCAATCTGTTCTCGTATCTGGCGATCGAAAATGCCGCGGGATTTGACGGGACAAGAGAATGGACAGATTTCGGGGAAATGAAAGTCGAGAACCTTTCTTTCCGGTATCCGCAGTGTGAAAAGCAGGTTCTTGACGAGGTTTCCTTTTCGGTAAAAAAGGGGGAAAAGATCGCGATCGTCGGGGAGAACGGCGCGGGAAAATCGACGCTGGTAAAGCTGATCTTAAGACTGTATCGGCAGAACAGCGGGACGGTGAAGTTTGACGGTGTCTGTTTTGAGGATTTCGAGATCGAGTCATACCGACGGCAGTTCGGCGCCGTGTTTCAGGACTTTTCCAGATTTGATCTGACTGTGCGTGAGAATGTCACACTCTCGGAGGAATGCACACAGAAGACGGACGAGGACGTTCTGGCTGCGTTGCGACAGAGCGGGTTTGCGGATGAATCGGTAAATGACATGGCAAATGCCATAACGTGCGGACAGATGCTCGGAAAGCGGTTTGGCGATTCGCGGGAACTGTCGGGCGGGCAGTGGCAGAAGCTTGCGCTTGCGCGCGCATTTTACAGGGACGCCGACATCCTGATCCTGGACGAGCCGACCGCGGCGCTGGATCCCGAGACGGAGTTTCTGGTGTTCAACAGGTTCATGGAACTTGCAAAGGATAAGACAGTCTTGTTTGTCACGCACCGCATGGCGAGCGTCAGGGATGCGGATAAAGTCCTGTTTCTGAAGGACGGCAGGGTGCTGGGATTTGACGCGCACGAAGTGCTGCTTCGAACAAATGGTCACTACAGGGAGATCTGTCAGATGCAGGCGTCGATGTACCAGGATTTGGAAAAGGGGGGCATAGCTTGATGCTTGTGACAGGGATCCGAAGGCTGAATTGTAACGAAAAGGGAAAGAAAAAACAGATCTAAGGTTTGACATTTTGCAGATTTGTGATAGAATTGTAACATAGTTGTAATAGTTCGGAACAGAATGCCGGATTTATTGCGCAAATTGTTATTTTCTAATCGTTCAATAAGCGGTTTCGGAACGGTTACATAGATGAAAAGATCATGATTACTGCAGAATGGAGATTATTATGAAACAGCAAAAACATAAGCGCAAGGAATCTTTTTCCCTTCTTCTTGTCTCCAACACAGGAAAAGATACCAGATATTTTTTTCTCTCATTGAGGACACTGCGGCTGGTGATTGTACTGATGCTTCTGGTATGTATCACTTTTGCGTGGACGATATACCGTTCCGGTACGCGTTACAAAAGTGAGTCTGAGCTGCGCCGGAAGCTGACGACAAGCGAGCAGCAGGTGAGCAGGCTGGAAAGCGAAAAAGAGACTTTAACAGCTCAGAATGCCGCTCTCGCAGAAGAGAACGAGTTGTACAGACAGGCTGAGACCATGCGGTCTGAGATGGCAGAAACAGAAGAAAGCACGGAGGAGGTAAAAACCAGAGATACCACGATCCCAAGTCAGTATCCCTGCACGGCAGGAGGGCTTTTGAAAGAGCCGTATTCGGATGAACATCCCTATATCTCGATCAGCGCACAGCAGGAGGACTGCATAACCGCAGCGGGGGATGGAACAGTTACCTCAGTCAGCTCTGATGAGACATATCCGATCATAATAGAAGTGGATCATGGGAATGGTTACAGATCTCGCTATATGTGTCTGCAGCAGGCGGACGTGCAGGTAGAAGCAGGTCAACAGGTGCAGAGCCGCGATACGTTGATCGTCATCAATGGGAATGACACACAGTTTGACTATCAGGTCATATACGAGGAGCAGATGATCGATCCGCTGCTCGTATTGGAAGCAAAGGGATAAAATGTTAATGGAGAACGGCATCAGGGCTGCTGATGCGCGAGTAAAACAGGAGGATATCATGTTGGGAAAAAACAAAAATTCTTCGTATGGAGATGACGGACGGGAGAAGGTCAGCACGCTGATCGGAAAGGAGACCACCTTTGACGGCGATCTGACTTCGGCAGAAACGATGCGGATAGATGGTGTGATCAACGGAAACTGTACTTGTGAGAAGAAACTGATCCTCAGTGCAGACGGTCAGGTAAAGGGAAATATTTCCGCACAGAGCGTTATCATTTCAGGAAGGGTAGACGGCGATATCATCGTTCAGGGAAAGCTAGAGCTGCTGTCCACCGGCAAGATTGCCGGAAATATTACGGCGGGATCCCTTGTCATTGATGAGGGGGCTGCATTCGATGGAAGGTGCACAATGTCATCTGCAGCTTCAGCAGGTTCGTATGCTGATTCTGAGTTCCAGGCAGAATAAGCGGTATAAGGGTATTGAACAGGCTGCCACAAATCTAAATTTGATTTGTGGCAGTTTTTTGTGCAAAAACTCTTTA
>CAJUQU010000360.1 GCA_910588595.1 uncultured Lachnospiraceae bacterium | reverse complement strand
CTCCCACAAACTGTGCCGCACATCTGACAGAAAGCATTTTTCAAACACGCTCTAGCGTTTTATCAATGACAGAATATTGCAGGTTATTTTATGAGAGGGGGATAAACATGCCTGTATTCCGTATCAGTGAGAACGAAATATCGTTTCCGGACCCGACGCTTGCAAGGGACGACGGGCTGCTTGCCATAGGCGGGGATCTGTGTGTCGAGCGTCTCTTGCTGGCATACACCCATGGCATCTTCCCGTGGTATGATCCGGGGGAGGAGATCCTGTGGTGGTGCCCCAAAGAGCGCTTTGTCATTTTTCCGGGTGAGATCCATATCTCCCGCTCCATGAGGAAGTATATGAAAAAACATGTACTTCAGGTGGTTTTGAACAGGGATTTTGCGGACACCATGCACCGCTGCCGTATAAAAAGGGAGTTTAACGAGGGAACATGGATCTCGGACGAGATGGAAGAGGCATATCACCGTCTGCATGAGCAGGGGTATGCGGTCAGCGTGGAGGTGTTTGAGGACGGTGAACTGGCAGGTGGTTTTTACGGTGTCAGTATCGGCAGATGCTTTTTCGGGGAAAGCATGTTTTCTGAGAGAGAGAACGGCTCCAAGACAGCGCTGATCGCCTTCGCACAGCTCCTGGAGCGGCAGGGATTCCTGTTCATTGACTGCCAGTTCCACACCGAACATCTGGCGAGCATGGGCGGCAGGTACATCTCGTGGGAGGCGTATGACGGACTGCTCCGGCAGGGATTGGACCGGTAGGGATCAGGGTGTCGTATATTGATGTTTGTATAGTGCAACTCCATGGTTTTACGGGGTTCTTCTAACGTGTCCTATTTCTGTACGTCCTTTGGTGCTGCGCCGTTTGACAGCCAGATTGCATGTGTAAGTATGGTGGAGCTGGTGGAGGTAAAGCCCTCAAACCCGTACGTTTTTTGCCGGTGATCAAAAATAAATGAATACATGATAAGCAAAAGTTTATGGATAAAACCATGAATAAATGCTATTTTGTAACAGTTTGGACAAAGAGAATAGAGGTGAGTTAATTTATGAAATATATCCGAGGTATTTACTCAGTACAGTTGATAAAACTAACAAGCGTTAGTTTACTGTTAGCAGATTGTGCTGAGGATAATTGAACTTGCTGACAGTTTCAGCTGTACTGTTCTAATGACAATACTATCATTCAGAAAAGGAGTACAGTTATGTGTTATATGAAAGAAGTTTTAAGAAATAACAAGAAATGGGTAATTGTCTATCTATTAATCGGTTTATTCAATGCTTTTATGTCAAACTACAAAGCTGACTATTTTCAAAAGGTTGTAGACGGACTGACAGGCAGAACAATAACCGTTTATGGGATTTTGTTTTATGGCGCCATTCTTTTTATCAATTATGGAATGAACTATATAGACGAGTATCCGTCTGCGAAACTTGGGAATGAGATCTACTTGGATTTCAAGTTATTGGCACTGCGCAAGATTGGCAGAATGGATTATTCTGAATACCAAAAGCTAGGGACAGGAAAGTTGGTTCAACAGATCGAAAATGGAGCTGATGCAGGAAAAGGTGTTCTCTATGACTTTTGGTTCTGCGTTGTCAGAAATTTACTTCCAACAATTCTTTTCAGCCTATATTTTATCTGGAAAATAGACAGAACGATTACATATTTTCTTTTGGCAGGATATATTATTGTATTTTTGGTGACGAATTTGCTGCTGAAAGGATTGTATCAGATAAAGGAAAAGATACTGACAGGCGAGGAAGAACTAAACCATTTTCTTGTTCGTGGTTTTATGGAAATGCCGGTTTTCCGTATGGAAAATCAATTTCCAAACGAAGTGAAAAAGGCATTGGGAGCAAAACGTGTGATTGTGTCATCAAAAGTGAAAATGACTATGATACATGAAGCGTTTTTCACCATATTTGCATTATTAGTTGCCTGTTTAGATGTTGGGATTTTAGCTTATGCGTGGAGAAATAACCATTTATCTATTGGCTCTGTAGTCGCGTTAATCACATTGATTGATAATGCGTATACTCCTATTGCAATTTTTAACGTCATTTATGTGCAGTACAAGCTGAATAAAACGGCTTGGCTGCGGTTTACGGGGCTGTTGGATTTGAAAGAAGATACACAGCTTGAACAAGGCACGGATTTTGCAGTACCCCTAAACGAAATCCATATCGAGAACGTATCATTTTCCTATGAAAACAAAGAAGTGCTTCAATCTGTCAGCCTAACCATTAAACGGGGTGAAAAAGTAGCATTTGTCGGAGAATCGGGTTCGGGAAAATCGACATTGACAAAAATACTGGTTGGACTGCTCAAGTATGATACAGGAAGCATTCTGTTTGATGACGAACCGCTCAAAAATATTTCTCTGGAATCACTGTATGAAAAAGTGTCTTATTTATCGCAGGACACCCCTGTTTTTGACGGCACGATCAAAGAAAATTTGGTGTTTGACAATGAAGTTTCAGAAAACGATATTCATGTATGCCTTGAAAAAACGCATCTGTTGTCAGTGCTTGCAGCGTTGGATAAAGGTGTAGAAACAAGAATAGGTGAGAAAGGAACTTGTTTATCGGGCGGAGAAAAGCAACGGCTGGCATTGGCCCGACTTTGGTTTGATAATCCTGATATAGTCGTTTTAGACGAAGCAACATCAGCACTGGATAACGTGACCGAAAGTAGCGTTATGAAAAATGTTTTGGAACAGATAAACCATGCTACAGTGATTGCCGTTGCCCACCGCCTGAATTCCATTAGAGAATTTGATCGTATCGTTGTATTCAGGAACGGAAAGATTGTCGGTAATGGGACTTTTGATGAATTGCTGGAAAATAACAGCTACTTTTTTGACTTATACAGAAAAGAAAAAGAAAATTCTAATTAAATGAGAAACAATTATTGGCTAAGAAACGGGCTTTATCCTTTTTTCATATTATTTATAAATAGTTTGGTGGAACAGTTTTGCATCAGGTGATAAAATAAGGATAACATATTAACGAAAGCAATGTAAACAGCGTACTCCCGGGGCGGGAGCACGCTGCAGGAAACAGGAGGAGACAGGATGGATTTTTTTGATAGGACAACGAAAGTGGTAAGGGAGATCGGCAATGTGACAAAGGAGCAGACTGAGCTTGCCAATCTCAAGATTCAGAAGGCGGCAATCGAGAAGAAACTGGAGAGCCAGTACGCGGAGATCGGCAAGCGCTATGTCGCGTATATCGCAGATTCTTTTCGCACGACGCCCTTTGATGTGTCAGACATATTAGATGCCATCAATCCGGATCTCGAGAAGGTGTCAGAGATCACAGAGCAGATTTCACAGAAAGACCAGCAGGTCAGGCAGCATTCCATTGAAAAGGACAGGAAAAAGGCGTTGGATCAGTTTGAGAGTGAGAAGCGCAAGCTTGACAAGGCACGTGATCTGGACGTCATCACGTACGAGGAGTACGAGGAAAAACTGGCAAAAGCACAGAAAAAGTTTGATAACTTCGAGATGCTGAAAAAAATCCAGATGCAGTATGAGATGGACATCATCACCAAGGATGAATACGAGGAAAAGGTGCGGAATGTCTTACAGTAGCAAGGGCAAGAGGGGGCGAGGAATCGCCCCCTCTTTATGCGCACGGGCACCCGAGTAGTGGAGAAGGTCGTTCATAACAGTTCAGCCTTCGGATCCCTGTAACGGTCGTTCCTCTGCCTGATTGCAGGGTTGTTTCACGAAGAATAATTGAAACTAATAGACACGGCATTTTTACG
>CAJUQU010000359.1 GCA_910588595.1 uncultured Lachnospiraceae bacterium | reverse complement strand
TCCTTTATCGTGATGTTCGCCTGTATGCTGTCCCCCTTGTCACTGTAATCGTCGACTTTTGTCTTCTCGACCAAACGCGTACCATCAATACTTCTTACTTCAAAGGAAATCTCACTGATCTCATTTCCGTATTTGTCCACGACAAAGCTGAGCGTCCGCCCCTCCCCGAGCGGCGTGATCGTATCGCGGAAAAAACTCCCGTCCATCTCCTGTTTCAGACCGCGCAGATAGTTGTATGAGATCCCTCTCGTCGTGATATGCACCAGCGGGAGCGACGCCTGTGCCATACTGGTCGTCAATTCCTCATTGCCTTTATTATAAATACCACTGCTCACAAAAAGAGTGATGATAAAAACCACAATACAGACAGCCAGTCTGCCTATAATCTTCTTCATAAAAACAACTCCTAAATCTCAGTCAGCAATCTCTGAAGTGTCGGACTGATGTGCAGAAATCTCTCCATCTGTACCAGTTCCTCGTGCCGTTTCACTCCCGCATGGTATTTTATGTGATTTTTCTTTACTGCCCGTATCAGTATGTTCTTGGGCGTGTGCTCCATGTCGATAAACTCAAGTATCTGCGTATCATATCCGTACTCCTCGAGCAGATCAGCCCTGACCGCATCTGTCAAAAGCGCCGCCATGCGTTCTTTGATGAGACCGTACTTTAACACGGGACTCAGCGCGTCGCACGATATCTGTCTGTTCAGCTCATGCTGACAGCATGGGACAGACAGGATCACTCGCGCATTCCATCTCACAGCCTTTGCCAGCGCGTGATCTGTAGCTGTATCGCAGGCGTGGAGCGTCACGACCATATCCACGCGCGCTGTGTCATTTTCATACGATCCGATATCTCCTACCTGAAATTTCAGGCTGTCATACCCAAGTTTATCCGCAAGCGCCTGACAGTTTTCGATGACATCCTTTTTCAGATCGAGTCCAATGACACATATGTCATATTGGTTCATGATCTTCAGGTAATAATACAACGCAAACGTCAGGTAAGATTTCCCACACCCAAAATCAATGATCTTCAGCGGGCGCCCCTCCCTTGGAAGTGCCGGAAGGATATCGCGCACAAATTCCAGATACCTGTTGATCTGCCTGAACTTGTCATATTTTTCCTTTACAACCTTTCCCTCCGCCGTCTGCACACCTAGTTCAACGAGAAACGGCACAGGCTCACTTTGCGGCAGAATGTACTGCTTCTGCCTGTTGTGCGACAGGTCAATCGCTTGTTCCTGCGCCGCTTTCGCCTTTTCCCTGACCACCGTTTTTCCCTTTTTGCTCACAAGCACTGTCACCTTATGCCGCTCTGTCTCTAGCTCAAGCTGCCGAAAATCAGTTGTCATGGCATCAACGAGAAGCTCCGCGAGCGCATCAGGCTGCAGGTTCTGGTGATGCACCTTCGTTCCCACGAACCGCTCCGCCTGGTACAAGAGCTCCTCCTTCCTGAGCACTGGCCGCACGCGCAGTTTCTGTATCTTCTCCCGGTCGCGGGGATTGCTTGCCGTAGCATTCACTATCGTTTCGTGATTTTTGATATAATCTGTTAATAATCGTCTCAATTTATCCATAAGATTTATTGTACCATGAAATATTCTGCATTATAATCTGTTAATCATCGTCTCAGTTTGTCCACAGGTTTTATTGTACCACGGAATATCCTGCAATAAAAGACTTTATGCTATTAAAAATGCACAGTAACTGTCCCCAAACTCCAAAAACAGCCCCACAGAACTTTGCTGGTTCCCGTGGGGCTGCCTAACGTACACTCATTCAGGAAAATGCATTCGCATTCTCTTAATGTGCCGCCTGGCGACACTATAATCTCTTCAAAAGCTCCTCTCTGGCAGCCTCATAACCCGGCTTTCCGAGAAGCGCAAACATATTCTTCTTGTAACTCTCCACGCCTGGCTGATTAAACGGATTGACACCGAGCAGATATCCGCTCAGGCCGCACGCAAACTCAAAGAAATAGAACAGCTCGCCAAGATAGAACTCGCTGACCTCCGGCATATTGACCATAAGGTTGGGAACCTGTCCATCTGTATGAGCAAGGACCGTACCGTTCATCGCACTCTTGTTCACAAAATCAACCGTCTTTCCAGCGAGATAATTCAGTCCGTCAAGGTCTACCGGCTCCGTGCCGATCGTGATCTCCTCCCTCGCCTTCTCGATATTGAGAACCGTCTCAAACATCACCCTTGCACCGTCCTGTATAAACTGTCCCATAGAATGAAGGTCTGTCGTCAGATCAACGCTCGCCGGGAACAATCCCTTCTGATCCTTGCCCTCCGACTCGCCAAAGAGCTGCTTCCACCACTCTGATACATAGTGTGCACTCGGTTCGTAGTTACAGAGGATCTCGACTGCCTTTCCTTTTCTCAACAGAATGTTTCTGACTGCCGCATACTTCATGGCGTCATTCTCCTCAAACGGGAGTTCCAGCGCGCTCTTTCTTCCGCTTGCAGCGCCCTCCATCAGCTTGTCGATATCCGCACCGCTCACCGCGATCGGAAGCAGGCCTACCGCCGTCAATACAGAGAACCGCCCGCCTACATCATCAGGAACAACAAATGTCTCATAGCCTTCCTCTGTGGCAAGATTCTTCAAGGATCCCTTTGCCTTGTCCGTCGTCGCATAGATCCTCTTCGCAGCGCCCTCCTTGCCGTACTTCTTCTCCATCATTTCCTTAAACACGCGGAACGCGATAGCCGGCTCTGTCGTCGTGCCGGACTTGCTGATCATATTGATGGAGAAATCCCTGTCACCGATCACATCTGCCAAATGCTTGATATACGTAGAGCTGATTGAATTTCCTACAAAATAAATCTCAGGTGTCTTTCTGATACTCTTGTCCACCATGTTGTAAAAACCGTGACGCAGGAATTCGATCGCTGCCCTGGCCCCCAGATAAGAACCGCCGATGCCGATCACCAGCAATACGTCACTGTCACCCTGGATCTTCTTCGCCGCCTCTTTGATCCTTCCGAACTCTTCTTTGTCATAGTCCACCGGCAGGTCGATCCAGCCCAGAAAATCATTGCCTGCACCAGTCTTATTCACAAGTACATCTTTCGCGTCAAGCGTCAGCTTTTTCATGTACTCAACCTCATGGTCACTGATAAACTGTGCTGCCTTTGAATAATCAAACGTTACTTTGCTCATCTGCATTCTCCTTTACAAAAATCATCACTAATAGCTATGTCTCTTATTCTAACAAATATTTCCATATAAATCAATTGCAAACATCCGATTGTTTGTGTCAGATGATTTTTATTACAGTTCACATACCCCCGCTGCTCTATATCTTGTACGCGACAAACGAACCTACTATCTGTCCGTTTTCCATTTGAACAGGTGATACTGTAAAACCGTTCTTCACCCATAGCATATGTGATGCTGTATTGTTGATATCACAGTATGCCCTTACCTGATAACATTCATTCTCTTTTGCCATCTCGATGCATTTTTTCACGATCAGGCTCCCGATCCCCTTACATTGGTGCTTCGTGTCAAAGACTTCTATAACATTGATGAACTCTTCCCGCTGTCCGACCGCAGCCGGGATCTGTCTTGTGAATGACCACGAAAAACCCAGTATGCTGCTGCCCTCAACGGCGACAATCAAGGTTCCTCCCGGATGCATTACCTGAGCGGTATATGGATATTCAGATAAAATATGATCCTTCTCCACATCACTGCCAACTCTGATCGTCATAAATACTCCCCAGATCGGAAGAGCGTCGTGTAGGGAAAGGTGTAGATCTCGGTGG
>CAJUQU010000358.1:2356-3784 GCA_910588595.1 uncultured Lachnospiraceae bacterium | reverse complement strand
CTATGGAAGATATGAGGAATCAGACATTGAAAGAAGGAATGATAAATGTTGCAAAGAAAATGCTGGAAGATGGAACAATAACGCTTGAAAAGATTGCGGAATTTGTTGGCCTTTCAGTTGATGAAGTGAGAAATTTGAAAACAGACCAGGATATGTAAATGGCACTAATGAGCCAGGAATCTAAAAAACAGGTTCCTGGCTCTATTTTTTTGCCCCGAAATATAAATTTTCTGTGAATTTGATTAAAAAGTTCTTTACAAAACGTCACTGGAGACGCTTAAAAGAGCGTCTCCATCAAATATTTGTAGATCTGTTCATTTTTGTTGTACCAGCTCTCGCAGAGGGCTTCTGCCATATCCTCCGCGGGAACAGCGATCTTGATATTGACAAGTTCGGTGGATTTTTCGCGGGCGCTCAGCTCTGCCACGAATTCCCCGGAAGTCGACTTGTAGTATTTGGCGGTGATCGCCGAATCGTTTTTCAGCTCGAGGTGTTTTTCGGCGAGAAATGCATCGATGTCGGCGATGATGGCGTCACCGATGCGGTTCCCAAAATAGGACAGTGTGCTGCGTCCCTCCTCCGTGATGGAGAATAGAGTGCGGTTCATCGAGGTGTCCGCCTTGATCAGCTCCGTGTCCTGCAGGTCGGCGATCACTTGCTGCAGTGTGATGAAATTCGTGTATTCCTTTTCGAGGATGAAGCTGCTGATCTGTGAGTAGGACAGTTTGAAGGTAACTTTATCTAACATGTACAGGACGATCAGTTTGTATAATGTCAATGGATCTTGTGTCATAAAAGCAACTCTCCTTTGGGGTTTGTGTTTGCCCGTGAAAAGACCCGGGACTGCCATGTGCCGCGCCGCCGCATCTCCTGGTGCAGTGTGTTGAGGACACGTCTTTTGTCCAGGCTCCACAGAGGGGCGAGCAGCAGATCTCTTGGACCGTCACCTGTCAGACGGTGTATCACCATGTCGGGAGGCAGCACCTCGAGACAGGAGATTATGATATCAATATACGCCATCATGTCGAGAATATCAAATGTTTTCTTTGTATAAAATTCGACTAAATCCGTGTTTTTGAGAACATGTAACAACTGTAATTTAATTCCGTCGATGCCGATCGTGGATAAATAACGGCAGGTATCGATCATCATGGAGCGATCCTCGCCGGGAAGTCCTATAATAACATGCGATATCACAGGGATGGAGATCCCGCGGAGCCGGATCACAGTCTGCTCAAACACGGAGAGCGGATAGCCGCGCCGTATGAGCGCGGCGGTGTGCTCATGAATGGTCTGCAGACCGAGTTCGATCCAGATGAATTTGTCGCGGTATGTTTTGTTCAGCCTGTCGAGCAGCGAGAGCACGTCATCGCCGAGACAGTCGGGTCTGGTGGCGATGGAGATCCCGACGACCGCAGGCTCGTCCAA
>CAJUQU010000358.1:0-2346 GCA_910588595.1 uncultured Lachnospiraceae bacterium | reverse complement strand
CTTTCCCTACACGACGCTCTTCCGATCTAGGCTCGTCCAACGCCTCGCGGTAGAGTGCCTCGAGTGTTTCGACAGGCGCGTAGGTGTTTGTGTACGCCTGAAAATAAGCGATAAAATGACTGCCGATATTTTTATTGCGAAAGTATTGTTTTCCCCGCTCGAGCTGGGCGGAGATCGAACTTTCGCCCAGGGACATCCTGACGGCAAAATCGCCGCTCCCGCCCGCGCTGCAGAAGATACAGCCGCGGACGCCGCAGGTTCCGTCGCGGTTCGGGCAGGTCATGCCGGCATCGAGGGCGATCTTGTATATTTTTTCACCGAAGCGCTTTTTGAGTTCGTAGTCAAGGGAGTGGTAGGGGCGGTCGTCCCAGCGCATCACGGTCTGATGTGTGATCGGACTGCCTGCGCGACAAGCTCTGCCACCTTTGGATCAAAGGCTTCCGGCATGATGTTGTCCTCGCTCAGCTCCTCGTCCGGCACAAGTCCGGCGATCGCAGCAGCGGCGGCAAGTTTCATCTCCTCCGTGATCTGTGTGGCGCGCCCCTCGAGAGCACCCTTAAATATACCCGGGAATGCGACCACGTTGTTGACCTGGTTTGGGAAATCGCTTCTGCCGGTGCCGACAACGCGCGCACCGGCAGCTTTTGCCACGTCAGGCATGATCTCCGGTGTGGGGTTTGCCATGGCAAAGAGGATGGAATCGGGAGCCATCGACCGGACCATTTCAGGCGTGACGATATTCGGCGCGGAGACACCGACAAAAATGTCCGCGCCTTTCAGGGCATCCGCGAGCGTTCCGGTCACATTGTCCGGGTTGGTGATCTTTGCCATCTTTTCCTGCATCCAGTTGAGACCCTCTGTGGAGGTTGACACGATGCCCACCTTGTCGCACATGATCACGTTTGTAAAGCCGTATGTCAGCAGGAGCTTTGTGATGGCGACGCCTGCACTGCCTGCACCGTTTACGACGACCCGGCAGTTTTCTTTCTGTTTACCGACAACTTTGAGGGCGTTGATGATGCCTGCGAGGACGACGATCGCGGTGCCGTGCTGGTCGTCGTGGAATACGGGGATGTCGAGGATCTCTTTTAAGCGCTCCTCAATCTCAAAGCAGCGCGGGGCGCTGATGTCCTCAAGGTTGATGCCGCCGTAGGCCGGTGCGAGCCAGGTGACTGCCTTGATGATCTCCTCGGTGTCCTGTGTGTCGAGGCAGATAGGGACGGCATTCACGCCGCCAAACTCCTTGAAGAGCACCGCCTTCCCCTCCATGACCGGCATCGCGGCGTGCGGTCCGATGTTGCCAAGACCGAGCACGGCGCTTCCGTCGGACACGACGGCTACAGTGTTCGCTTTCATGGTGTACTGGTATGCGGCTTCCTTGTCTTTGGCGATCACCTTGCACGGCTCTGCCACACCGGGAGTGTAGGCGAGCGAGAGTGCCTCCCTTGAGTTGACAGGCGTTTTGGACACGGTTTCGAGTTTTCCGTTCCATTCTCTGTGAAGTGCCAACGCCTGTTCCTGGATTGTCATTTGAGCTTCCATATGTAAAATCTCCTTCATTAAATCTGGTGAGGAACTGCAGCAAAATAACCGATACGGACTGCGCAGGGTATTTCATACAGATCCTAAGGGTTCCTTAACGGGCGGGGAATGATTGCCCGCCCGCGTGCATAAAAAGCACCTTACTTTATAATGTATAATAAATCTTTGTAAATCGCAATAAATTCTTCTTCCTATTTTGAGAAAAGTGAGGTATAATATAAAAAGTATTGATTTAGTACTAAAGAGTGCTTGAAAAATCATCCCTGCCATCTGTATAACGACTCCGGAGGTCGGATTCACCACTTTGCGTGATATTTGCGTCAAATTCAGCTGACATAAGGCAGTGCTTTTTTTGCTTTTGCTTTTTTCATTTGGCATAAATTTTCCACAAATTGTGACGTACATTTGCCAGAAAGCATTTTTCAAGGTACGCGAATGCGCCATTAGATACAAATTGAAATATGGGGCTGTATGGTCTGTGCCAGAGCTGGTACGCCATCCGGCCGGAAATCAGACTCGTGAACTGTCTGTTTTGCGCCATTGCGTCGTTAAACTTTCTGGACGATGCCGCCACATAGTCCAGAAAGTTTGCCTGGCACTGGTACGATCCGTGCATTACAACTCTGATTTCTGACTGGATGGCGCACTAGTACAGCGTTGCCTAAATAACAGTGAAAAACAGTTCCTGATACTCGTGTCATCTGTGTGTCCTCAAAGCGACGGCGTAGTGGACCTGGACCCTGCGTCTGGCTTTGAAGGTGTGCAGAGGGCGCGGATAGCAGGTGATATTTACTCGATTATTAA
>CAJUQU010000357.1 GCA_910588595.1 uncultured Lachnospiraceae bacterium | reverse complement strand
ACGCTCTTCCGATCTGAACTGGCATCCGTGATCCTGTCCGAACAGAGCATCGACAATATCAACTACGGCACCGAGAACCGCTACACCTCCATGCTGCTGATGCAGGCGATCACAGAGGCTCTGGACAAAGCGGCAGTGTCAGAGAATGCCGACAGACCAGAGGCTGGTGTGATCTATTAGAAGGTCACACCACTGCATCCTGCAGCATTTTTTGAAGATCATTGATATCAAAATCGTACAATCGATTACAGAACTGACAGCGCACTTCAACCGGTTTGCCGTCATTGATCATCTCCTGGATGTCCTTCCTGCCGATGCTGATGATCGCCCGCTCCACGCGCTCGCGGCTGCAGTCACAATAATACTGCGCCGGTATCGTGTCGTTGATCTCAAGTCCCAGACCGCCCAAAAGAAGCTCAAGAAGCTGTTCGGGGGTGCTGCCGCTATCCAGGATATTGGTGACACTGTCCATCGTCTTGAGCTTTTCCTCGAGGGCGTTGATCGTCTCGTCCTCGGCAAAAGGCATCAATTGAATGATAAAACCACCCGCCTGTCTCACCGTATTGTCCTTCTCCATCAGCACGCCGAGCCCCACAGCCGATGGAACCTGCTCCGATGTCGCAAAATAATACGTGAGATCCTCCGCGATCTCACCTGTCTGCAGCTGCGTCTGTCCCACATACGGTTCCTTTAATCCCATATCCTTGATGACACTCAGTATCCCCGTTCCCACTGCGCCGCCAACATCGAGCTTTCCGAGCGCATTCGGCGGAAGCATCACCTGCGGCTCCAGCGCTGTCCCCTTAACATTTGCTCTGGAATCAGCCGTCACTGCCAGCCCCCGCACCTGTCCGTCACAGTGTATCTGCAGTGTCAGTGTATCTTTCTCTCCTTTGAGCATACTCCCCATCATCGCACCTGCAGTGAGAAGACGCCCCAACGCCGCCGTGATCACAGGACTTAGATCATGAATTGCCCTCGCCTGCTCGACAAGCTCTCTCGAAGTCATCGCAAAAGCCCTGATCTGCGCATTCGCCGCCGTCGCCCTTACTATATAATCTTTCATATACTACTCCTTCTTCTATCAATACCGTACTGTACTAGTACAGCGTTTTTTAATTCCTCATATACCAAGCACTCGCTATTTGTGTCATTGCCGCGTTGTCGTCAGTCACCGTAGCCACCGCTACGCCTCCTTCCTCCGCCTTGCACTGACGCAAATATCAAGCACTTTGTATACGAGGATTAAGAAAACGGTGTACTAGATTTTTGCCTTTCCTGCGCCACACAGTAGATCCGCTCACTTGTCTCTGTGACTTCCCCAAGTGTATCCGCATCGTACGCCCTGACGAATGCCATTCCGGAACGCTCTATAAGGGACCGCATCGTCTGCAGCGTGTACCCTCTCTGGAGATGCACCTCCTGAAAACGGGAAAAAAGCTCCTGCCCAGACGCCGGCGCCTTCGTATCCCTCACAAATATGGTCAGATCATACTCATTGATACCACTTTCCGGATCAAAATAATTCTCCCAGATAAAACTGCAGTCCTCCCGGTTCTCGGCGATCACACTGTCCCCGATAACCGTCTCATACTTGTATCTTGTGTTGAAATCAAAGATAAAAATCCCATTGGGATCAAGGTAATTATTGACAAGCCGGAAACAGGCTGTCAGATCCTCCTCTTCCAACAGATAATTCAGGCTGTCACACACACTCACGACAGCCCGCACCGTCCCGTACAGTTCAAAGGAACGCATATCCTGCCCCAGATAGAGGATATCGCAACCCGATCTCTCCCTCTTTTCGCAGGCGATATTGAGCATCTGATCAGAACTGTCCACACCGATCATGTCAAAACCATGCCCGGCAAGAAGTTCTGTCAGACTCCCCGTCCCACATCCAAGATCCAGAACCAGCCCGTCCCTTATCCCATATTTTTCCAGCTCCTGCACGATGTTCTGACACCACTGCGTATACGGTGTCTCGTCCATCAGCTGGTCATACACGCCCGCAAAATCTGTGTACGCTTCCATAGCCCTATGCCCCCAGCTTTAGAGAGATGAAGAACCCTGCTGCCAGCAGGACCACCCCTGTGATGACCTCCACAAAGCCAAACGCGCCGATCTCCATCATGATCAGAATCGCGAACGGCGAAGCTACGATCAGTCCTATAATCGCCCAGTACGTAATCGACGGGTAGCGCTTCAACATGAACTCGATCAGTTTTGCCACTGCCACAATGCCGACCAGCACCCCGAATCCAAATGGCACCAGCACCACAAACGTATCGAGCATTGCGGCAATATCAAACGCTTTCAGCGCATTGATAAAATCGTTGATCGTGTCAATGATCGTGTTGTAATACCCCAGAATCATCATGATCATCGAACCGCTCACACCGGGTATTACCATCGTAGCTGCCGCAATAATACCAACACCAAAGAGCTTGATCACATTGCCCGCGCCAAACGAGATGTCCGCACTTGAACCGCCGCCCTCGCCGACAAGGGCAAAGCCCACCACCATCACGAAAAACAGGATAAACGCGATGATCTGCGGGATCCTGATCGTATTTCCCTTGACTTTTCCATAAATAACAGGCAGACCGCCGAGGATCAATCCGATGAAAAACAGATTCGTCTGCAGCGGAAACCGCGGAAACAGCACCTCCGAAAATATTTTCGCAAATATGGCGATCGAAAGGAGCATTCCGACCAGGATCGGGACCAGCAGTGCGACCGCCTCCTTTATGCGCTTGATAAAGTGAGTCAGCACCAGTATCAGCCTGTCATAGATGCCCATGGAAACCATCATGGTCCCGCCGCTGACTCCCGGAATCACATTAGCGATCCCGATGACCATACCTCTAAAAATGTTCATGACAAATTCTTTCATAAATATATGTCCAACCTCTCTTCACTATTATATTATTTCGTTTTCTCCTGACTATTTATCTTTCAAATAATCCTCGAGCACTGCGAGCACCTTGTCCATCTCCTCATCCGTTCCTATGGAAATGCGCAGATAATCGGCAATGCGCGGCTTATTCCAATGTCTTACGTACATCTTGTTTGCCCGGAGCACATCAAAAATCTCCTGCGCAGCAACTGTCCTGTGTGCCGCAAAGATAAAATTGGTCTTCGAATCCGGGAAGACAAAGCCTAGTCTTGTGAGTTCTTTCTTAGTGCGCTCCCTTGTCGCGACAACCTTTGCCGTCGCCTCCGCAAAGTACGCCTCGTTCTCCACTGAAGCCACACCCGCTGCGATCGTGATAGCATTCATTGTGTATGAATTGAACGAAAATTTCACATCATTGAGGTACTTGATCAGCTTCTTGCTTCCCATCGCATAGCCGATGCGCATCCCCGCCATCGAACGTGATTTGGAGAATGTCTGCACGACAAGCAGGTTGTCATATTTTTCGATCAAAGGCACACAGCTCTCCCCGCCAAAATCCACATAAGCCTCATCGATGATCACGACCGAATCAGGATTTGCCCTGAGGATCTCCTCATATACAAAGCGCTCAGATGCCACACCTGTCGGTGCATTGGGATTTGCTATGATGATACCACCGTTTTCCTTAAAATAATCTTCCTTTCTAATGCAAAAATCCTCGCCCAGCGGCTGGTCTTCATAGGGAATCCTGTACAGGTCTGCCCACACATCATAGAAAGAATATGTGATATCCGGGAACAAAATCGGTCTCCCCGAAGTGAAAAACGTCAAAAACGCCAGCGAGAGGACATCATCCGAACCGACGCCAACAAACACCTGTTCTTTGTCCAGTCCGTGGTGTCCTGCAAG